>JBCDKB010000085.1:0-23440 GCA_038747035.1 Acidobacteriota bacterium | reverse complement strand
GCTCTTTGTCGCGGGGCACCACCGTGAGGTACTTCTGACCCTGGAGAAATGCCGCCAGGTCGTCGTGCAGCCAGCCGCCGCCGTTGTAGCGCGTATCGACGATCAGCGCTTCCTTGTCGCTCTGGCGACCCAAGGTCTCTTGGTAGAAGCTGCGGAAGCTCGGGTCGTTCATGCCCTCGACGTGCACGTAGCCGACCCGTCCGCCGGACAGCTCGTCCGCCATATCGCGCAGGCGCTCCATCCACCGCAAGTACCGGAGACGCCGCTCCTCGCGCTCGGGGATCGCCTTGATGACTTCCTCGAAGGCTTCGCCGGACGAGTCCTTGGCCTTGACGCGGACCCGTTCGCCGGCCTTGCGGTCGAGCAGCGCCCACGGGTTCACCTCAGCGCCGAGGGCGACGCCGTCGATGTGGGTGATCACCGTCCCCGGCGCGAATCGACTCTCGGCGCGGTCGGCGGGTCCACGCTTCAGCACTTCGGCGACGCGCAGTGACGTGGTCTCCGCCGGGTCGTAGAGCAGGCCGAGGGACGCCGTCTGGTCGCGGTCGATACCGCGGGGGCGATAGCTTCCGCCGGTGTGGGAAGCGTTAAGCTCACCGAGCAGCTCCGAGAGCAATTCCGCAAAGTCACGGCCGTGGCGGAGGTCGTCCAGGAAGCGGCTGTAGTTCTCCTTCAGCGCCGGCCAGTCGGCGCCGTGCAGGTCTTCGCGGTAGAACTTGCGCTTCACTTGGCGCCACACGTGCTCGAAGAGGTGGTGGCGCTCCGCGGCGCGGTCGACGGTCATCTCGGCGCGGAACGCCACCGGCTTGGGCTGGGCGCGGCCGAAGCCCCGCTCGCGCTCTCCGCCGCCGCCGCCGCCGTTGCGCTTTAGGCTGCGCAGCAGACCTTTGACCTCGAGGGAAAGCACCCGGCCGCGTCCCGTGCCGATGAAGAGGCGGTCGCCGCCGGCGGACATCTCGAGACTGCCTGGGCGCTCGTCGTTGAGCTCCGCCAGCCGCTTCACCTCGCCGTGCCGGGGGCGGGCCATCCAGAGGTCAAAGTCCCCTTCGGTGCGGGCGATCATGAAGACCACTTCGCCGTCCTTCGAGGCCGTGAAATCGGCGATATCGGCCGAGAAAGTCGTCTGGCGCTTCGTCCGATACTCGACATCGTCGATTTCGACCGTCATCGGATCGATCGGCACGAGCGGCGGACCGTCACCGCGGCGTCCGCGTTCGCCGTCGCCGCCGGACTCCTCATCGGAGTCTTCGCCGTCAGTCTCGCCGCCGCCGGCACGGCCGCGCTTCATCGCCGCTTGGCGCCGCTCAAACTCCTCGACCGAGAGCTCGGCGACGTCCCAGGCCTCGCGGTTGAGCGATAGCCCGAAAACGTCCGACTCGGTGGCGCGGCCCGCGTGGTCACGGAAGCCCTGCCGATTGGAAAGAAAGAATAGCGATTGGCCGTCCCGAGTGAAGCGCGGCGTGCCTTCGTCATACCCGGAAAGCGAGGCGTTGTGCACGTCGCCCGATTCGAGATCGACCAGCGCGACGTCGGAGATCCAGCGCTTGAACGGGATGTAGGTCGCCGCCAGCCACCGGCCGTCGGGCGAGAAGGTGTATTCGATGTCGCCGTCGGCGTAGGAGTAGTTGCGCTCCTTCGGGATGACCGTTTTCTGCTCGCCGGTTTCAAGCTCGAGCAGGCGGATCTCGTCCCGATTGTGCAGGAACGCGAGACGTTTACCGTCCGGCGACATCACCGGCTGGAAGGTCTCGTTTTCACCCACCAGCACCTCGGACTCGGTGAGCGCCGTGGATTCGAAAAAACGCGATTCGCCCTCGTCCGCCAGCTCGAGGGAATAGAGGTTCCACGCGCCGTTTCGCTCCGAGGCGAAATAGAGCGTGCGACCGTCCGGAGCCCAGGTCAGGGAACGCTCCTGCTCCGGGGTTTCGGTCAGCCGACGGGTCGTGCCGTGGTCGGCGGACGCGACGAAGATCTCGCCGCGGATCACGAAGGCCACCTCATCACCGTGGGGCGACACCGCCATCTCCGTCACCCCGTCCCGGTGGGTTTCGCGGAGCACGCCGTTGTCGCGCTCGTCGGTGGTCAGGCCGATGTCGAGCCGGCGCGGCTCGCCGCCGGCGGCGGCCAGCACGTAGAGGGCGCCGTTGAAGCTATAGGCGAGGGTGCCGTCGTCGGCGCTGGTCAGATAGCGAACGGGGTGGGCCGTATGGTTCGTCAGCTGCTCGGGCTCCCCCACCGCCGCACCGTCGACGATCGACTGACGGTAAACGTCCAGATTGCCGTCCCGCTCACTCAGGAAGGCGAAGGCGCCGCCGGGGAGCCAGACCGGCTTGCGGTCCTCCCCGTCGAAAGAGGTGAGCTGGGCGTGGGTTCCGGTCTCAAAATCGTAGGACCACAGGTCCCGGGACGCCGATGTCGTATGGTGCTTACGCCATTCGTTTTCGTAGGCGCGGACCTCTTCATAGAGCAGGTATCGGCCGTCGGCCGAAAGACGCGCGTCTTCGGCCATGGTGGTCAGCTCCTGACGCGGCGCGCCGCCCGCGATCGCGATCGAATAGAGCTCCTCAAAACGACGGCCCGAGCCGAGCAGCGCCTGGGGCGCGTGCTGGCGATTGGCCGAAAAGAAGAGCCTCGAGCCGTCCGGGGCGAAAGTCGCCGGGCGATCGTCTGAGGAGTGGAAAGTCAGTCGAGTCGCGGGGCCGCCGGCGGCGTCGATCAAAAAGACATCCAGCTGGCCGTGGCGGTCCGAGGCGAAGGCCAGGGACTTCGAATCCGGGGACCACACCGGCCAGGCTTCGTAGCCGCCGTGGCTGGTCAAACGCTCGGCGTCGCCGCCCGCGACGTCGACGGTCCACAAGTCACCGCGCCACGCGAACGCGACCTTCTCACCGTCCGGTGAGATCGCCGGATGGCGCAGCCAATGGTCGCCGGCAAAGGCCGGCGCCGCAAAGAGCGGCAGAATCAGAAATGACGCCAGAGCGCCGAGTGTAAAAGTCTTGCAACGTCGCATGGATAGCTCCGCGGAGGTCGGGAAAAGTCGAAGGTCGGGTGCTGAGGAGGGCCCAACAGCTGCCTCCGCCGTTCGGCGAGGGAGCGCTGCGCGAGAGGGAAAAAGTCCCGAAAAACGTGGCTTTCCCGGGCTTCCGGCTGGAAAGCGACGGGCGGTTGGCCACGGTTGAGGTCCACTGATTCCCTAAATACGCTGCTGCCCTAGGGTAGGTTCGGGAGCCCCCCGCCCCCGGGCGCCGAACGCGGGCTCCGCGGCACTAGGACGTCGACGCGACGCTTCCGCCCAGCTCGACAGCCCGGCGATGGAGTGCCCGGCATCGCCTCAGCTCCCGGGCGTCGCTGGCCGATATCAGGTGGCTGCGATCGACCGGTGGATCTTGACGCTGTAGAAACTCTTCCAGACGGGCCACATCCATCGCCACGTCGACGCCGACGCGGGGCGGCAAGTGCACGACCTTGCCGGCCGCAGCCAGGCTCTCGGGCTCGGGCATCGCCTGCAACTCGAGGCCGGTGCGCTCCAGCAGGTCGAGGTCGCCGTAGATCGGCCGACCGCCGACCAGCGTCGCCCGGACGTCTCCGTCGCGCGCCGCGAAGAAGGCCTCGAACGGATTATCGGTTTCAAGCGGTGACCTCAGGATGAAGAGGTCGGCCAAGTCGCCGACGTCGAGACTCCTCGTTTGACCCGCGGCGCCGAGGCCGAGACAGCGGGCGGCGTCCACCGTCACCATGCGCACGATCTGCTGGTCGGCGACCTGGGCGTCGATGGCGTGCAGCCATTTGCGGGCGAATTTCGCTTCCGCCCAGACGTGCTTCGATCCCGACGGCGCGGCGCCGGAGGCGAGGGCGACGGTGATGCCGGCCCGCAGCAGCGCTTCGACGTCGAGGGTGTCGCCGTAGAGCCACAGATCCGACATCGGCGACCAGAGGACCGAGATGCGTCGCTCCCGCAGGAAATCCAGATGTCGCCGGTCGCTGGCGTCAAGGCCGCCGCCGCCCACGAGCGTCAGCGGACTGCGCCGCACCGCGGCCGCATCGGCGAAGGCCGGGTGGGCCATGAGGGCTTCGAATTCGCGGCGAGCCACCCCGTCGGCGCCGTCCCCGTGACAAAAGCCCGACCGGCCCTCGCCGACTCGAATAAACGCCGCCCGCAGATCTCCGGCGTCGCGACGCCGCACGTAGCCCTCAAGCGCCGCCGAACGCGGCCTCGGCTCCCCGGTGTCCGCATCCAGCCCGAAAGCGTCGAAGGTCGACAGCACGCACCCCGCGACGCCCATCTCCTCCGCCGAGGTCGCGTCCCGTCCGAGCAACACGCCGTCAGACGGAGCCGCGCCGTCGGGCCGGGCCTCGGCGCCGGCACGTTCCGGCCTTTGCAGTACCGTCGACCCGCCGGTGATCGCCTGGAGCTCCGCAAGGGTCGCCAACACCCGTCGGCCCTGCTCCCGGTCCCACGCTTCGCACGCCCGCACCACGTCGCGGACATGCCGCCGGAAGCCGTCGTCAGACGTCCACTCCCCGCGGCGTGCGAAAGGTGCCCGCGGCGACGACCACGGCGGCAGCACGTGGTGATCCAGCTCGGTGTGGAGGTCGAAGAGCCCGGGGAAGATCCAATCCTCGCTGCCGGTATCGAGCACCACCACGTGCTCGGTCATCGGCGGACGCTGTCGACTCACCGCCTCCACCCGTCCTTCGCGCAGCAAGAGCCAGCGATCCCTCGCCGAGCCATCGGGCTGCACCAGCTTGCCGCGCACCAAAAGCGGCAGCGGAGCGGACGCCAGCATCTCAGTCTCTCCCCGGCGCCGTCCGGGCGCGCTTAGCCGTCCACGGGTTGATTGGGGCAAGTGTCCCGTGCGGATAGTTCGCATGCATTTCGACCGCCCTGGCATCGAGCTCCCCTTCGTTGCGCCTCCTCGAGATAGCCCCACTATCCCTGCGTCGGCGCGCCTTGGGGAGCACGCGCCAGGGCGCTCTCGGATGCCGCGAACTTTCCGCACAAGACACTGGCCCCCGGGCCGTCGTCTGGACCTCCATAAGATTCCCCTCTGCATCCGTCGCCGGTGGTTAGAGAACCCCAGGATATCCGATCAGAACCGCCGGATCAGAACCCTCGGATCAGAAGCGCCGGATCTCGATCCTTCGGCCGCGGTGCTCCACCGTGACCGGCGATTCTTCCCGAGGAGGCGACGACAGAGACGACGACCTCGCGTCGAAAATGACCAGGACCCCCGACGGCAGACCGAGCCGCTCCAGGTAATCGCAAAGCTGGTCGAGGCCCCGATCCGTCGGGTCAGCACTACCAGCCCGCCAGACCTTGAGCTCCAGCGCATACCGATCGAGGCCACCGTCTCGACGCGGCCACCGCAGATGGAGATCGATCCGCCCGGAGCCGACACCGTACTCCCTATCGACTAGACCGCCACCATTGACGACCCGCTGGAGGTACGCCATGAAAATCAACTGGGCCGCCGCCTCCGAATACGGCTGCCGAGAAAGATAGGCCTCGGCGTGTTCGCTCCAGAATCGGCCAAATCCGTCGAGCAGGGCCGAGAAGCGAAGCGAACCGTCCGGAGCCACGAAAGGCCGGCGATCCAGCGGCATTTCCGTTTGGGCGACGCTCGCCAGCGCGCGGGGAATGATCTCGCGGTAGATCGGATTGGCAATCTCGAGATTGCTGCTCTCCCCCGGTGCGACCAGCCCGAGGTCGCTCGCGTAGCGATGGTCTTCAAGGCTCGCCGACTCGCCGAGATCCACCCCTGCGAGGATGGGCTCAATCACTCGCCGCACGCGGGGCTCCCGCAGGCGCTCGATGAGCGAGCCCAGGTGGGTATCTTGGCGCAGAATCAACCGTTCTTTCGCCGCATCCACAGCGTCGGCGCCGTAGACGTCTTGGCCCGGCGCCACCCTCTCGACGAGCTCCGCCGCGAGGGCATTCACCAACCACGGCTGACCTCGAGTGAGGGCGAAAGCTCGATCCAGGGCCTGCTCAGTGAAGCTCTCGTCGCCGAATTGTCCGTAAAGCTCAGAGACCTCAGCCGCCGTGAAGTCCCGCAGCCGGATGGACTCAACCTTGATGTTGAACGGCGAAGCTGTCCCCAAGGTCTCCGAGGCGCCGCGGGTCTGGATGCGGTAATCGCGGACATCCCGCAGGCCGATAAGCGCAATCGACCATGGAAAGTGGTCGGGCCGCTCGAGGTATCCCGTCCGCAGCTGGCGGAGCACGCTGAGCAAGGTCTCGTCGATGAGGGCGTCGATCTCGTCGAAGAAAAGGACCAGCGGCCTCGGACACTTCTGGGCCCACCGGCGGAGGTAATCGTAGAGCCGAACCCGGGCGGGCTGGGAGCGGTCTATGGTCGGGGGACGCCAAGCCTCGGGCCACACGGACGCCCTTGACGCCAAAGCAGAGAGCAGAGAGTCGACGGCACCTTCGAGGTCTGGGGTGAAGGTCTGCCCCATCTCGAAGCTCGTCAAGAGCGCCGCATATTCACCGGATTGCGTGAGCGAGTCGGCCAGGGCTAGAAACGATGTTGTCTTCCCGACCTGCCGCGGGGCGTGCACCGTGAAGAATTGCTGCCGGGCGATGAGGGTTCGCACATTCGGCAGCCGACGCTCCGGCGGCAGCATGAAATGTAGCTCCGGGCGGCATGGGCCGGCGGTATTAAAGAAACGCTCCACGCCGATAGTTTACCGGGACCTGAAGGGCGGGCCGGTCTCCTGACGTAGCGTATGCGGTCCAACTATTGCCGGGAACCACCGCCGACCAGGCGGTCGCGTCGCCGCTTTCGAAGCCGTCGGCGAAGACCAGGCCCACGAGGCGACTGGGCACCAGCGGCGGTGAGCCGCCCCCGAGCAAGGAGAGTTCGCAGCGGTCGAGGGCGACGCTATGGCGCGGGCGACCGTCGCCGTCGCCGTCAAAGGGGGTTCGGTCGACGAGAGAGAGCTCGCTGCAGTCGAGGACCGGTATCGACTGCTCCGCCGGGCAGCCGAAGCCGGCGGCGGCCCGCAGGGTGCGGTCCGGGGCGGAGACGACCGCGTTGCAGCTCTGGCCGTTGAAGGCGTCGGTGAAGATCGCCAGGCCGGCGGCGGCTTCGGCTTCGAGCAGCCAGAGGGGCGCGCCGGCGCGATTCTCGCGTTCGGCGGTCACCGCTTCGAGGCGTGACACCACCGCCGTGCGCGGGATCGCTGACGTGCCCGGCACCGCCGTCAGTCGCCCGTCGTAGAAGGCCGTCGCGTCTTCGAGGTCTTGCGCCCGCCAGGCGCCGACGCCTTGGGCGCTGTCCGGGTCGTTCCCCGAAAAAGTCACCGCCTGGAACGGCGCGTCGGCTGGATAGGGCGACACCGCCCGCGCCGAGGGCGGCACCTCGACGACTTGCCGCGTCGCCAGATGGAATCGGAATCCGCGGATCAACGATCGATAGTTCAACGGCCCCAGTCGCGGCGGCTCGCCGACGGCGAGCTCGACGGAGGTAGACGGCGTCGGGTGCAGCACGGTCACCGCCCCTTCGCCCAAGACCTCGCCGACCCCCGCTTCGACGGCGATGGCCGTCTCTTGGTCGACGCCGAGGCCGAGGACGTCGAGACCATCATCTTGGAGGAGCCGGCCGAGGAACACGGCCAGGCGGCCGAGGCGGGCGCGGGTGGTGAAATGGGTGTCCACCAAAACGCCGGGGAGCACCGACTCGGCGCCGTCGAAAAGCGTCCGTCCAAGCTCGACGTCGGCGTCGTAGGGATCGGACGTCGCTTGCCACGAGGGCGCCGTGCCGGCGGAGGTGATCTCGCTTTGGATCATGGCGCCGGCGCTGGTCCCCGCCAGGGTGCCGCCGCCTTGCCACAAGTCGAAAAGGGCCGTCTCCACCGGCGTGCCCGACCACGCGTCGACGTAGATCGACTGATCCCCGCCGCGGAACCACACCGCATCGTAATCGTCGAGGGCGACGGCGGCCGACGCCGGCTCGACGCAGCCCGCTTCGCCGGAACGGGCGCACAGGTGGTCAGCCGCCACGCCCGGGAAGCATTCGAAGAACGCACACACCCCGACGCGGTCACCGGGGACGCTGTCGTGGCAGCCGTCGTCGGCTTCGATGTCGAGCACGAGCAGGCGGCCGTTACCGCCGTTGGGTCCATCGCTCAAAGCGCGCTCGGCGACCCAGCCGTAAACCTCGTCGGACCAGTGGCCGTCGGTTCGGTCACAGTCAAGATCGTGACTCCCGCCGCCGACAAGCAGCAGACCGCCGACCGACTGAGCAACCCGGATTTCTTCGCCGATGGACGAGGCGCCGACGCCGGCCGGCAGGCCGAGCCCGGCGACGACGCAGATCAAAGCCGCGACCGCGGCGGCCGCTACTCCAGAGCCGAGACGGCCCCGGAGACTCGACCCGAAGCCTAAGTCTCTGACGGCCGCGGATTCCACACCGAGACCTCGTCGAGATCCTTGCGGCGCAGATCCGGCACCTGGCACTCCGCCGCCGGATAGCCGACCGGGAAGAGGATGAAGGGCTTTTCGTTCTTGGGCCGCCCCAAAATCTGGCTGAGAAATCGCATCGGATGGGGCGTGTGGGTCAAGGTCGCCAGACCCATCGAATGCAGCGACGTGATGAACATCCCGCAGGCCAGGCCCACGGACTGGTGCACGTAATAGTTCTTGCTCATCGAACCGTCGGGTTCGATGTCATAGAGCTTCTCAAAGACCACCACGATCCACGGCACCACCTCGAGAAAGGGCTTCTGCCAGTTGGTGCCGATCGGCGCCAAAGCCTCCCGCCACTCGTCGGACATCTTGTTCTCGTAGGTGTTCTTCTCTTCTTCCTCCGCCGCAATGCGAATCTGACGCTTGATCTCCGGGTCAGAAACGGCGACGAAGGACCACGGCTGCTTATGGGCTCCGGAAGGCGCGGTTGACGCGGTCAGGATCGCGGTCTCGATGACCGACCGGGGGACCGGATCCGCGGAAAATTCGCGGATGCTCCGCCGCGAATCCATCAGCTCGAAAAACTCATCAGCGCGGCGCGTCATCTCCTCGGGCGCGACCCGGCTACGGCGGTAAGGGACAAAAGGATGGCGCTGGGTGCTCATGGATTCCTCGCTCAGACCGCTGGCTCGCCGTAAACAGAGACCGCGGCGGCGACGCGGAGCTCGGCGACGAAGGCTTGGAGTCGTAGCTGGCGGCGCAGCTCGTTCCTGGCTTCGGGGGATGTGTCCCCTGGGGTACGGCTTTCGAGCAGGGATGGATCGACGGTGTCGAGCTTGCCGTCGACCTCTTCGGCGAGCAGGGCGTCGACCGAAAGGCCGCGGACGGACGCTTCGGTCTGGAGAAGCTGGCGGGCGATCCGGGATTCGAGGGCTTGCCGCAGGAGCAGGCGACGCTGCTCTTCGAGCTGGTCGAGCTGCTCGGCGATGTCGTAGCGGATGTCGTCGCCGGTAATGGCCACGCCGTCGACGTGGGCGATGACTTCACTCGGCGGCACCGACGGCGTCGAGGCGTGGGCGGCGGGGAGAAGCTTTTCTTCGGCGACGAGACCTTCGGAATCGCCGAGGAGGAACCAGATCACGGTCCCGATGGTGAGGCTGGCGCCGAGGAGAAAAAGTCGGTGGAGAATAGTCCGACCGCGCACGGCGGCACCTTGCGACGAAGAGACACTCATAGATGGACTCTCGAGAGTTCGAGGACTGCCCGGGTCAGGGGAGCGCCGGGCGGCACGACAACAGGAAGAAGCAGGTCATGCGCGGCGAGCTGGACGGCCGGCCTGCGCAATTCCTGACTCGATTGTAGCGATTTGGGCCCTTTGAGTCATCCGCAGGGGGCTTTCAATCTGTCGGGGCGGCACAAAACAGCGCCGCCCCGGCCGCATCGACGGCGAAGGCTCAAGGACAGGTGGCGAACGCCGACGTGTCGCGGATCGCTTCGAAGCCCTGGCCGAGGTCCGTTCCGTAGTTCCGGACTTCTCCGCTCACCGTATCGACCACTTCGATCGCGGTCCCGACATCGGTCAACCCGGCGATGAACACCCAATAGTGATTGAACGGATCCGCGCAGGCGTTGAGGATCTTGACGAAGATCTCGGGATTGTCGGCGCCGAAGAACCAGAAATAGCCGGAGTCCTGCGACAGGTCAACGCCCTGCCCCTGGCCCGAAGCGTCGGCCGTATTCCAGTCGATGGCCACCCGAAACCGGCCGTCGTTCAGGCAAAGCACGGTGCTGCTCGGGGTGCAGGCCCGGTCGTCGTCGAGGATGGTCCCGGTCACCCGGCTCCGCGGCCCGAGGCGCGCCCCGCCCCCCGGGTTCTCGAGCACGATCTCAAAGCTCTCGTCGCTTTCGAAATCCGTGTCGCCCAGGATCTGCACGGTGACCTCCCGGGCGCCGAGCTCGCCGTCCTGCCAGCTGCGCACGCCGGTCACCGGCACGAAGTCCGACGCCCCCGACGCCGACCCGGCGACCGTCCGTAGCTCGACGCTCACCGCCCCTTCGCCCCGGCCGAGGCGGCGGATCGGCACCGTCACGGTGCCGGCGGATTCGTTGACGGCGATGTCGGTCCGGTCGAACTCCACGACGCCGGCGCCGGTCACCGCCGGGTCCACGAACCGGTACAGGGTGCCGCCGCCCACGGCGTAGAGCTCACCGTCCGCCGATTCGCCGAAGCTGCCGAGCAGCGGCGCGGTCTGAGCCAGGCGCGTGGATCCCGCGAAACTCGGCGCCACGGCGTCGACGTGCCAGACCTCGCCGGTGCAGAAATCACCGTAGACGTAGCGGCCGTAGAGCTCGGGCACCAGGCTGCCGCGGTAGACGTAACCGCCGATCACCGAGCAGCGGCCCTGGCCGTGGCCGTAGTCGATCGCCGGCAGCGTCAGCCCGGAATCGTTACACGCCGGCGCGAGGCCGCAGCCGGTCAGGTTGGAGAAGCACTCCGTGCCCTCCATGATCTTCCAGCCGTAGTTCTCGCCGCCGACGCTCGACACCGACTGGCGGTTGATCTCTTCCCGACGGTTTTCGCCGACATCGGAGATCCACAGCTCGCCCTGCTCGCGGTCGAACGAAAAACGCCAGGGATTGCGCAGGCCGTAGGCCCAGATGCTCGGCTCCGCCGAACCTGCGAACGGGTTGCCCGGGGGGATGCCGAAGAGCGCGCCGTCGGCGTCGACGTCAATGCGCAGGAGCTTGCCTTCGAGGCTGTCGAGCTTCTGAGAAAGGCAAAGCGGGTCGGGCCCCACGTCGCCGTCGGTGCCGTCGCCGGTGGAGATGTAGAGGTATCCATCCGGACCGAAGGCCAGCTGGCCGCCGTAGTGCAGGCGAATGGGCTTGGGCATACGCAGCAGGATGACCTCGCTCGACGGCAGGGCCAAATTCGGGTCATCCGGCGAGACCTCGAAGCGAGCGATGATCGAGTCCTCCGTCCCGCGTTCGACGTAGTGCGCGAAAACGTAGGGGGTCGCCGGGTAAAGCGGGTGGAACGCGATGCTCCATAGCCCCCGGCCGTTGCCCTGGTTGACGCGGAGGGCGATATCCAAGAAAGGCTCCGCGAGCAGTTGATCGCCCCGAACGATGCGGACCACGCCGCCGATCTCGGAGATGAAGAGGCGATCGTCGCCGGCGTGGGTTATGGCCACCGGTGCGCCGAGGGTGGTGAGCACCGTCTCCAGCTCAACGGCGGCGTCGGCGGACGGGGACAAGCAGCAAGCCGCCGTGACGAGGGCGGCAATCAACATACGCATCAAGGGCGGTCTCCGTAGGAATGACATTCCGGGGATTCTTTGGCGTGGATCAATGCCGTCGATGCTAACCGATGGCGTGCCAATCTGGCCGAGCGCAAGCCGTCCATGGGCCCTCTGGACGCATCCCAAGCGTTGCAGGGTCGAGCCTCGACGGGCCCCACAACCGGCATTCTTTTTGCTACCTTCAGGCCGACTGCAGCAGGCCGGGTCCCTGCGCCGCGCGGATTCCCCTGGCGGTTCAGCCCCCCAGGCCCATACCGCGGCCGCCCAACGACTTCTACCGCAGATCGACAGGAGCTCACCCGCATGATCGAAGCACGGGGCTTGACCCGCCGCTACGGCGAAATGACGGCGGTGCACGACGTCTCGTTTTCCGTCGCCGACGGCGAAATCCTCGGCCTCCTGGGGCCGAATGGCGCCGGCAAAACGACGACCATCCGCATGATCACCGGCTTCTTGCCGCCCAGCGAGGGTCGCGTCACCCTCGCCGGCGAGGACCTCTTTGCGGACCCGATCAAGGCGCGTCGGGCCCTGGGGTACCTCCCGGAAAACGTCGCCCTCTATACCGAAATGAGGGTCGAAGAGTACCTGCGCTACCGCGCCAAGCTCGCAGGCCTCGGCCGCGGTCAGACGCAGCGCGCCCTCGACGACGCCATCGACGCCTGCCTGCTGGACGGCGTGCGCTTTCAAATCATCGGCACGCTCTCCAAAGGCTACCGGCAGCGCGTGGGCCTCGCCGCCACCATCCTGCACGGCCCGCAGGTGCTGGTGCTCGACGAGCCGACCGTGGGGCTCGACCCCAAGCAGATCATCGCCATCCGCGAGCTCATCCGCGACTTAGGGCGGGAGCGCACGCTGCTGCTCTCCACCCATATCCTCCCCGAGGTCGAACAGCTCTGCGACCGGGTGGTGATCATCGACCGCGGCCGGCTGGTGGCCGAGGGGACACCGGCCGAACTCGCGAAGGAGACCCGCGAACATCGAGTCGTTTCGGTGACCGTCAAGGCCGAAGGCGAATCGACGGAGAAAGCGGCCCGGGTCTTCGGGGACCTCGGAATGCACCTCGACGTCGACGCCGAGCGCCCCGGGCGATTCCAGCTGCGCGCCGAGGGCGGCGGCCAGGACCCCCGCGAACGGATCTTCCAGGCCGCCGTCGAGCACGGGCTGATCCTGCTGGAGCTGGGGGAGAAGAGGGTCTCGCTCGAGGATGTCTTCGTCCGCTTGACCACCGGACAAGGGGCTCCGACCTCGGACGTGGTCCCGGACGAGGCGCAGGACAGTGCAGCCGACGAGGCGCAGGATAAACCCGAGGGGGACAGCTGATGCGGAGCTTCTTCGCCGTCTTCTCCCGCGAGCTGCGGGCCTATTTCGTCTCCCCCCTCGCGTGGGTGATCTTGACCGCCTTGCTGCTGATCCAGGGCTATTTCTTTTCGCTCATCATCTCGGCGCTGTCGGACCCCAACACCGTCGCCGGCGCCACGCCGTTTTCCCATTTTTTCGGCTTTTTCTGGATCAGTCTGCTCTTCATCACGCCCGCTATCACCATGCGGCTGATCGCCGAGGAGCGCCGCTCCGGCACCATCGAGTCGCTGATGACCGCGCCGATCAGCGAGGTCGAGGTGGTGCTGGCGAAATTCTTCGCCGCCCTGACCTTCTACGGCTTCCTCTGGCTGCCGACGGTGGCTTATCCCGTGCTCGTCGGGCGCCATACGGACGTCGACTGGGGCCCCGTCGCTTCGGGCTACCTCGGGACCCTGCTCATCGGCGCGCTAGCGCTCGCCGTCGGCCTCTTCGGCTCGAGCTTCACCAAGAATCAAATCGTCGCCGCGGTGACCACCTTCGGTCTCTTGATGGTGCTCTTCGCCCTGCCCTGGGCCGGGGACCTCACGCAAGACGAGACGATCGGCAAGGTCTTCAGCTATATGGACCTGATCGTGCACATGGACGAATTCTCCAAAGGCATCATCGACAGCCGACGACTGGTCTACTACCTCACGACGACGGCCCTCTTCCTCTTCCTGACCACGCGGGCCCTCGCCGCGAAGAAGTGGCGGTAGCGACATGAGTGAATCTTCCGCCAACGCTCCGCAGCCCCGCCCCTGGCTCGACGCCACGACACTTTCCGCCGGCGTGGTCATCGTGCTGGTGCTCTTCACGCTGGTGAACTACCTCTCGATGCGCCACTACCAGCGTTTCGACGCCACAAGCTCCCAGCTCTACACGCTTTCCGAAAAGTCGAAGCGCGTGCTCCAGGACCTTGACCGGGACATCGACCTCGTGGTCCTGGTGAACCCGGGCAGCGAGCTCTACGTGACCATGGACGAGCTGCTGGACCGCTACGTCGCAGCCAATCCCGAGCGCGTCACCCGCCGGGATCTCGACGCGGCCCGCAATCTGCTGGAGATGCAGCAGATCATCGATCAATACGGCATCGAGCGAGACAACGTCATCGTCGTCGCCACCGAAACGGACCAGCGGATCATCGGCTCTTTCGAGCTCGCGACCTATGACTACTCCGGCAGCCAATACGGCGAACCGCCGGCGATCGAGGAGTTCCGCGGCGAGCAGCAGATCACCAGCGCCATCCTGTCGCTGGTGGAGACCGATAAGAAGAAGCTCTACTTCACCCTCGGCCACGGCGAGCCCCCCTTCGAGCCCCTCGACCTGCGGGCTTTTTCACAAGCCGAAGACCTGCTGAAGAAAGACAACTTCGACATCGAGACCTGGAGTCCGCTCGGCGCCGACACCGTGCCCGCCGACGCCGACGCCGTAATCATCGCGGGGCCGACGACGAACTTCCTCGAACCCGAAGTCGAGCTGCTGCGCCGGTACGTCGCCTCCGGGGGGCGGGTGCTGGCCCTGCTCGACCCGGTCTTCGACGCCCAGGCGTCGACGATTATTCCCCTCGGTCTCGAAGGGTGGCTGGCCGAAAACGGCATCGAGCTGCGGCAGGATCTGATCATCGATCCCTCGGCGGAGCTCGCCTACTACGGTCCGGAAACGCTCTTTACCGACAGCTACGGCCGGCACCCCATCGTCGCCGGCCTCGACCGCTCGCGAACCCGGGTGCTGCTGCCGCTGGTGCGCTCGGTGAGCGTCGGCGAGGTGCCCGACGGCGGCGAGGTGACGGAGCTCATTTTGACCTCGGCGGAGGGCTGGGCGGAGACCAATCTGCGCGACCTCGAAGGCCTCGCCCCCGACGGCGACGATCTGCTCGGCCCGGTGGCGATCGCCGTCGCCGCGACCCTGCCGCCGGCTTCTCCCCAAGGTCTCCCGGAGGCCGGCGGGGCGGCGTCCACCGACGGCTCTGGGGATACCCTGGGGCTGTAATCTGACGGCGGCGGCGCCCCTTCCGCCACCGATGTGGCCAACGCCGCCGCCGGCGCCGGCCGACTGGCGGTGATCGGCGACGTCGACTTCGCCACCGACGCCCAGCTCGCCAACGTCGCCAACAACACGCTCCTGCTGAACGTGGTCAATTGGCTGGTGGAGCGCGAGCAGCTCATCGATATCGAAGCGCGCAAGCCCGACAAGACCCGACTGACCCTGTCCGGCGGTGAGCTGACGTCGCTCTATCTGATCGTCCTGCTGCTCATGCCCGGCGCCGCCGTCATCACCGGCATCTGGGTCGCGATGCAGCGCCGGAGGTAGCCGCGATGAAGCCGCGTACGCTCGCCTTCCTGACGATCCTGACGCTCGGGCTCGGGCTCTTCATCTTCTTCGTCGAGCGCGACCTGCCGTCCACCGACGAGCGTCGAGAGCGCGAAAAGAAGGTCCTGGGCCTCGACGCCGAAGACATCATCGGACTGACCCTCGAGGGCGGCGACCGATCCGTGAGCTTCCTCAAGGACCCCGGCGAAGGCGATGATCTGGACGGCGGCGACTGGCGGCTGGTCTCGCCGCTCAGCGCCCGCGCCGACGGTGCCAAAATCACCGGCCTCGTCGAGAGGCTCGTCGCCCTCGAGTCCGAGCGCACCCTCGAGACCGTCGACCCCGCCCAGCTCGGAATCGACGCGCCGAGGGCCCGGGCCGCGCTCACCACGGCGTCCGGAGAGAGGACCCTGCTCATCGGCGCCGACCTCCCCTTCGGTGACGGCGTGGTCGTGCAGTCGGACGATCCGACCCGGGCGTTCCAGGTCAAGGGCGCCGGCGACCTGGTCGCCGAATTCTCCCGCGACGTCGACGAGTGGCGAGACCTGAGCCTCTTCCTAGCGGAGCGCGCCGACATCGCCGCCGTGACCTTGATCGCCGGCGCAGACCGTGTCCGGCTGGAGCGACGCGGCGACGGTGAAGTCTTCCTCTTGAAAGGCGATGCCGGAGAAGCCGCGGACGACATCGCGGACGGCCAAAGCGTCAGCGGCCTGTTGACCGGTCTCACCGGCCTCAAAGCCAGCCGCTTCCTCAACGCAGAGGTCGGCACTCCGGAAAGTCAACCTGCGCGCGGACTCGAGCCTGCCGAGCAGGTCATCGAAGTCGACCTCGCGGGCGACGACAACCCGTGGCGACTCGAGCTAGGCGCCGTCGTCGCTGGGGATTCGGTGACTTTCGGCGGCACCGGGCGCTACGCCCGCGCCGGCGGTCAGCTGGTCGTGCTCAACGCCCCGGCGCTCGAGGGGCCGCTGACCAAGACCGCCGAGGCGTGGCGGTCACGGGCCTGGGCGTCGATGCAGGTCTTTGCGGTGGAGCGCGCCCGCTTCCAGCTCGATAGGGCGGTTGAGGTGCGGCGAGAGTCCGGCGACTGGATCCGCACCGTCGACGGTGACGACGTCAAGGTCGACTACACCGCCGCCTCCGACGCCCTCTATCCGCTGACCGAGGCCCGCGCCGTGGACGTGCTCTCCCGCGCGGAAGCCGTCGAACAGGGCCATACGCTCGAGGGGCCGAGGCTCGAGATCACGCTCGCCGATGCCGACGGCGAGGAAGAGCGCCTGCGGCTCTACCCGACCGCGGCCGATGGCCTGGCGGCGGCGACGGTGGACGGACGCGAGGTGGTCCTGCTGCTCGCCGGAGACGACGCCGACGGCGCCGTCAGCCACGCCGAAGCTCTGCGCGACGCGCCGCCCTGGATCCCGTCAGACGACGAGCCGACAGCCGAGGCCGGGGACCACGACCACGACGGCCATGACCACGACCACGGCGGCCACGACCACGACCACTGAGTCTTCCCGCGGTGAGGGTGATCCGCAGTCCGCGGGTCACCCTCTCTCCGAAGCGACTTCGGCCTCGACCGGCCCTAGTCTTCGACGACCAGGCGGGTTTCGTCCTTCGCCACCCCCGTGACCGCGCCGACGTCGCGGCCGGCGACCCGGACGGTGTAGTCGCCCGGATCCAGCTCAATCGCGTCGCCGCCGAGACTGCCGCTGGCCACGACCGCACCGCTTTGCACGACCTCGTAGGTCGTCGCCAAAGCGCCGCGCACGGCCCCGCGCAGGGACTCACCGTCGGCGGCGTCGAAGTATCGGCCGCCGCCGAGCCGGGCCCAGCGTTCGAATTCCTCCTTGACCATCAGCTCGTCGATGGCGAAGCCGACGATATTCACCCGCACGTCGAATCCAGTGGCCTTGAGCTCCTCGATCACCGCCGCCGGGTCGCCGCCGCAGGTCTCTTCACCGTCGGTGACCAAGATCACCAGCCTCGAGCCGGAGGCGCCGCTGAGGTCATCTTTCACCTGGCGCAGCGAGTCCGCGATCGGCGTCTTGGCCAGATTCTTGGCATTCACCGCCGTGAGCGTCGATGCGGCGCGGGTGCGGTCCAGCGGCGCGAGCGGGATCTCCAGATCCGTCCGGCACGAATCGGCCTCCCTATGGCCGAAGACCCGCAGGGCAAACGGCACGCCGTCGGGTAGGTGGCTGCCCGTGAGATCGAGCAGCGCCTGCCGCGCCAGCTCGATACGCCGGGTGCCGTCGAGACGCTGCAGCATGCTGCCGGAGGCGTCGAGGATCACCTCCACCGCATCGATCGCCGCCGTCGACGCGCCGCTGTCGCTGGCCTGGGACAGAAAAACCCGCAGCGACCCTTTCGCCGTGCCCGGCACGACCTCCACCGGCACCGACGCGAGCGTCTTATAAACCTGGCCGGTGAGGTAGCGAACTTCATGGGGGCCAGCTTCCTCGGGGGCCAGCACGCGCAAGGGCGAACCGCGGCGGGTATAGGCGTAGCGGCCGTAAATCCGCTCTTTGGTGCCTTCGGCGACGATCGTGATGAAGTCCAGCGGGTTGTCGGGGCCGGTCCACTCGACTTCAAAAGGTTCGCCGGCGACCACCGGGCCGGCCACCGACACGGTCGCCGTCACGTCGCCTACCCGGACTTCGCGTGAAGCGATGACCGGATAGCCGCTCGAGTGCAGGTGGTAGCGGACCAGGTAGGTCCCCGGCTCGTCGGGCACGGCAATTTGTACCGGGTTGCCTTCCTTGACGTAGCGATACTTGCCGTAGGTCCGGTCGACGGCGCCGGCGGGGTCGATGCTGATGAAGTCTTTCGGGTTTGCGGGGCCTTGCCAGTGGATATCCAGAATATTGCCGGCGGCGACGGCGGCGTCGAATTCCAGAGAGGCCGACACCGACTTCACTTCAAGCGGCGCCGAGCCGATGACGGGATAGCCCGAGACCCCGAGGTGGTAGCGGACCTTATACGCCCCCGCGACCCCAGGAACCGGCAGCTCGATGGGGCTACCCTCCTTCGTATAGGCGTACTTCCCGTAGGTCCTTTCCGAGGCGTCGCCGGGGTCGATACTGATGAAGTCCCGGGGGTTGCCCGGTCCAGTCCAGTGGACGGTGAGGGTCGTTCCGACTTCCGCGGAGCTCGGCATCTCAAACGTCGCGGTGGAGCCTTTGACGGTCAGCTCTATCTGGCCGAGCACGGGATAGGGGGACCCGCTTTCGCGGTAGCGAATCAACCAGGTCCCGGCCTGACCCGGCGCTACCATCGTCAAAGGATTTCCCTCTTTGACGTACTTATAAGTCCCGTACTGCCGTTCGGGGGCACCGACCTTATCGATGCTGATGAAGTCCCCATCGGCTCCCGGCCCCGTCCAGGCGACGGGGAAATGGGCGCCGACGGTCACCTCCGGGGGGGCGGTGATCGTCGCCGTTTGGGCGAATGCCGGGGCGGCCAGCGTCGCCAAGAGGAAGCCGGCGAGGGCCGGGGCGTGGAAGGAACGCAAACGAATCGTGGGCATTGAGTCTCGTGTCTCCAGGTAGGAAGAGCCCGCACCAAAAAAGCAACGCCCGAATTATCGCACCACGCGCCGCACGCCGGAAGCCTCCCGGGCACCCGGCGCCGGCAATCTTCCTAGCCGAAGCCCCAAGAGCGAGGAGCGACCTAAGGCGCCGACGGCGCCGACGCGACCGGCCTCATCGCCAGGCGGCGAATATCGTCCTCCGGCGCTTCCGGGCCGAGGATGTGGCGAATCGCCACTTCGAGCACCTCGTCCCGCCCCTGGCGCATGCCCTCTAAGGTCGGCGTGGCGACGATATCGGGCAGGATGCCGACCCGCTGGGTCGGCGACTTGTCGGGGTAGAAGATGCCGATGCCGCTGATGCCGGTGCGCAAGCCGCCGGGCAGCGGTATGCGCGACACGTTGCCGTCGGCGCCTGCGGTGGTGCTCCCCACGACCGTCGCCCGGGGCGACGCGCGGAAGGCCATGGCGGTGTACTCCGACTGGCTGATCGACGCTTCGTCGACCAAGACCACGACCTGGCCGCGGTACCCGGGCTCGGCGGGCTCCAGGGCGAGCGTGATCCCCCACACAAAGGCTCCGGGATTCGCATAGTCGGCCAATGTGAACGAAACAAAGTCGGTTTTCTCTTCGACCAGGCGCTGCCCGAGGGCAAAGACCATGAAATTCGAGGGGTAGTTGCGGATGTCGATCACCAGGCCCCGGCTACCGGCGGCGCCTTCCAGGTAAGAATCGACGTCCCCCATCTTGACGTCGCTGAGCTTCAAATAAGCCACCTCCTCCGACAGGCGCTGGAAACCGTCGCCCGGGCGGTCGTGGGCGTAGCGGGTCGAAGGCACCTCAGCGAGGCGTTCGGCCTTGAGCGTCTTGACCTCGCCGCCGCGGTCGACGGTGAGCTCGGTCGCTCCGCAGGCGCCGCGGGGCAGATTCCGCGCGATCCCGTGCCTCTGGTGGACGCGATTCGAGCCCGGATAGAGGGGTAGCCACGACTCGACCAGCGAGGACACCGCCTCGCCGTCCACCGACAGAATCGCGTCGCCGACCTTGAGCGCGCTCGTCGCCGCCTCGACGCCGTCGGCGAGCTGCACGACCACCGCCTTGTCCTCGATAAAGCGCAGCACCACCGGCAGGCGGCACTCGCCGACCGGCGGCCGCAGGGAATTGGCAGACCACAGATTGGAGTGGCCGTCGTCGATGCGGGCGATGATGCGCAGCATCGCCAGCTGGTACGCATCCTTCGATTCGGCCGCCAGCACCGGCGGGATCGAGTCCCCCAGCACCGCCCCCCAGTCTTCGTCGATCAGATCGCGGTACGGGAAGAAGTACTCGATGATGTTCCAGAGGCGAAAGAACCCGAGGAGCCGATAGCCCGCGTCGAGATCGGCGAGGTCCGGGTAGTCCAGCTCGCGGCTGAAATCTGGATTCCCGACGTTGGGCGTCGCCGAGACATAGAAGCGATCGGCGCCCGCGGCTCGGCGGGTATGGACCTCCATGAGGCCCGACCGCAACTCGTCGGAGAGGCCGTCCATCCACCCCAGGCGAACGTCAAAATATGGCTCTTTCGCAGCTTCAACACAGGCCTCGCATGGCTCGGCGGCGCCGACGCGGCGCAGCCATTCGAGCAGGAGGCGATCCCGGTCCCCGGCGTTCTCGGCGGCGAGCAGCGCCGGCAGGGCCCTAAAAAGCTCGAAGTCCCAATGCAGCTCGCCGCCGGTGATCCGCGGGTGGTGATATTTCAAGAATCCCCAGACGCGCGCCGTCAGCGCCAGGGTCTCGACCTGGAACTCGCTCGGCGCTTCGACCATGTCTATCTTGGAACCTGCGGCAAACTCCGCGTCGAGGTCGAGCACCGTCTTCTCGCGAACCCGCACGGGAGCTTCAGCGATCGGTTTGCCGTCGACGAGGAGACGCAAGTCGTCCGCCCACACGGTGCCGGCGCCGCCCATCAACACACCGAAGCTCATGGTCTCGGCTTTCGGATCCAGCGCCAATTCGATCGAGTATTCCTGCCACGGAGTGTCGCCGCTCGGGCCCCTGTCCTGCATATTGGTGAATTGGACCGGACCGGTCCGGTCGTTGAGTCGCATCCACAGTCCGGCGGCGTCCACCACGCCTTCGGTCTTCAGGTAGCCCCGGAGCTCGATGGTCTCGCCGCTGAACTCCACGTCGAGGCTTCGGGTTAAGGCGCTGAACTGACCGGAGCTTTTGTCCTGCCGAACGATACCGGCGGCGCCTTCTCCTGACCTTACCGTTTCCGAGTCATAGAAGAGCGTTTCCGGGGGACCACCCGTCCAGCCGACGGGAAGCTTGCCGTTGGCGCCGGCTTCAAATTGCAGCCACGAATCCAAGGCTTCAGGCACTTCGGCAGGAAGTGGGCTCGACGCTAGACACAGGAGGCTCAAAACGAGTGCGGGAGGCACTCCGGGGAATCGAAAAGACAATCGCATGACTTTCTCCAGCGGGTTCAGGCGGTTCGCACGCGGCGCCGCTCGATTCTTACGGAGGTGACGCCGTCCAGGTCCACGTGGCGTGGGATCGGCACCGAATCGCCATCTCCAACGGACAAAACGGCGGGGCGGGTGAAATGTTCTGGCCGATGGCGGCACCTGGGTCGATGTCACCCCTTCACCAGCAAAACCGGCCCCGTCCGGAAGGAGAGTCCCCATGTCAGAAAGCGCGACCGCATCCGCCCAAGCCTCGACCACAGACAGCCCAGCCGCCGAGAGTCCGGACGCCGACAGCCCGGCCGCCCAGGGCGTGAACGCCATTTTGCCGCCCGGCCAGTCCTCCACCGTCTTCTTCGGCGAAGAGCCCGCGAGTTTCGAAGTCCGCCTGACGGGCACCATCCAGCGGGAAGCCGAGCTGGCGGTGGCGGTGAATGACGCCAACGCCGCCGTGCTCGACTTCACGTCGCGCAGCACCGTGGTGAACGGTCGCAGCATCGTCGTGAGCAATATCGGCCGAGTCCAGCAGGGTTTCCAGGCGCGGCAGCTCTAGTCGTTCCAGCCCGCGTCAATCGGCCGACGCCGTGGCCTAAACTCCACCCATGGAAATCCACGGCACCGTCGCCGCCGGCTTCGAACCGGCGGCCCAGGCCTTCCGAGAGAATTTCGAACGACGCGGCGAGCTCGGCGCGTCGTTCTGCGCGTACCACCGCGGCCGGGTGGTCGTGGACCTATGGGCGGGCTTCACCGGGCCGCGGCGACGCAGCCGATGGCGGGCGGAGACCCTCTGCGTCATCTTCTCCGCCACCAAGGGCCTGGCGGCGGCGGCGGTGCTGCACGCCGCCCACCGCGGTCTGCTGAGTTACGACGCCCCCGTCGCCGACCTGTGGCCGGAGCTGGCCCGCGGGCGGCTGGCGGAGCTCACCCTCCGCGACGTGATGAATCATCGCTCGGGCCTGGTCGCGGTCGAAGAGCCGGTCGGCGCCTCGGAGCTCGCCGACCCCCGGCGGCTGGCCCCGATCCTCGAGCGGCAAGAGCCGCTCTGGACCCCCGGCTCCCGCCAGGGCTACCACGGGGTGACCTACGGACTCTACGTCGCCGAAATCTTCCGCCGGGCCGTCGGTCGCACCCTCGGGCAGTGGCTGCGGGAAGAAATCGCCGGCCCCCTGGACGCCGACGTCTTTCTCGGACTGCCGCCGGAGCAAGACCCGCGGGTGGCGACGCTGGTGCCGGTGGGTCGGATCGAGCGACTGCTCAAGCTCATCCCCCACGCCCTCAAGGAAGACAACGTCGAGCGTCGCCTGGTGCGGGCCCTGCTCGACCGCCGCTCCTTCACCACCCGCGCCTTCGCCCAGCCCGCCGCCTTCGGGGCCCGCGGTCTCCAAGTCTTCAATGAGCCCTCCACCCATCGCCTCGAGCTCGCGTGGGCGAGCGCACTGGCGAGCGCCCGCGGCCTCGCCCGGGTCTACGCCGTGCTCGCCTCCGGCGGCGCCCTCGACGGCTTCACCCTCTGCGACCCCGACGCCATCACCTCCCTATGCGAGCGCCAAAGCTGGCAGGACCCGGACCTCGTCTTGCGCAAGGCCATGGGGTGGTCCCAAGGATTTCTCAAAGAAGAGGGTGGCCTCTTTAGCCCCAACCCGGAAGCCTTCGGCCACCCCGGCGCCGGCGGCGCCCTCGGCTTCTGCGATCCATCCCGGCAGCTCGCCTGGGCCTACGTGATGAACCGCATGGACTTCCGACTCCGCTCGCCCCGCGCGGTCGCGCTCTCGCAGTCGCTCTACCGGTCGCCGGCGATCGCGGACGCCGCCTAACCCCAGGGCCCGACCGATATTGAAGTCCTCCGAATCCGGTCCCCTAGCCGCCCTCGACGTCGGCTACTTCACCGCCAGCGCGGAAGGCGCTCCGGCGATGAGCGACGGCGGTGCGGACTTCGCCGTCGCCGCCGCCGTCACCTTCTCCGCTTCGGACGACGAGCGGCCGGCGAGCGAAACCCGCGTGCGGATCGCCCCCGTGGCGCCCTACGAGCCCGGCCAATTTTTTAGGCGCGAGCTGCCGTGTCTACTCAAAGTGCTCGCGGCTCTGCCGGAGGCGCCTCGGACGATCGTGG
>JBCDKB010000084.1:0-23568 GCA_038747035.1 Acidobacteriota bacterium | reverse complement strand
TTGCGCTGGTCGGTCTCGAGGTTCGAGAGCAGCCGCACCTGCTCGAGCAGCTCATCGGTTAAATCCTGGGCCTCGTCGATGATCAACACCACGTCCCGGCCGCGTCCGACCTGATCGAGCAAGTAAGCATTCAGCCGCGCCATGAGGCGGACCCGATCGTTGCCCTTACTGTTGAGCCCGAGCTCCCGCAGCACGGTGCGCAGGAGCTGGATCGACGTCATCACCGGGTTGAGCACCAGCGCCGTATCGAAGTCATCGCCGAGCCCTTCGAGCAGCGCGCGGCAAAGCGTCGTCTTGCCGGCGCCGACTTCGCCGGTCAGCTGGATGAAGCCCTTGCGCTGCGTAATGCCGTAGAAGAGATGGTCATAGGCCTCGCGGTGGCGGTGCGAGTAGAAAATAAAACGCGGATCTGGCGTCAGGTTAAAGGGCGTCTCGCGGAGATCGTAGAACTCTTCGTACATGGTTGGGACGTCGGGCTTTCGACCCCCTCGCGGGCCGTGGACACGATTGTACGTTCTCCTACGGAGGCGCGCCGGAGGACGCGGATGCAAAAAAGCTGTCAAGGATCGGACCGCTAGTCCCTAGGACCCCCGCTGCGGAGAACTCAGCGAGCCCAGGTCTCGTAAAATCCGTGGACACACCTCATTACTCGTCCTTTCTGGCGATCGTCCGCCTCTCCGCAGCACTCCCGCCCTCGGGTCTTCGCGGTGCTAGCAGAGAACCTTGAGCTGACGCGGACCTCGCCGCCGCTGTGACGCCACATCCTAGTGACACGCCCCTCAGGCACCGTGAAGGAGAATCTAACGTGATTCGAGAATCGAGCACCCCGAGCCCGCGCCTCCGGCCCGCCGCCGTCGCCGGCTCGCTCTTCTTGCTCTTGCTGGCGACCGGCGCCAGCGCCACCACGACTTGGAACGGCCTCCGCGGCCCGAACTCCGACGGCGCCGTCGCCGGACAGCTGCTGGAAGGCGACGCCCCCGCCCTCGAGGTCGGATGGAAGCGCGACCTCGGCTCCGGCTATTCCTCGGTGGTCGTCGGCGACGGCCGCGTCATCGCGACCTTCGCCGACGGCGACGCCGACGTCATGGCGGCCTTCTCCACCGAGACCGGCGACGAGCTCTGGCGCTACCGCATCGCCGACACCTACGTGGGCCATGACGGTTCCCACGACGGCCCGATTTCCACGCCGGCCCTCGACGGCTCCACCGTCGTCGGCTTCGGTCCCCGGGGCGACCTCTTTGCCCTCAACGCCGCGGACGGTAAAGAGCTGTGGAAGCTCGACGTGATCGAGAAACTCGCCGCGGTGAAGCCCCACTACGGCTTCACCAGCTCGCCGGTCATTTCCGACGGCGTGGTCGCCGTCGCCCTCGGCGGCGGCGAAGACAATGCCTTCGCGGGCTTCTCTTTGAAAGACGGCAGCGTCGCCTGGAAATTCGGCGGCGACTCGATCAACTACCACTCCCCCGTGCTCGCCACGATCGGCGGCCGCAATCAGGTGCTGGCTTCCGGTTCGACGACCCTGCACGGCATCGACCCCGCCTCCGGCGAGATCCTGTGGAGCCACCAGCACGACGGCGACCAGTCCGCCATGGGCGGCGGCACGATCGTGCCGATCCCGGCTGGCGACGACCGCATTTTCTTGATGAACAAGAACGACAGCTCGACCATGCTCAAGGTCACGGCGGGCGGCGACGGTTACTCCATCGAGGAGATGTGGTCCAACAACTCCCTCAAGACGTCTTATGTCATCCCGGCGGTGCACGAGGGCCATATTTACGGCATCTCCGGCCGCATTCTGACCGCGGTCAACGCCGAGACCGGTGAGCGCGTCTGGCGCTCCCGTGAGCCCGGTGATGGCTTTCCGACGGTGGTCGGCGATCACCTGGTGATCATCACCAAGCCGGGCAGCCTGCACGTCGCCGGCGCCTCCCCCGACGGTTACCAGGAGATCGCCAGCCTCGAGCTGTTCAGCGATCACTCGTGGTCGAATGTCGCCTTCGCCGACGGCCACCTCTTCGCCCGCAGCATGGGCGAGCTGGCGCGTATCGACTCCGTCTCCGGCGGTACGGCGGCGACTGCGGCCCCGGGTTGGCTCGGCGCCACCCACTTCGGGCAATTTCTCTCCGGCCTCGAAGGCGAAGGCGACAAGCAGGCCGCCGTCGACGCGTTCCTCGCCGAGCAGGGCTCTTTCCCGATCATCGAAGACAACGGCGCCGTGCACTTCGTCTTCCGCTCCGGCGAGGCTGAAGATGTCGGCATCGTCGGCGACATGATCGGCTTCCGCCGCGAAGATCCGATGACCCACGTCGCCGGCACCGATCTCTTCTACTACTCCACCCGTCTCGAGTCGGACGCCGCCGTCAGCTACGGCTTCCTCCCCGCCTACGCCGAGCAGCCGATCGCCGATCCGCTGAACGAGCGCCTGGGCCCGGGTCTATTCGGCGAGGTCTCTTTCTTCAACATGCCGGCCTGGCACGGACCGAGCTTCGACCCGAAGGCGGAAGTCAAAGCCGGCCGCGTGGAGACCGTGGAGTGGGAGAGCGCCGCCCGCGAAGGCGCCAAGCGCTCGGCGACCGTCTACCTGCCCGCCGCCTACGACGCCGAGGCGGACCGTCGGTTCCCGGTGATCTACGTCCACGGTGGCCAGAGCGCCCTCGACGGCGGCGTCGCGGCCGCCATCGACCAGCTCGCCGGCAACTCGGTCGAGCCGCTCATCGCGGTCTTCCTGGCGCCGCCGGAGGAGAACCCCCGCGCCGACACCCGCGACCGTGAGGCCTACGGCAAGATGTTCGCGGAAGAGCTCGTCGGCCTGATCGACGGCAAGTACCGCACCATCGCCGACCGCAACGCCCGCGCCTCCGTCGGCACCGCCGACGCCGGCATCACCGCCCTCGGTACGGCCTTCACCTACGGCGACGTCTTCGCCAAGGCCGCGTCCCACAGCGGCATCCTGATGAACGCCGCCGACGTCGCGCCGATGGTCCCGGACGCCAACGAGCAGATCTTCCAGATCTACCAAAGCTGGGGCACGTACCACCTGCGCTCGCCGCACGAAGCTTGGGATATGGCCCAAGGAAACCGGGATCTCTGGCAAACTCTGCGCGACAAGGGCCACCGCCCCACCGGCGGCGAAAGCGCCGTCGGCTTCGGCTGGGCCTCCTGGCAGCCCCAGATCTCCGCCTGGCTAGAGGCCCTCTTCCCCGCCGGTCAGTAGTCAAGGCTCACCTCAGCCGGACTGATCAACGCCCGCCTTCTGGCGGGCGTTTTTTCGTCAAATAAGCCACAAGCAGCTCAGATGATCTATATTTAGCACTGAATTCAGAACCATATGCAGGTCATCATGAAGCCACTACAGATCTCTCAAGACATCATTCCCCTATCGAAGTTTAAAAGTCAGGCCTCGCAGATTTTCCAGAAGCTCAACGACGAGAATCGCCCTGTGGTCGTGACCCAGAATGGCCAACCGGCTGCGGTTCTCATCACTCCTGAGGAATTCGATCGTCTCCAAGAGCGGGACCGATTCCTTTTGGCGGTGGGTGAGGGTCTCTCCGATTCCGAGGTCGGCAACCACGTTGACGACGAAACCATGGCAGCAATGCTTGAGGATGAATTCGGGCCGTGAACCCCAGACTTCGGTGGACCCGCAGATCTCAAAAAGATCTCTTGGAGATCGGTCGCTTCATCGCCAGAGACAAGCCTGGCGCTGCCAAGCAGTGGGTCGACCACGGGTGGACCGAAACGAATAACGCCCGCCCATGGCGGGCGTCTTTCTCCTAGCGCCC
Source organism: Acidobacteriota bacterium (assembly GCA_038747035.1). Lineage (GTDB taxonomy): Bacteria > Acidobacteriota > Thermoanaerobaculia > Multivoradales > J023 > JAUIJL01. Next base: position 19,786 of record JBCDKB010000084.1, on the reverse strand, counting down.
TACCGGTAGCGTCTCCGCCCCCTTGTCCACGACTTCGATGATGCGTCGGATCACCTGAAGCTCCCCCAGTTCCCCTAGCTCGTCCGCCAGCTTTCGCGCCAGCTCGGGGACTCGTTCTGACCAGTCCATGCACGTCCTCAGCACACCCGGCCACGCGAATTCCACGTCGTCCGCAAGCCGACGCCAGTGGCGTTCCAGGACCGTGTCGAAGCGTCGTTTTCCGCCAATCTTCATCGCCATCCGATCGGTGTGATCCAGATAGGCGCGCGTGCACAAGACGTCGTACAAGGGAGCCAGCCGGGGCTTTGACCGCGCCGCCGGATAAAGCAAAGCAAAGTTCTTGCCGTGGGCATCGGCGTTACCGATAAGAAAGTTGAGGATAACCCGCCGCATGAACTCGAGCCGTGCGCGCGCCGGATATCGGCAGGCGGCTAGTACCTGAAAGCAATCGACGATCGAAGGTCCGCCCTCGGCCTGGTACTTTCGCTCCGGAACAACACCCAGTGCTTGGCAGAAATCCTCCTGGTGTAAACGCTGGATCGACTGCCCCCGGGCGACGCGGTCGTAGCGCTCGACCATCAAGAACTGGACGTCTTCAACGCGACGCATGTCCACTGCCGGAACGTCGAGCCCCAAACGGGAGGCTAGGCGAAGACAAAAAAATTCGTTGGCGACCGTGTTGTCGAAACCCTCGATTTCCGTCTTCAGAATATGAGTCGTGGCGGACTGGCCACGGGGAAGGAAGAACGCTCCGTCCCGGTAGACCAAGGCTAACTTGTCTTGGGCACCCGCCAACGACAGTCGGAGCTCTCCCCCAACTAAGAGAGGGCGCCGAGGAAGTGCCTTCAGGTAGGCCGCCAGAGTCTTCGCATCTAGCAGTTGCCCGTCGCCGGACTCCGAAGGCAGCGCCTCATCCGGCCTCATCAATGCCACGGCCCCGGCGCACTCACCGCCGACCTCTTCGAGGAGCGCAAATGGGTTCTGGTGAGAAAGCCCAAGGTGCCGAGCCAGCCGCTCGCGGGCGTTCTCGTCAGGTAAGAGGCCGGCAAAGAAGGGCCGGACCTGCCCGTCGTCGAAGGCCTCGACCTGAAGCGGGAGGGACAGCGAGAGCGGACTCCGTCCGTCACTTTCGAGCCACTCGGCGCCGTATCGAAAGGACAGGCGTCCCGAGTCCTCTTGCCGCAAACGACCGACCGCCTCGCGATGCATGTAGACGACGAGGTCCTTAGACACTGTCTTCGACTCCGTCGATCTGGACTCCAAGGCCGAGCATCTGCAAAACGTGCAGGACCCGGCCGACCCCCGCCGAGGCTCGACCGCGCTCCAGCTCGCTGATGAATCGCAGGCTGACGCCGCTGGCGTCGGCGAGATCGCTCTGCGTGAGACCGATCGCTTTGCGCTGGGCTCGGATCAGTTGCCCTAGCTCTTTCACTGTATTGAGACGCATCTTTTTTTCCCGAACGGGATAATAGCATGCGAAATCGGACTGAAGAACCTCAAATTATCCCGAGCGGGAGCATTTGAGCGAATCCCCCGATCTGGCTTAAGGCAGCCACCCAAATTTTCCTGATCGGGATAATTTGAGACCTCTGGAATCTTTTGCCCTATCGCGGGTCTAAGGATGAGGAGGTCACGATGCTTCTATGAAAAGCCGCCTGCTCTTCATCCTCTTTATCTCGACGACGCTCATCCCCCCAACGACGCTCGCTTCCACCCATCCGTGGGGGCCACAGTCGCAAGAGACGCTCGTTGAGAGGTTTCCGGCTCCGCCGGGCGCCGAACGCGTCGGCTTGGCTGCCGGTAGCTTCGGCGCGTGGCTGCGGGCGCTGCCGGTCAAGCCCGTGGGGTCGCCGGTGCGCCACTACGACGGCTCGATCAAGACCCGCGATATGCACGCCGCGGTGCTCGATATCGACGTCGGAAAGCGCGATCTTCAGCAGTGCGCCGACGCCGTCATTCGGCTGCGGGCCGAGTACCTTTGGGCCACGGACTGCCGCGAGCTCATCGAGTTCCACTTCACGAGCGGCGACCTCGCGCGGTGGCCTGACTGGGCGAGCGGCCAGCGACCGCGGGTCGGCGGCAACCAGGTCGCCTGGTCTCGGAGAGCGTCGAGAGACGACTCCTACGTCAATTTTCGACGCTACCTCAGCGCGGTCTTCGCCTACGCCGGCACGATCTCCCTCAAACAGGAGCTTGAGCCGGTGGCGGATCCGCGGAAAATCCAGATCGGCGACGTCTTCATCCAAAGCGGCTCTCCGGGCCACGCCGTGATGGTGCTCGACGTCGCGGTCGACGCCGCGGGGCGTCGACAGGTGCTGCTGGGCCAGAGCTATATGCCGGCCCAGGACATCCACGTGCTTAAACGGCCCGGGTCCGAAAGCCCCTGGTATCCGGCGACGGCGGGCGGCGACGTCCTGACGCCGGAGTGGCGATTCCAAGCGGTTGATCTAAGGCGCTTTCCCGTGGCGAACTGCTCAACCTCAACTCGATAGACTCCCCGGGTGATGGATGACTGGACGCCTGCGGCGAAGCCCGGGCCGCGCCCCCGCGGCCGGGATATCGACATCTGGTCCATAGACCTGGAGACGCCGCCGCTCCCGATCGACGAGCTCTGGGCCGTTCTGACCGACGAAGAAAAGGCGCGGGCCGAGCGTTTCCACTTCGACCGCCATCGACGTCGCTTCACCGTGCGGCGGGGCGCCATGCGGATGGTGCTCGGGGCCTACCTAAAGCGCGATCCCAAGTCCCTGGAATTCGCCAAAGGCCCCAAGGGCAAACCGGACCTCGAGCCGCGGGACGTCCCAGAGTCTCGCCTAGTCTTCAACCTCACCGACTCCGCCGACCTCGCCCTGCTCGCCGTCGGCGCCGACCAGGAGCTCGGGGTCGACGTCGAGTGCCTGGAGCGCCCCCGGGATGCCGGGCGGCTCGTCGAGCGGTTCTTCTCCGAAGAGGAGCGCCGCGTCTACGAGGACCTTCCGGACACCCTCAAGACCGACGGATTCTTCCGCGCCTGGACCTCAAAAGAGGCCTACCTCAAGGCCATCGGGACCGGGCTTTCGGTGCCGCTGCGGTATTCCACGGTCGAGCTCGACCCGCGCCGCGAACCCAGGATCGTGAGCCTCGGAGACGCCCCCGAGGCCGCCCGCGGCTGGTCGCTCTACGCCTTCAAGCCCGCTAAGCGCTTTGTCGGGGCGCTGGCTATTCAACGTCCCGAGAACTACATCAGGACTTTCCGGTGGCAACCTGCTTAGGAGCCGCTGGGCCGCTTCCAGTTCTCGATCTCAACCCCTTCGATTCGGCCCATATGAGAGACATTGTCAGTCACAAGAGTCGCATGGAGCCCTACGGCATGGGCAGCCACAGCGACGTCGAAGTCTTCGATTCTCTCTCCCTTTCTTTCGAGGGAAGCCTTAATTTGCCCGAAGGCCTGGCTCACATCGTCCGTCCATGGAGCGCGATCCATCTCACTAGCCAAGATACGGAAATTCCTCGCGAGGCGCTCCCGGCGTTTCGATAGTGGCATCCTGGCGAGACCGTACTCGATCTCGGCCACGACAGGTGATGGCAAAAGAATGTCCGTGCTTCTCGAGGCGACAATCCGCGCAGTGACTTCGGGATCTCCGGCCATGGCAAAGGACACGATATTCGTGTCTAGGATGTACTTCACAGCGCTAAGGGGGGCTTGGAGCTTCGCCCTTTAGCAATGGCTTGCCGCATAGCCTTTAGATCTTCTTGGCTCTCCGAATCCGCTCGGGCCTCCTCAAGCATCGCTAAGAACTCTGGACTCCACCCTGTTTCTCGATCAACCGCCGACTGCAAAGCCTGGACGATGTAGCGATTGCGACTAATTCCGAGTTCTTTCGCGCGCTTGTTTACAGACGCGAGGAGATCCGCGGGGATGTGCACTGAAGTACCCATGGGAACATATTATAAACATGTTTGGCCACCGCGCGGGTACACCCCTAGCAGCTCCAAAATCCAAGCTGCCTCGATTCCGGTGGCAACCGACGTCACGGGAGCGCAGCGCTTGAGCCCCGGGATCCAGAGGCTAGTCCTGGACAACCAGAGCCGACCACGCCGAAGCGTCGCCGGACTCGAAGCCGTCGGCGAATAGGGGCACGGTCCGGATTCCGGCGTCATAGGTGCGGCGGGCCGAACCTGCGACGTAGTCAAAAAGATCCGTCCGACCGTCGGCGGGATCCACATCCGAGTCCAGGAGGTCGTTTTCGCCCACGCCCTTTGGCGAGAAGACACCACTTCCGAGCCGCTGGACCTCGACGCGATAAGTCCCGGTCGGGACCTCGGCAAATCGGTAGAGCCCGTCTGCGTCGGTGACGGTGCTGGCCACCTCCGCGTCTGCGGCGTCGAGCAATCGCACCAAGACGCCAGCCAGACCGCCTTCACCGGGCTGCTGGCGGCCGTCGGCGTTGTCATCGAGCCAGACCCGGTCGCCGATGACAGCCGGCTCTAGGCCGGCGTCCCACTGGGGCTGGATGTCGCCGATCGAAAGGAAAAAAAGAGGCGTGGCCCCAGACGCGGGGCTCGCGTCACTATCGGCCGTATCCTCGCCGGCCTGTTCACGGGTGAAGGCCAGGCCGTCCGGCGCCACGAAGAGCACGTAATAGGTCCCGGCGTCGAGGTCGGGGAACGAATACCGCCCGCCGTTGGCCGTCACCGTCGTATCCAGCAACTGGTCGGCGCCGCCGTAGAGCTCTACGGTGACGCCGTCGATCCCCGGCTCTCCGCCATTCTGTAGCCCGTTGCCGTCGAGGTCTTCCCACACGCGATCGCCGATCCCGTTGGCGAGTCCGGCGTCGATCCCTACGCGATCCGCTCCGGCGACGGCCACTTCGAAGGTCTCGGTTTGGCCGAAGGTGGTGTCGAAGTCCGAATCGACCGCGTCATCGGGCCCGACGTCCGTCGCGGTGAGGGAGTACCGGAATGGCGGCTCGACCTGCAGGTAGAAGCGATCCACAGCGCCGGACCGCCCGATCTTCGGCTGGAAAAGGAAGCCGCCGTCCGCGTCGCTCAGCGTCGAGTCCAGGAGGTCTCCGTTGGCGCCAAAGAGATGCATCGGGATGCCCGGGAGGCCTAGGTCGCCCGGCCCCTGCAAGCCGTCAAGATCCCGGTCGAGAAAGACGAAATCGCCGAGGTCCGCGGTCACCCGGAAGCGCTGGGCCTCAATGCTCGATTGATCGGTGTCGCCATTGTCCTGGCCGTAGCTCGTCCAGGTGACGACGAAATCACCCGGATTCGCCGTCGCCACCGCCGCCGTTCGCTGATCCTGTGCCCCGAGGCTGTTAGCCGTGAATTGGTCGCCGAGCCGACCGCCGGTCGAGTCAAAAAGCTGCCCCTGGATGCTCGTCCCCGGTGGAGCCCCACCGTCGTCATCGGGGCCGGTCCAGACCACAATGAAGTCTCCGTCACCGTCGATGCTGACGGCGGGATCTCTCTGGTAGCCGTTCACCGACGTGTCAACTTTGAAGTCGTCTCCGAGGGGCGACCCGTCGGAAGCAAACCGGCGGCCCCGGATTTCTGTGGAGGGCAGGCTCGCATCGCTCGTCCACACCACCACAAACCCGCCGTCGGGCGCGGAGGCGACGGCAGGCCATTCTTGGTCGTTCAGCGTCACGGTATTGATATCGAAAACGCCGTCGACTCCGACTCCAAGCGAGTCGAAGCGCCGGCCTCGGATTTCGTTGCCCACTCCACTGAAGCTCTCCTGCCAAACGACCACGATGTCCCCGTTCCCGGCGACGGCGATATCCGGCCGATTTTGGGATCCATTCTCTTCGACCTCGAAAGGCGCCCCGATCGCCGCCCCTGTCGAATCGAAGCGCCGGACCGTAACCACCTGGGCCGTCTCCCACACCACGGCGAAATTCCCGAGCGCGTCCGCCGCAACCTCCGGATAGTTCTCATTCCCCGTCGTCGCTGTGTTCACCTGAAATTGCGCCCCGAGGGCAGTCCCGTCAGCGCCGAACCGCTGCGCTTGAACGCTGGTGATGTCCGTATCTCCGCCATCGGATCCGTCGCTGAGCCAGGTCACAATAAAGCCATCGTCACCGAGACGCGTCACGTCCGGCGAGAACTGATAGCTCGTCGTATAGCTATTCACCTGGAATTCGGCGCCGATTGGCTCGCCGGTCGACGTGAACCTCTGGGCCAGCACGCTCGTTGCCAAAGTGTCCCCTGAGGAGCTGCCGAAACTAAACCATGTCACCACAACATCGCCCGAGGCGAGGGTAGTCGCCGAAGGGAGCCGCTGGGAACCGGTCGTGTAGCTATTCACAAGAATCTGCGACCCTTGCGGAACCGGCGTTTGCGCCTCGAGGGCCTGGCCGCAAAGGAGAGATGCACAGAAACACAGGAGGCTGGCGGGCAAACTAAGGCGAGGGGACAGAGCACGTCGTGCCATGGGGGCTCCAATCTCGAAAGGGCGACCGTTCAATAAAAATGATTTTATAGCATATTTAACTCCCTGAACACCCGCCCCTTGCCCACCGGCCATCCGTGGCCGGGGCCCGCAGCCCGAGCGGCCCAGCCGGGGCAAAAGCGATCTAGAGGATTGTCGCTCACCGCCGCGAAGGTCTCACGGCGGCTTCTAGTCTGACCGCGGCCTAGCCCAGAAGCATGACCAGCAGCGCCGCGGTGACGGCGCCGATCAGCGTATTCAAGAAGTTGACGGACTCATTGTCGAGCAGTCCGGCTTTCTCGATCGTCGCGCCGATTAAGCTTTCGAGGGTCGTGCCGATGAAAGCGGCGAGGGTCACCAGGAGCGCTACGGCGAAGCCGTAGAAGCCGAGGGCCCAGCCCAAGCAGGCGACGGCGAAGGAGCCGAAGAGCCCCGCCAGTGTGCCTTCTAGCGACACGGCGCCTTCGGTGCCGCGGGGGACCGGGCGCAGCGTCGTGATCAGGAAGGTCCGGCGTCCCCAGAGCTGGCCGATCTCGGAGCCGAGCGTATCGCCGGCGGCGGTGGCGAAGGCGGCGACGAAGGCCGGTAAGTAAATCTCGGGGTGCGGCGTCGACGCGGCGAAGAACGCGGCGATCGTTGGCACGGCGGTATTGGCCAGGGCGTGGCGCGCTGATCGGCGCCCGCCCCCCTCTTGGGCGAGCTTGCGTTCGGCTTTTTTCTTGTAGCCGATCTTGGTTGCGCCGGTGCCGAGCACGAAGAAGACCACCAGCACCAGCCAGCCCTTCCAACCGAGGGACATCCAGATCGTGGCGCCCACCAGGATGCCGGCGACGAAGCCGGTCCTATCCACCGAGCGCGCGAGGTAGGCCGGGACGGCGAGCGCGAGGTTGACGCCGGCGCCCACCAAGAATGTCACCAAGAGGGCCTTCTCATCGACCCGCGGCCAGTAGCTCTCCGTCAGCATGAGGCCGTGCATCACCAGCGCCGCCAGCAGCGGCACGCTGATGTTGTCGTCAAGCTCGATCGGCTGCGATTCGATCAGGGCCGCAAAAGCGGCGGTACCGGCGGCGACCAGCAGGAGGAAAGCCCTCGAATGGAAAGACTCCCCGCCGCGCTCGAGCGTCCACCACAGCAAAGTAAAAGCGCCGATCGTGCCGAAGAGCGCGTAGCCGAAGAGCCCGGACCAGGTCTTGCGCGGATTCCACGGGAGGCGCGGACCGCCCAGAGTCATCCCGACGATGGACGCCATGCCGTCGCCGAAAGCGAGGATGCCCCAGACGCCGGCCGCTATTTCCAGGTGATTCCAGAAAAGAAGAATCAGAACGAGCACCGCCGCCGGGTAGGCGATGATGCCCACGGACTGGCCCCGGCGTTCATCGTCGGCGCGCCATAGCAGTTTGCCGCCGACCCGCGGCAGGATGAAAATATTCATCAGCAGCGCCGCCAGCGCGAAAAGGGCCGAGTAGAGCGGCCCCAAGTAGACAACGGCGAAGGCGATCAGGCCCACCCCCATGTGGGTGACCTTGCGCGCCACCTCGCGAAGGGTTAGGCCGGAACTCATGCCGCGCGGCCCGAGAGCTTCGCCGGCCAGTGGCCGGCCGACTTCAGCCAGTCGAAGGTTTCGCTGAGGCCGTCCTCAAGACTCCGCGGCTTGTAGCCGAATTCGTCGGCGGCCCGCTGCGAGGAGAGCGCCCAGTCGTGCTTATACACCTCGACGAGATCCGGCGTCAGCTGGGGCGTTCCGCCGGTGAGCTGGGCCCAGCCTTTCATCATCGCGCCGGAGAGCGTCGCCACGGCGTTGGGCATGCGTAGACCCGGCGTCTTGATGCGGAAGACCCGTTCGACGGTGCGGTAGAACTCGCCCTGGGTGACGTTGTCGCCGCCGAGCACGTAGCGACCGCCGGTCGGCGCGTTCTCGAGCACCGACACAATGCCGGAGGCCACGTCTTCGACGAAGGAGTAATTCCACACCCGGTCGGGGCTACCGAGCAAGGCCGGTAGGCGCTTATTCGCCAGGTCCAGTACGTGACGCAGGACGATATTGCCTTCCGTCAGCTCGCCGGGCCCGTAGATGACGCCGGGGTAGACGACATTCAGCGGTACGCCTTCGTCGATGGCGACCCGAGCCGCGCGGTCGGAAAGCGTCTTGGTGCGCTCGTAGTGGTTGATCCAGCGCCGATCGTCGACCGGGGCCGTTTCGTCGAGCCGGCCGCCGGGGCCTTTCTCCGTCGGCCCCAGGGCCATGAAGCTCGAGACGTAGACCACTCGGCCGATGCCGTTCGTCTTGGAGGCGGCGACGACGTTGTCCAAGCCTCCGACGTTGATGCGATCAAAGTCCGCACCCGGCGCCATGATCTTGACCAAGGCGGCGGCGTGGAGAATGGCGTCGCAGCCCTCGGAAGCGCGCACGAGGCTGTCGCGGTCGACGACATCGCCTTCTGCGAACTCGACGTCGGACGGGAATCGATCCCGCGACGACGTCGGACGTACGAGCAGGCGCAGGTCGTGATTCGGGGCCAGCTGCTCGACGGTGCGGCGGCCGAGGAAGCCGGTGCCGCCGGTGATCAGGATCTTCATATCGCCTCTCCTTCGGGATGCTCGAGGATGTCGCGCCAGAGGTCGGCGAGGGCGTCTTCGAATGAAAGCTCAGGGGTCCATCCGAGCTCGCCGATGCTCCGGATGTCGCCGCTTAGGAGCGGCACATCGACCGGGCGGACGCGGGCCGGGTCGCGTTCGACCTGGGCCTCCACGCCCGAGATGCGACGCAGCGCGTCCAGGGCCTCCTGGATCGAGTGGGCTTTCCCGCTCGCCAGGTTGTAGACGTGCCCCCGTTCGCCGCGGCGGAGTACGGCTTCATAGCCGCGGACGGCGTCCGCCACGTGCAGGAAATCCCGCCGCGGCGATAGGTCGCCGACGTGGATGACGGCCTCCTGGTCACCGCGCTGGATCGCCGCGAGCTGGGACGCGAAAGACGGCAGCGCAAAGTGCCGCCCTTGCCCCGGTCCGATCGTATTGAACGATCGCACGACGATCGCGCCGTGGTCGAGCGCCACCTGTTCGGCGCAGGCCTTGGTCATCGCGTACGGCGACCGGGGATCCAGCGGCCGCTCTTCGCGGATCGGCTGCTCCGACTCGGCGACGTTGCCGTAGACCTCGGCGCTCGACGCAAAAACGACGGTCCGTCCAGCGGCGGCGTGCACCAGATTGCGGGTGCCGCCGAAATTCACCTGCAGATAGTCCCCCGGTCGCTTCCACGATTCGCCAACGTGAGACAGCCCTGCGAGGTGGATGATCGCGTCGGGCTCCAAGCGCTCGATGACGCTGACCAGAGCCCCTTGGTCGGTCACGTCAGCATTAACGACCGGCACGCCCAGGTGGCTGGGCGGTTCGGCGTGGGCGGCCAAGCCATGGACATCCACATCCGGAAGGTCTCTGAGGTATCGGCCCAGGTGGGAGCCGATGAATCCGGTAACGCCGGTAATCAGAATTCGCATAGAACCAGGGATCCGGGGGTCAACTCACAACTCCAAAGGGACTGGGGGCCCGGCGCAAAAATCTTATCGCGCCGGTCGCGTCCGATTCGGCGGACCGGCGCCCGGGCCCCAGACGAGGCCGTGCGTCCGCCGACGGCGCGTCTCCGCGACGAAGAGAAGGACCGCCTCACCGCTGGCCGGCGGCGACGCGCTCTTGCCAGTAGTTGAAGGTGTCGATGAGCGTCTTCTCGAAAGGCACCTGCGGCTCCCAGCCGGTATCGGCGCGGAATTTCGAACTGTCGCCGATCAGAATCTCGACGTCCGAGGGCCGCATGCGGGCCGGATCTTCCTTGACCTCGACTTCGACACCGGAGAGCTGGATCAGGCGATCAAGCAGCTCTTGGATCGTGATGCCGTTGCCGGTGGCGATGTTGTAAACCTCGCCGGGCTTGGCGTGGTTCACCGCCAGCCAGTAGGCGCGGACCATGTCACGCACGTCCGTGAAGTCACGGACGGCGGTCAAGTTGCCGACGTACATCACCGGCTCCCGCTCGCCGGCGGCGATCATCGCCAGCTGCTTGGCGAAATTCGACGTGACAAAAGGCTCGCCGCGGCGCGGGCCCGTGTGGTTGAAGCCGCGGGTGCGGATGACCTTCAAGCCGTAGCTCATGAAGTACTGGTAGCCGAGATAATCCTGCGTCACCTTGGAGACCGCGTAGGGCGAGAGGGGCCGCAGCGGATTGGTCTCCTTGATCGGCGTCTCCTCAGGATGCACCAGGCCGTACTCCTCAGAAGAACATGCGATCTGGATCACCGGATCGAGGCCGAGCAGACGCACCGCTTCGAAGATATTGGTCTGGCCGATGACGTTGGTGTCGAGGGTGTCGGTCGGCGCGTTCCACGACGTCGGCACGAAGCTCTGGGCCGCTAGGTGGAAGATGAAATCCGGCTGGGACCGCTCGAGGGCGCTGCGCACGGAGTTGAAGTCGCGCAGGTCGCAGTCGATGAGCTCGATCTTGTCGAGGATGCCGGTGATGTGCTCGAGCGGACTCCGCCAGCGGCGGGTGCCGAAGACTTCGACGTCGGGATGGTGCTCGAGCAGATACTCGGCGAGGTGGGAACCGGCGAATCCGGTAATGCCTGTGATGAGCGCTTTCATGGTTCGGGATCTCCAAAGATCACTGGGGATGAGAATTCTCGAAGTATTCGATGAGGCCGTTCTGCCACGGCTCGACCACGCGGCCGCACCACGATTCGAAGCGGCTGACGTCGAGCACTGAATAGGCGGGACGTTCCGCCGGCCTGGGGAACTCGCCGGTGGGGACCGGCAGCACTTCGGCCGACGGGTCCAAGGTGCGGGCGATTTCGCTGGCGAAACCGTGCCAAGACACCGCGTCACGATTTCCGTAGTGGATGATCTGCGCGTCGAGCGGCGCCCGCCGCCCGAGCCGGGCGAGGTCGTAGAGCGCCCGGGCGAGGAAGGGGGTGTAGGTGGGCCGGCCGACCTGGTCGTCAACCACCCGCAGGGGCAGCTTGCCCCCCAAAATCAAGCGACGCATGGTCGCGGCAAAATTTGGCCCGCCGGGGCCGAAGAGCCACGACGTGCGCACGACCAAGGAGCGGTCATACTCGAGGGCGCGCCTCTCGCCTTCGAGCTTGCCGCGCCCGTAGGCGGAGCGGGGACCGGTGGCCGCATCTTCCGGGATCGGCGACGAGGCGTCCCCCGGGAACACATAGTCGCTCGAGACGTGAAGCAGGAGCGCCCCGTGTTCTCGGGCGACATCGGCGAGGTGGCCGACCGCGTCACCGTTGATGGAGGTGGCGTGGGCTTCCTGCTCTTCACAATCGTCCACGCGGGTGAACGCCGCGCAATTGACGATCACTTCCGGGGCAAATCGACGGGCCCATTCCGAGACGGCACCGGCGTCGGTGATATCCGCCTGACGACGGCCGAGGGTCAGGACCGGCGCCGATCGGCGGCGCCAGTGCCCCATCACCGCCTGCCCGAGCATGCCTTCGCCGCCGAAGACCAAAGTGCGCATCGCTAGAAAACTCCGACCTCGGAGTTGTCGCCGAGCATGAAGCGATAGGCCTTGGGCTTGGCGTCGGTCTTGACGATGCGGGCGTTCTTGCCGACCAGGGAGCCGTCGATGCGCACCGGAATATCGCGGATCTCGCTGCCCTGGAGCACGATCGAATTCTCGATCTCGCAGGATGAGAGCACGCAGTCATCGCCGATCGACGAATACGGCCCGACGAAGGCGTTCTCCAGACGGGCCCGGTCGCCGATCACCGCCGGACCGCGCACCACGCAGTTGATCAGCTCCGCCCCTTCGCCCACCAGGACTCGACCCTCGAGGGTGCTGCCGTCGCCGGCCTGGCCGCCGCGGCGCTGGGGGATATCGGTGGAGTCGAGCACGATACGATTCGCCTCGAGCATGTCGTCGAGCTTGCCGGTGTCTTTCCACCAGCCGCGCACTTTGTGCGGATGCACGGCCAAGCCTCGGTCGATCAGATCCTGGATCGCGTCGGTGATCTCCAGCTCGCCGCGGGCGGACGGCTTGATGCGCTTGACCGACTCCATGATGTGGCGATCGAACATATACACGCCGACCAGCGCCAGGTTGCTCTTCGGCTCCTTGGGCTTCTCGGTCAGCTTCTCGATGTGGACCCCGTCCTCCGCCAGCTCGGCGACGCCGAATTGCTGCGGGTTCGGCACTTCGGCCAGGAGGATCTGGGCATTGCACTCGAGCTGCTGGAATTCCTCCACCAGGCTGGTGATGCCGCCGGCGATCAGGTTGTCGCCCAGGTACATGACGAAGGAATCGTCGCCGAGGAAGTCCTCGGCGATCATCACCGCGTGGGCGAGCCCCAGCGGCGCGTCCTGCTCGATATAGGTCACCGAGGCGCCGAATTGGGACCCGTCGCCGACGGCGGCGCGGATTTCGTCTTTGGTCTCGCCGACGATGATGCCGATATCCGTGATGCCGGCGGCGACGATCGATTCAATGCCGAAGAAGAGCACCGGCTTATTGGCCACCGGCACCAGCTGTTTGGCGGATGTGTAGGTCAAGGGACGCAGACGAGTCCCTTTGCCGCCGGAGAGAATCAAGCCTTTCATGGCAACGCTTTCAGAGGTGGATCAAGAGGTGCGGACTGGGAATGGCCGCGGCGGGGAAGCCAGGAGGGGGGATTGGAGGTCGGTCGACGATCAGTCGAATGACTCGTTGATGTCGAGGAAGGTGCCGACGTTCTTGAGCGACAGCGAAAAGCGCAGCTCGCTATCTTCGAACGACGAATAGTTGGTCTCGCGGTATTCGAGCAGCCAGCTATAGCACTGCGAGCGATAGTCGATGACGTAGCGCTGCTCCTGCAGGCGGTCCAGCTCCGGATTGGTGGTGTCGAAACCGTCGAGCAGGTTATAGCCGATCTGGGCGTCGAAAAAGAGCTTGTCCGGGATGATCTCGAATTTCGTGAAGAGCCGGATCTGGTTTGAGGTCTCGACGCCGAGGGTATTCCAGCGGGTAAACCAGGTCAGGCCGACGCCGTGGCGGCCGAGGGTGGTGCCGCCGGACAGCGACTGCGAGATCAGCTCGCTGGCTTCGTCGTCGTAACGCCACTCGCCTTTGAAACTCGTCTCTTCGCTCGGATTGACGCGCACCGTGGTGACGATCGGACCGTCGACCGGATCGGTCAAATCGTTGTCGTCGAAATCGTCGAAAACGTAGACCTTGGAGACCTCCACCGAGGCGATTTCGAAGGCGCCGCCTTCTTCCTCGTCCCGCGGCTTGGCCAAGAAGCGATTGACCAGGGCGACCTGGGTGGCGTTCTGCGGACGGAAGGTGTCGATTTCATCGAAAACAGAAATCCGGTCCCGGTCGTCAAAGTCGTCGACCCAGGTGTAAGTGAACCGGGGCTCGACGATGTGCTTCACCTTGGAGAAGCGCTCGCCGGAGAGCTCGAAGACGCGCGACAGGCTCGGGCCGACCACATCGAGGCGGGCCGAGGGAAAAGTCCGCGTCAGGCTGCCGCCCGGGAGCACGTCCGTATTGTCGGGATCGGCGGGTAGCGTCGGATCCGCGAGGCTGTCAGTGTAATACGTCACGCGGCCGGCGAGGGTCGCCTTCACCGAAAGCCACGGCACCGTCGACAGCGGAATCGAGAACGCCGGCGCGAAGTCGGCGCGCCCGTATTCGATCGTCGTCTTGGTGCCGGCGTTCTCGCCCTCCGTCGGTTCGAATTCGACTTGGAAGGCATTGGCCGAGCTCTGCAAGCTGAAATACACCGGCAGGCTGCCGAGCTGGGTCGGGCGCAGGCGATATTCCAATTCCGGCAGCTGCCGCCGGGTGTTGCGCGTCCGGTTGGAGTTGATCAGCTCGCGCTGGTCGACCATCAGGTTGAAAGAGTGGGGCCCTTCATTCGCGCTCAAAAAGGCGTTCGAGTAGGTATAGGAACGCGTCTGGCGGTCGAAGTTGCGCTCCACGTCGCGCAAATAGTCAAAATCAGAGTAGAGCTGGAGATTGACGACGCCGCGGAAGCGATTCCACAAGTTACGCGTCTCGTGGGCCCAGGTCAGCTTCCAGCGATCGTCACCGGCTTCGCGGGTCGGATCGAAGACGCGATTCTCCGCCAGCGCATCGGCGAACTCCGAGTCGGGTTCGGTCAAGTAGTAGGCCTTGACGACACCGTTGGTGTTTTCCGACGGGGTGTAGCGGTAGTCGATACCGCCGCCGAAGAATTCCTTGGTCGACGCGTCGAGGTAGAAAGTCATATCGGCGGAGCGGCCGAGGGTCCGGTAATACGCCAGGCCGATATGGGCGCCGCGACGGTCCGAATAGCCCGGGCGCGGGATCAGCCAGCCCGAGGCGCGCTCGGTGGTCGCGGGCCACAGGATGTACGGAAAGTAGAGCACGGGCACCTTGCCGAAGCGCAGGCGTGCGTTGCGGATGCGGGCGTATTCCTCGAGCGTGATCGACGCGTCGCTGAGCGCGAAGCTCCACGCCGGGTTCTCACCTTCACACGACGTGAACTCACCGTTCTCGATCGTGTAGGTGATGTCGCCGGTCTTCGCGATCTCCGAACCCGTGAAGAAAATATCGCCCTGCACCTGGGCCTTCGCGTTGGTGACGCGACCGGTGCGGGTATCGAGGTCGTACTCGAGCACCGACCCCGAGATACGGTCGGGCCCTTCATCAAGGACGACATCCCCCTCCGCCGTCAGGCTGTTGTCGGGGATGTCGAGCCGCACGGTCTCAGCCGTCAGGGTGAGATCGCGGTACTCGAGTTCGACGCCACCGGTGGCGATCAGGGACTGGCCGGGGTTGAAGTCGAAGTCGCCGGCGGTGCCGACGACGCGGCCGCCGCCGGACCCCTCGTCGAGGCGCACGTTAAAAGACACCCGCGGTTCTTCGGGGATCGCCTCAACCACCTCTTCGGAGGCGGCTTCGTCTTCGGCTGACGTCGGCTCTTGGGCCAACACGGGGTAGGGGAGCCACAAAAGGGCAGCTGCAGCGAGAGCTAGCGCGCGTCGCATCGAGTTCCTCTGGACGTTGATCGGACGTCTCTTCCGCTCGCGTTCGAACCCATGGTTTCTACCGCGTCCAGCTGACGCTGTCCAGTCCGAGCTGGCCCGGCGACGCGACAGACGCAAAACCCGGAATCCAAAGGACTCCGGGTTTTGCGCACCTTCACGGCGCTAGCGGGTCAGACCGGCGCTCACCGCGACGGCCGGGACGCGCCTGGGGAAGACCTCGAGACGCTCCCTAGAGACGCTCGAGGACCACGGAGGTCGCTTCACCGCCGCCGAGGCAGATGCCGGCGCAGCCGTAGCGGACGTCGCGCGACCGCATGGCGTGGAGCAAGGTCACCAGGATGCGCGCGCCGGAAGCGCCGATCGGATGGCCCAGGGCGACGGCGCCGCCGCGGACGTTGACCTGGTCGTGGGTGATGCCGAGGTCCTTCATCACCGCCAGGGCGACCACGGCGAAAGCCTCGTTGATCTCGAAGAGTCCGATATCCGACGTCTCGAGGCCCGCGCGCTCGATCGCCCGGGTCATCGCGTTCACCGGCGCGGTGGTGAACCACTCCGGGTCCTGCGAGAAAGTCGCCTGTGAAACGAGGCGCGCGATCGGCTTCTTGCCGAGCTTCTCCGCGTGCTCGGCGGACGTCAGGATCAAGGCGGCGGCGCCGTCATTGATCTTCGACGCGTTGGCCGCCGTCACCGTGCCGCCGTCGCGCTGGAAGGCCGGGCGGAGGGAAGGCATCTTGTCGAATCGGGCCCGGGCGGGCTCTTCGTCCTCGCTGACCTGGACCGGCTCGCCGCGGCGCTGGGGCACCGCCACCGGCACGATCTCCTGGGCCAAGTGGCCCGCTTCGCCGGCCGCCTGGGCGCGCTTGTAGCTCTCGATGGCGTATTCATCCTGGGCTTCGCGGCTGAACTCGTATTTCGCCGCGCAGGTCTCGGCGCAATTGCCCATGTGCTTGTCGTCGTAGGGATCCCACAGGCCGTCGTGGATCATGCCGTCGATGAGCTGGCCGTGGCCGAGGCGAAGGCCGTCGCGCACGCCCTTGGCGTAATACGGGGCATTCGACATGCTCTCCATACCGCCGGCGGCGACCAGCTCAAACTCGCCGCAGCGCACGTCGTTCGCGGCGCTCATCACCGCCCGCATACCGGAGCCGCACACCTTATTGAGGGTGATCGCGCCGGTCGACGTCGGGCAGCCGGCGCCGAGGGCCGCTTGCCGGGCCGGCGCCTGGCCGATGCCCGCTTGCAGCACGTTGCCGAGGTAAACGTGGTCGAGGTCGCCGGGCTCGAGCTCAGCGCGATCGAGGGCGCCGCGCAGCGCCGCGGCGCCGAGCTTGGGGGCTTCAAGGGAGGATAGGGAGCCTTGAAACGCGCCGATCGGCGTGCGCACGGCGCTCAGAATAACGATGTCGCGCATGGTGATCTCCAATCGCGAAAAAGCCAGCCTTCATGGAGCCGTCTTAGAGTCGGGGCTCGAAGGGGCGATATCCGAATTTTGCTTCAGAAACTTGCGGAAACTAGGTGCGAAACTGGGGTGCAATCGGGACAAAGCTTGGGAGCGCTTGCGGGTCGGGGAGACCGGCGCTCTCCGGGGAAATGACCCCGCCGACAAAGGGGCGGGACGGCGCGATGCTAGCACGCCGCCCGGTTCGGGCCGGCTTATGGCAGACTGTCGATATGCGCGCACTCGGCATTGATTTCGGCGAACGCCGGATCGGCCTGGCGATCACCGCCGTCGGCGGTCGCCTGGCCCTCCCGCTCGACACCTTTGTCCGCGAGACGGACCGGCGCGCGGTCTACCGCATCGCCGCCCTGGTCCGCGAAGAAGGCATCACCGACATCGTGCTCGGTGAGCCCCGCGGGCTCGAAGACGGCCTGCCCGGCGAGGCCGCCGAGCGCATCCGGCGATTCGGCGCCAAGCTCAAAAAAGCCGCAAAGCGCCCGATCCACTACGTGGACGAGGCCCTGTCGACCGTCGAAGCGGCCGAGCGCCTCCGGGACGCCGACCTCGACCGACGCGAGCACGAAGAGCGACGCGACGCCGTGGCGGCGCAGATACTCCTGCAGCAGGCCCTCGACGACGGCGCCCTGACCGGTTCGGAGCCCACGGCGCCATCTCCGGAGGGTGACAGGCCATGATCAAACGCTTGCTCCTCATCACATTCGTGCTCGGCCTGCTCGCCGCCGTCGGCGCCGCCGGCGCCGCCTACTGGGCGTGGAATCACCTCCACGAGCCGTTCCGCGCGGATCCCCAGGACGAAACCGTGCTCGTCATCAAGCCCGGCACCTCCGCCGGACGCATCCTCGCCGACCTCGAGGACAAGGGTCTGATCGTCGACCAGCGACTGGCCCGGCTCTTCTTGATCCACCGCCTGAAAGACCCCGCGCTCCTAGCCGGCGAGTACCGCTTCAGCGGCCCCCACAATACGCCGCAAGTGCTCGACAAGCTGATCCGTGGTGACATCGTCACCCATCCGGTGACTTTGATCGAGGGCCTGACCTTCGACGAATCCGCCGACGCGCTAGCGCGCGCAGGCTTCGGCGAGCTCGACGTCTTTCGACAGGAGATGCTTGACCCGTCCCGCATCGCCGACCTCGACCCCGAGGCCACCAACCTCGAAGGCTACCTCTACCCCGACACCTACCACTTCGCCCGCGGCACCCCCGAAGCGGAGATCGTCGACACGCTGGTCCGCACCTTCAGAAAGCGCTTCGCCGCCGAGGTCGAGCCCCTTTTTACCGCGAGACCGGCCTCCGTCAAGCCGCAGCTCAACCTGCGCCAGCTCGTGACCTTGGCCAGCATCGTGGAGAAAGAAACCCAGCTCGATGAAGAGCGCCAGCTGGTGGCGAGCGTCTACTCGAACCGCCTGCGGATCGGCATGGGCCTCTACGCCGACCCGACCATCATCTACGCCAAGAAGCTCGACGGCACGTGGGATGGCAATCTGCGCCGCCCGGACCTCCGGATGGAGTCGCCCTACAACACCTACCGGGTCCCCGGCCTGCCGCCGAGCCCCATCTGCTCGCCGACGCTCAAGAGCCTGCTCGCGTCCCTCGACCCGGCCGACACCCAGTACCTCTATTTTGTGAGCCGCAACGACGGCTCCCACGTTTTCGCCACGAGCAAAGCCGAGCACGACCGCAATGTCTACAAGTGGCAGAAGCTCTATTGGCGGAAGAAATGGGCCGAAGAGCGACGGCAACGAGAAACGCAGGCCTCGCCCCCCGCTTCCTGAGGCGGCACTCCGCCGGTCCAGATCGCAATATTCAATAATTTTCGGGGTCGGGTAGCGCCACGCCGAAACTTCGGTAGAATCAGAGATCTCAGTCCCTAAGTTGCCTCAACGGCCGGATTTGGCCCCAATTTCTCTTGTCCCGGCCGCCGCTCTTTGAGGCCCGCGGGCGCCGCGCCGCGCCCACCACACGGAGTCGCCATGAATACCCGAGAGCAATTCGGCAAGTATCTTTTGCTCAAGAAGCTCACCGAAGATCCGTTGGGCGAAACTTTCCGCGCCGGCCTCCTCGGCGGCCAAGGCATGGAGCGCGTCGCGCTCCTGCGGCTGTTTAACGGCCAGGGCCTTGACGGAAACCGCCTTTGGCAGTCGATCGAGGGCCGAACCGGCGTCCAGCAAGCGCTGCGCAGCCCGAATATTGGCGACGGCATCGAGATGGGGCAGCTCGAAGGCATCCCTTATATCGCCTACGACTACATCTCTGGCAAGAACATGGCCAACCTGCTCGAGCAGGCGGCCCGTAAGCGCAATTTCATACCGGCCGAGCACGCCCTGCTGATCACCGAGCGCATCGCCTTGGCGCTCGCCTCGGCGGCGGAGACGCGCCACGAAAACCAGCGGATCCACCACGGTTTTCTGGTGCCGCACCTGGTCATCATTTCGAATGAAGGCGAGACCCGCCTGCTCGGTTTCGAAGTGGGCGGCGGCCTCCGCTCCTTCGCCCAAAATCCGGTGGTGCGTCAGCATTTCGGCCGCTACCTAGCGCCCGAGGCCCTGGCCGGCCAGCCGCCGGACAAGGTCGACGATATCTACTCCCTCGGCGTCATCCTCTTCGAGCTGCTCACCGGCCGCCCGCTGCCGCCGCCGGCCGCCGACGGCTTCGCGTCGGTGATTGACCAAGGCGTTGTGGCGACGGAGGGCACGCCGATCGCCCCCGAGCTGGCGACGCTGCTGAAGCAGTCATTGGTCGCCCGTGAGCACCGCGTGAAAGACATTGTCACGTGGCACAAAACGCTCAATAAATATATGTTTGAGGGTCAATATAACCCCACGACCTTCAACCTTGCTTTCTTCATGCACAACCTCTTCCGCCAGGAAATTGAGCGGGAGAGCCAGGAGATCGAGGTCGAAAAGACCC
>JBCDKB010000083.1:0-23578 GCA_038747035.1 Acidobacteriota bacterium | reverse complement strand
GGGGGAGCTGGGGCTACGGTTGACATCAAGAACTCCTCGTGACGCCGATCCTACCGCGCCGGCTCGATATAATCGGGGCGCTAGGGGCGCTCTGTCCCTCTCCGATCTTCCTCCCCTCAAGCCGCTCCGCTTCTCCCCGCACCGATCGCCCCGATGAATCGACTTCTTATTACGGCTGTGCTCTCCGGACTCTTAGGCGTGCTGTGGCCAGCCCAGGTCCACGCCCAAGATCTTGCGACGGTGCGCGCCCACATCGACGCCGGCCAGCCGACCCTGGCGCTCGACCTGCTGCGCCGCGCCAAGATGACGCCGGAAGCGCGGCTCCTCCGGGGCATGGCGCGGGTGATGCTAGGGGAGCTCAAAGCCGGCGGCGCCGACCTTGAGAAAGCGGTGGCGGAGGACCCGTCGCTGCGCGAAGGGTGGATGAATCTAGCGGGCCTGGAGATCGCCGAGGGCAATTTCCAAGAGGCCCTGGGATTGCTCGAGAAGGCCCAGGCCCTCGAACCCCAGGCGCCGGATATTCAGCTGAACATGGGTGCGGTAATGCTGATGCTCGGCCGTACGGAAGATGCGGATGCCCGCATCGCCCGCTACGTCGAGCTCGACCGCTCGGCCGAGGCGCGCTATTTGGCGGCGTCGAATTACGCGCTGGCGCAACAGCCGGCGAAAGTCGTCGAATACCTGCGGCAGGCGATCACCCTCGACGAGCGCATGCGCATGCGGGCTCGCCTCGACGGTCGCTTTTCCGGCATCGATGAGATGGACTACCGCGTTCTGCTGCATTCCGATCTCTACAGCCCGCCGGCGGGCCACCGCACGGCGGCGGCGGCCT
This sequence comes from Acidobacteriota bacterium, assembly GCA_038747035.1. Lineage (GTDB taxonomy): Bacteria > Acidobacteriota > Thermoanaerobaculia > Multivoradales > J023 > JAUIJL01. The sequence continues at coordinate 22,746 of JBCDKB010000083.1, read as the reverse complement.
TCAAGACGCCTTACGATCAGAAAGAACCCGCCCTGCTCTACGCCGTGCTCGAAGCCCTGCAGGAAGTGAGCTTCGCCTACGACCCGGAAGTCGAGTCGACGGCGCGCTGGGCGCTGATTTGGGGCGACAAAGCCCGCATCAAAGTCCATACCCAGGACAACGGCACGGGCGTGGTGTCGATGAGCGGCCCGCCGGATGCGACCACCGCCTCCGAGTGGCAGCGGACGAGCCAAGAGCTTTTCCGCGCCGTGCATCGACGCCTCGACCGTCGACCGCTGAAGCTGCCGAAGACCGGCGGCCCATAACCCTCCGGCGGGCCTTGATCCTAGCGACAGGACCGCCGGCCCACCCCGGCTGAGGGGGGATCGTCATGAGTGATGAGAAAAAGCGTCCGGGCGACGTCGACCCGGAAATCGATATAGAGAACGACGAGATTATCGGCGTCGCCTTTAGGCGCTCGATGCAGGTGCTGGCGGCGGTGGCGATCCTCGCCGCCGTCGGCTTCGGCGTCTGGCGCTTGATTCAAAGCGGCGACCAGGAGGTCGAAACGACCCTCGAACGCTCCGCCCCGGAGAAAATGACGGCGCCCGCGGCCGCCGTCGGGCCGCCGCCGCTGCCTTTTGTCGACGTGACGGCGGACGTCGGCATCGACTTCGTGCACGAAAATGGCGCCGCGGGCGACAAGCTGCTGCCGGAGACTATGGGCTCCGGCGCCGCTTTCTTCGACGCCGACCGCGACGGCGACCCGGACCTGCTGCTGGTCAACGGGCGGCCGTGGGACCCGAAGGCCCCGGCGTCGTCGAGCGTCTTCTACCGCAACGACGGCGACGGCACGTTCACGGACGCCACCGCCGAAGCCGGCCTAGAAACGGATTATTACGGGTCCGGCGTGGCGGTCGGCGACTTCGACGCCGACGGTCAGCTTGACGTTTTCGTGACGGCGGTGGGCGAAAATCGCCTCTACCGCAACCTCGGCGGCCGTTTCGAAGACGTAACCGCCACGACCGGCGTCGGCGGCGACGCGTCCGAATGGTCGACGAGCGCCGCCTTCGCCGACTTCGACGGCGACGGCGACCTCGATCTCTTCATCGGCAATTACGTGCGGTGGTCGCCGGAAATTGACGCCCAGGTGGACTACCGCCTCACCGGCGTCGGACGGGCGTACGGCCCGCCGGTGAATTACCAGGGCACTTTCTGCGTGCTTTATCGCAACGAGGGTGACGGCACCTTCACCGACGTCTCGGCGGAGGCCGGCATCCGAATCCGCAACGACGCGACCGAAGTTCCCGTCGCCAAGGCCCTCGGCCTAGCGCCGATCGATGTCGACGGCGATGGTCTGATGGACCTGATGGTCGCCAACGATACGGTGCGCAATTTCCTCTTCCGCAATCTCGGCGACGGCACCTTTGAGGAGGTCGGCGAGTTCTCCGGCCTCGCCTACGGCCGCGCCGGCGAAGCGACCGGGGCCATGGGCATCGATTCGGGGTACTTCCGAAACGACCCCGACTTCGGCTTCGTGATCGGCAATTTCGCCAATGAAATGTCGTCCCTCTACGCCAGCCAGGGCGGCAAGGCGAGTCTCTTCGTGGACGAGTCGATCACCGAGGGCTTGGGGGCGCCGACGCGCACTTTCTTGACCTTCGGCGTCCTGCTCTTCGACGCCGACCTCGACGGTCGGCTCGATATCCTGCACACCAACGGCCACCTCGAGAATGAGATCTCGAGCGTCGACCCGTCGCAGAGCTACGAGCAGCGATCGCAGCTCTTCTGGAACGCGGGCCTGGACGCCCGTTCGACCTTCGTAGAAGTCGACGCCGCGGAAACCGGGGATCTGGCGATTCCCTTAGTCGGCCGCGCGAGCGCCTACGCCGACATCGACGGTGACGGCGACCTCGACGTGGTTCTCACCCAGGCCGGCCGCCGTCCGCTGCTGCTGCGCAACGATCAAGACACCGGCCACCGCTGGCTGCGTCTGCGCCTGAGCGACCCGGGCAGCGCCAATCCCGACGCCGTGGGCGCCTGGGTCGAGGTCGCCACCGACCGCGGCTCCCAGCGACGCCAGGTGATGCCGACCCGGAGCTACCTCTCCCAGTCCGAGCACGCGCTGACATTCGGCCTGGCGAACGGCGCGACGGTGGAGTCGATCACGGTGCGCTGGCCGGACGGCTCCGAACAGCTGCTGGAACCGTCCTTGGAGCTCGACCGGGAGCACCCGGTGACGCGCCGGTAGACGGGGCGCGAGAGCTCTTCAGCCGCCGAGGGTCGCGAAATTCGACGGTCGGCGGTTCCTAGAGTCCGGTGGGGCTGGGTCCTAGGCCATTCTCAGGCCATATCGACATCGGCCCAGGAGGCGCATACGTTCTGTACGCGCAGGGGCTCTTCGTCGACCAGCGCTTCGTCGGTGAACCGCCGGATTTCGGCGGCGTCCACCCGGGAATGGCGGAGTGCTGAGCGCACCGCGCTGACCATCGCATACGGATTGCGACTGTGGAGACGGACTCGGATGTTGGGATATCGAGGGGCCATGAGCATGTCCGCGGTCCTTTTCACTACCTTTCTACACTATTAGACGCGCGGGTACCTGATTTCGTTCACAGGTCGCGAGTAAAAATCCGGTGAAAGGCGCCGATCCATGGATCCATGGGGAGGACCGAGGCGTAATACGGCGGCGTCCGGCGAATATTCGCCGCCCAGGGGGGATGGAAGAGGAGGCGGCGCCGGATGAACGGCGCCGACGCTGAAACTAAAGACTAATCGACATCTGGGGTCGGCGGGGCTTCGAGTTCCGGATCGAAGAAAAGATTTCGCCCCATCGGCCGGTGATAGTGCATGCCGTGGGCGCCGCTGCGGCGCAAGGAGCGGAGCTGGTTGAGTTTGGAGTCGAGGCTATCGATCTCGTGGAGCACCAGCGCTTCGGCCGTCGACGGTTCCACCGGACTCCCGTATTCGCGCTGGCCGTGGTGGGACAGGATCAGGTGTTCGAGGTGCAAAGCCAAGGACTCCGGAACCGCCGGCTCAACGGCGCGGCACGCGTCGCGCAGCATCGAATGGCCGAGCACGATGTGGCCCACCAGCTGCCCTTCTTTGGTGTAGTCGTTCGCGGGCATGCTGCCGAGCTCGCGGAGCTTGCCGAGGTCGTGGAGGAGGACGCCGAGGAGGATCAAGTCGCGGTCGAGCTCTTCGTAGAGATCGCACACCTTGAGGGCCATCTCCGCCATGAAGACCACGTGTTCGAGCAGGCCGCCTCGGTAAGCATGGTGGATGCTTTTCGCCGCCGGATGCTCGCGCAGGCTGTCGCCGTGTCGATCGAGGAGCTCTCGGGTCAGCCGCTGGAGCTCCGGGCGCCGGATTTTGACCGGGTAGATGGCCGAGAAGCGTGTCCATAGGGATTCGATGCCCTGGGGCGCGGTGGGAACGAGAACCGATTCGTCGAAGCCCTTCTCACGGTCGGAGGCGTTGACCTCGCGGCAGTGGTCGAGGTTGAGCTGCAGCTGGTCGCGGAACTGCCGCACCGTGCCTTTGAATGCAATAAAGCCCTTTTCCTGGATGTGGCTCTTCTGGGCCGGGCTATCCGGCCAAATCTTGGCGGGAAGACTGCCGGTGGCGTCGGCGAGCTCGAGGTCTACGTAATCGCGTCCTTTGCGATCTTGACGGACCTCTTTGCGGACGACGAGGGCATACCCTTGGGCGAAATCGCCATCTTGCCATTCGGCAATCGGTTCATTGATGCGGACGATCGGCATTCTTTACTCTTTCCCGGCTCATGGCAGATCAAGCGGCCCTCGGGCCGGGCTCGTGTGGCTGAGCGGCGGATCGGGGGCGGTACAGAGGAACCCGAAACCGGCAGATGATATTCCGTCGCGCGGGCCTCGGGGAGCGGTGAGTTCAGTATAGCGCGCGGCCAGGCGGCGCCGTCGCCGCCCGGAGAGATCAAACGCATCGACGATCAAGCCCGGTCGCGCAGCTCGCGCACCGCCTGCTCGACCCGGCGCACCATCTCCGGCAGGCTCTCAGCGGCCACCGAGCACACCGCTAGGCGGAGGTAGTCGGGGCGGGCGGCGACGATGCCGGTGTCGTGGTGTTCGATCAGGTGGGTGCGCACGTCGTGGGGGTCAAGGTCGAGCCCCGGAGCCAGCTGCATGAGCACGAAGAAGCCGGCGTTGAAAGGAAGGGGCCGCAGCAGCTCGGGGTCGAGCGCGGCGAGGGCCGGCTGCACGGCGTCATAGCGCTCGACGGCGACGCGGCGGATCGCCGCGACTTCGTCGTCGGCGCGTCCGCTCTTCAGCGTTCGGTGAAGGAGAACCTGGGCCGTCGCCGAGGGCGAGCCGATGGTCGCGCGGCTGAGGCATTGGAGCTTATTTTCGAGGGCGGCGGTGCCGGCCTCGTCGAGGTCCACGCCCAGGGTCAGGAAGGCGGTCCGGCCGCCGAAGAACGCAAATTCTTTGGTGGCGCCGTCGATTTTGACCGGCAGCAGGTTGACGTGGAGGCCGAGCAGGTCCCAGAAGAGCGAGCGATTAGGCACGCCGTCTTCGAAGACCAGGCCGGCGTACGCATCGTCGCAGATCACCATCAGAGGCCGTTTTGACGCCGCCTCCGCGAAGCCGTCGCGCAGGATCTGTCGCTCGTCGACGCCCGGGGAGTAGCCGCCGGGGTTGGAGGGAAAGTTCACCAGCACCATCGCCGGCTCGCCGAAGGGCAGGCCCTCGAGGGCGGTGAGCAGCGCCTGCGGGTTGTAGCGCCCGTTCTCATAGACCCGGATCTCCCGAATATCGGCGCCGCGGCGGAGTCCGAAGGTGTTGCGGTAATTGCCCCAGAACGGCTTGCCGATCAGCAGCGGACGCCCTTCGTCGGCGAAGAGGTCGGCGACCATCGAGAGCCCGTGGGTCAGGCCGCCCAGCACCGCGGGCAGGGTGGTGACGGCGTCTTCGGCGGGGGCGGGGGTGCCCTGGCCGGTGCGCTGCCAGTCCGCCCAGGCGCGTCGGACATCGGGGAAGCCGAGGACCGGCGAGTAAAGAAAAGCCCGGTTGAGCTCGTCGCCTTCGAGGGTTGTGGCCTCGGCCATCGACGGCAGCGGCATCGCGTTTCCGCGCCCGTCGGTGAAGACGCCGATCGTGCCGTTGATCGACGTGCCCTCGGCCTGCTTGGCCTGGAACGGAATATCCGGCGGGAAGTAGGCGCGGCGACCCAGTTTCGAGAGCAGTTTCCAAAGACTGGGCGAAGACGACTCGAGGTCGCGATTGATGGCTTCCAGGGACATAACAGGTGCTCCGGGCAATGAGGGCGGCATCCTATGGCAGCCGATGCCCGGGCACCAGGGATTCGAAGAAACCCATCTAAATATGTCGATGGGGCGGTCGTAGCGGAGCGAGCTGATAGCCTGACGGGGTGAAAGATCTGCGTCTTTTGTGGCCGTATTTCAGGCCTTACCGGAGCCGATTGGTGGGCGGCGTCGCCTGCATCTTGGTGGGCTCGGTCGCCGGCCTGTTGATGCCGTTGGTCATCGGCTGGGCTATCGACAGCCTGAGTGAAGGCGTCAGCGTCCGGACCCTGGTCAACTACGGACTGGTGCTGGTGGGGGCGACGGCCTTCCGCGGCCTCTTCCAATTTAGCCAGCGCTACATCCTGGTGTCGATGAGTCGCTCGATCGAGCGCGATCTGCGGCAGAGTTTCTTCCGCCACCTGCAGACCCTCGAGCCCGGATATTTCGCGGCCCAGCGCACCGGCGACTTGATGGCGCGGGCGACCAACGATTTAGAGGCGGTTCGCCAGCTGTCGGGGCCGGCGATTATGTACGGCAGCAATACGATCTTCACCGCCCTCGGCTGCCTGGTCTTCATGCTCGATATCCACCCGGGGCTGACGCTGCTGGCCCTCGGCACCTTGCCCTTGGTCGCCTGGGTGACCCGCTTCTTCGGCCAGAAGATCCACACCCTCTTCCAGGGCGTGCAAGAGCAATTCTCGGGCATCACGGCGCAGGTGCAGGAAAATATCTCCGGCGCCCGGGTGGTGCGGGCCTATGTCCAGGAAGAGGCCGAGCAGGCGACATTCGCCGCCGCGAATGACGATTACGTCGAGCGCAACCGTCGGCTGATCCTCTGGGATTCCGCCTTTCGGCCGCTCCTCCAGGGTCTGGTCGGCCTCGGCTTCGCCGCCGTGCTCGGCTACGGCGGCGTGCTGATTCTCCGCGGCGCCATCACGGTCGGCGAGTTCGTGACCTTCCAGCTCTTCCTCGGTCGCTTGGTGTGGCCGATGATCGCCATCGGCTGGGTGATCAATCTGCTGCAGCGCGCGGCGGCGTCGATGGGAAGGATAGAGAAGGTGCTCGAGACCCGGCCGCGGATCCGCGACGGCGAAGCGGCGCTCGCCGCGGCGTCCCGGGGGATCGAACCCCTCGAAGGCGCCGTCGCCTTCCGCGACCTGAGCTACTCCTACCGCGACGACGGGGTCTGGGCGCTGCGCGATCTCGATCTTGAAATCGCCGCCGGCGAGAAAATAGCCCTGGTCGGGCGCACCGGCTCCGGTAAGTCGACCCTGCTTTCGTTGGTGCCCCGCCTGCTTGAACCGCCCGCGGGCAGCCTCTGGGTGGACGGCGTGGACGTGCACCGGCTGCCGCTCTCTCACCTGCGCGCCGGTATTGCCGTGGTGCCTCAGGAGACCTTCCTCTTCTCGGCGTCGCTGCGCGACAACATCGCCTTCGGTCGTCCGGACGCGGATGAGGTCTCCGTCCACCGGGCGGTGCGCCTAGCGGGCCTCGACGGCGACGTCGCCGGCTTCCCCGAAGGCCTCGAGACCCTGGTGGGGGAGCGGGGATTGACCCTCTCGGGAGGCCAGAAGCAGCGCGTCGCGCTCGCCCGGGCGATCCTCTGCGAGCCGACGATCTTGGTGCTCGACGACTGCCTGTCGGCGGTGGATGCCCAGACCGAGGTGCGTATCCTCAACAACCTGCGCACCGTCTTCGCCGGTCGCACCGTCTTTATGGCGAGTCACCGGGTGGCCGCGGCGCGCCTCTGCGATCGCATCCTGGTGCTCGAAGGGGGACGGGTGGTCGACCAGGGCGGCCACGATGAGCTCGTGGAACGGGGCGGACTCTATGCCGAGCTGCACCACCGGCAGCGGCTCGAAGAGCAGCTCGCGGCGGTCTGAGGTCTCTCGCAGCTTTCGGGTCTAAGGCCGTCACGGCCTCCGACTCGGGGGGACGCGGCGGACGGGCGGAGCCGGGTCCCGGAGGCCAGAAAGAACGCCCGCATCGGGCGGTGGGGAGTTCTTGAGGTATGCTCCACCTCTTAGGCGCCGCCCCCCGCCTGCTCGTGCTTTCGCTCTATGGTGCTGCCTCTTTCACTGCCGCCGTTTGTCATTGAAAAACCCGTCGGGCGCGGCGGCATGGGGATCGTTTACCTTGCGAAAGATCAGCGTAACGGCCGTCAGCTGGCGCTGAAACTTTTACGGCCGGAGGTCGGGCACAATCCGGACGTTCGGGCGCGGTTTCGACGCGAAACCCGGGCGATTTCAGCGCTTGACCACCCGAATATCGTCAAGGTCATCGAAGTGGGTGAGCTGAACGTGCCGGTGGCGCAGCTCGCGGATCTCGAGCTTCGGCTGCCGGAAGATCATCGGCCGACCGAGCCCGGGGCTTTCATGACCCCCCCTTTGGGTTGGCAGCACGACGGGGCCTCGCCGCTGATCCTGCCCTTCATCGCCATGGAGTGGCTGCCGGGGCGCGACCTGGCGGCGGTGATCGAAGACAAGCCGGATCTGAAGGAGGTGCTAAGGCTCGCCGACGCGATCCTCGACGCGTTGGGCGCCGCCCACGATCGCGGCGTCGTGCACCGGGATTTGAAGCCGGCGAATGTGCGGGTGATGGACAACGGGGTCGTCAAGCTCTTGGATTTTGGGCTCGCCAAGCTGATGCCCATGTCGGGGGAGCACGACACCACGTCGCACCTGACGCTCGACGGCACTGTCATGGGGACGCTGCCTTACCTGGCGCCCGAGCAGCTGCGCGGCGACCAGGCCGGCCCGGCGGCGGACCTTTTTGCTTTTGGCGTCCTGCTCTTCGAGCTGCTCAGCGGTCGGACGCCTTTCCCGGGGGACAGCATGGTGGCCTACGCCCGCGCCTTGTTGAATGGAAAGCCACTGCGGTTGCGCGATCTTGAACCCGATGTGCCGCTGGCTTTAGCGGCGGTGGTCGAACGGTTGATCGCCGTCGACGCCGATGATCGCCCCGCCTCGGCCGCCGAGGTGAAGGAACTTCTGCGGCAGGGCCCGGCGCCGCCGTCATCGCAAAGCCAGCCGTGGTGGCGACGCCTCTTTGGAGTCGAGGGATTGTGAGCGACACGGATCATCTCGAGAAGCGGGACCTCCGCTGCCTGCTCGAGCTCGCGAGCGAGCTCTTGAAGGTCGACGACTATGACGCCATGCTCGATGTGGTGGTTCGCCACGCCTTGGACATCGTCCGGGGGCAGCGCGGCTTTTTGGTGCTCACCCGCGGCGAAGGTCTCGATTTCAAGGTGATCCGCAATTGGCGACGGGACGAGCTCGAAGGCCGCCGGGAACCGATCAGCCATTCGATCATCAAGCAGTTGCTCGACGACGGGCAGCCGCTGTTGATTGAAGACGCCCTGTCGGACGCCCGATTCGCCAATACCGACTCGATCCTGCGCATGCGCATCCGCTCGGTGCTGGCGGCGCCGCTCCTGGTCGACGGCAAGACCGTCGGCGTGCTTTACCTCGAGTCGAGCGACCTCGATCGACTCTTCGGCCCGCGTCAGCTTGAGCTCTTCGTGCACGTGCTCGATATTTCGTCCCGCGCCCTGCGCTTGGGGATGCAGCGCATCGTCCTTGAGCAGCGCAATAGTCTGCTCGAGACGGACCTTTTCGCCCGCCATCGTTTCCCCGGCATCGTGACCCGCGACCCGGCGTTCTTGAAGATCCTCGAGACCGTCGGCCAAGTCGCGTCGTCGGATCTGCCGGTCCTGGTCCAGGGGCCTTCGGGCACCGGCAAAGAGCTGATCGTGCGGGCGCTGCACCTCAACTCCCGGCGCGCGAATAAGGCCTACGTGACGGTGAATTGCGGCGCCATCTCGCCGACGCTGCTCGAATCCGAGCTCTTCGGCCACCTGCGCGGCTCCTTCACCGGCGCGACCACGAGCAAGGTCGGCGTGGTCGCGTCGGCGGACGGCGGCTCGGTCTTCCTCGACGAGGTTGGCGAGCTGCCCATGGAGCTCCAGGTCAAGCTGCTGCGCACGCTGCAATTCGGCGAGGTGCAGCAGGTGGGCGCCAACCGGCCGCAGCGCGTCGACGTGCGCTTCCTTGCGGCGACCAACCGCGATCTCGAAGCCGAGGTGAAGAAGGGGAACTTTCGCGAAGATCTGCTCTATCGCCTGAACGTCATCACCCTCGATCTGCCGCCCCTGGGGGCGCGCCCCGACGATATTTTGCCGCTATTCTACCACTTCCTGAATAAGGCGTGCGTCGACCAGAACCGCAGCGTTCCCAAAGTCTCGCCGCGTCTTGAGCGCATGCTGCAAAGCTACATGTGGCCGGGCAACGTGCGGGAACTCGAGAACGAAGCGAAGCGACTGGTGGCGGTGAGCCCGGACGGCGCGCCCCTCACCGTCGACCGGCTGTCCCAGCGGGTGACGCGACCCGAGAAAGACGAGCGCCCGGCCGCGGCTCCGATCAGCCTCGCGGAGCAGGAAAAGGAGCTCGTCGAGCTTCACTTGCGCCTGGCCGGCGGCAACCGCACCCACGCCGCCCAAAGCCTCGGTATCTCACGAGAAGGCTTGCGAAAGAAGATGAAGCGTCTCGGTCTGACGTAGGTCACCTGCGGAGAGACTTCTAGGATGCAGAAGTCTGAGCCCCCGACGCTTCGATCGGAGGGCGCAGTCGGATAAGCTTCAGATTCGACTGGGGTCGATAGGCCATCCAGCTCCCCTGGCCTTGCGAGGCCGAAGCCCCCCTTTTTCTTTGCACATGGTAGACGTTCGGAAACGACAGCTGATCGACCGTTTGGGATCGTTGGTCGAGGACGCCTTGGCCGTCACCTTTGTGGTGCCGGACGATACGGGCTTCTTCTCGATCGAGGACGAGGCCGTGCAGCGCGTCCAGGATCTGGTCGAGCGCACGCTGCTTTTCCTGCGCGAAGTCACCGAGATCTACGACGAAGAGAGCCACGACCCCGAGCTGGCGGCCGAGGCCGGGGAGGACGAGACGGGCGAAGATGATTTCCTGCGCGAAATCGGCGCCGCGATCTCGAGTGAGCTGGCGGCCCGGGAAGTCTCGAGTCTCGCCTTCGCGACCCGGACGCAGCTCAAGGAAAATCGCGACGCTTTGGTCACGGCGATCGAGCACCGCAATATTTGGGTGGTGGCCTCCCACGCCGATACGGGCCTTCGGCGCGTTTGCAAGGGGCTGATCACCGTCGAAGCGGCGGCGCGAGAATACGAAAACTTCGAGCCCCTCGAGCGGCACTGGTCCGACATCAAAGATTCCCTTGAAACCAGGCGGCTCTACGGGCAATTCCGCCGCGCGCTCAATCGCCAGGGCGAGCCCGCCGATGCCGCGGAGGTGGCCGATCGCCTGCGCAAGGCCGCGCACCGCATCACCATCCTGCGCGACCGCAAGATCTATCCATTCCTGCGGGTATACGACCGCGTGCCGATCCGTCGCTTGCAGAAGCGGATCGGCGCCTGGCTCGATCGCCCGGACGACGAGTCCGGCAAAGAGGCGGACGGTCGCCACCTGCTGAGCGATCTGCATTCCTTCGCCGAGCTGCTGAAGCAGATCAACAATCGTGAAGATCTGCGCGAGCACGACCGGCGCACGGCGATGCGACTTTTTCGGGTCTTCTTCTCGTCGAAGAATCCGCCCACCGAGCTCGGGCCCGGCCACGTCGGCGACCTGGAGCTCTTGCTCGGTCGTGACGATGAGCTGGACCAGATCGTGCTCGACCCCCTGCGCCACGGCATCGAGCCGCTGCGCGAGCCCCTCGAGCGGCTTTTGGACCAGCTGAACAAGCCTTTCGGGGCGGTCGAAGAGAAACTCTCGCCTTTTACCGAGGGTTAGGCCCGGCGCCGCGGGAGCTGCCGGCGCCAGGCAGATGTGATAGACCAGAGCCATGATCCATCGTGAAGACCGTGGCTCGATCGCCGTCCTGCGCATCCAAACCGGCAAGGCCAACGCCCTCGATACGGATTTCTTCGACGCGCTCGAAGAGCAGTTCGAGTACCTGGAGATCTCCGACCACCGCGCGGTGGTGCTCACCGGCACCGGCTCGATGTTCTCCGCCGGCGTCGATCTCCAGCGGGTGCTCGACGGCGGCGTCACTTACCTGCGTCAGTTCATCCCGGCACTGTCCCGCGGTCTGAAGCGACTCTTTTCATTTCCGCGCCCCTTGGTGGCGGCCGTCAACGGCCACGCCATCGCCGGCGGCTGCATCGTCGCCCTCGCCTGCGACCGACGCGTGGTCAGCTCCGGCAAAGCCAAGCTCGGCGTCACCGAGCTCAAGGTCGGGGTGCCTTTTCCGGTGTCGGCGATGGAAGTGCTGCGCTTCCAGCTCGAAGATCGCGCCGTGCAGGACCTGGTTTACTCCGGACGCCTGGTGGGTCCCGAAGAAGCGATCAGCATGGGCCTCGCCGACGAGATGGCGGCGCCGGAGTCGGTGCTCGACCGCGCGACGGAAGTCGCCCTCGAGCTCGGCGCCATCCCGTCGAGCGCCTTTGCGCTCACCAAGCGCCACCTGCGCGCCGAAGTCCTCGACCGCATTCAGCAGCAGGAGCTGCGCCTCGAAGACGAGATCGTCCACCAGTGGTGCGACCCCAAGACCATGGCGGCGATTCGCACGTTCATGCAGGCCACCGTCGGCAAGCGCTGATCCTGGTCAGACCCCCGATCCTTCAGCCGCCGCAGGGGCCGTCGGAGGGATGAGATCGGAGACCAGCTCGCACCAGGCCTGGAGCGAGGGTTCCCCGCAGAATTCACGGTAGTCGGTGCTGGTAAAGCCTTCTTCCCGCAGCCGATCCGCGACGGCGATGGCCTCGTCCCGACGGTCGAGCCCGATCAGAGTCTGGAGCCTGAAGTCGGCCACCTCCGGACTCCAGCTGTCGCCCTCGACCGCCCGGCTCTTGAGGTCCGCCGCTTCGAAGTGAGTGCGGGCCACATCGTTTTGGCCCGCGGCAAGATGGCTGCGGGCGAGCCCGACCAGCGCTTCGGTCGCCTGGAGCCGCCGTCTGCTGTTCCGCCGCTCGTCCTCGGGGAGGGCTTCGATGATCTCCACGGTTTCCCGGAACGCCTCGATGGCCCGGTCGAGGTTGCCGAGTTCGCGGTGGGCCGTGCCGAGGATTTGGAGCGGTCGAATCAGTCGAAAGCGCTGCGTCGGGCGCTTTTCACGATAGATATCGATCGACCGCTCGCAGAGCTCCCGAGCCTCTCCGGGCTCACCGCGCTTGAGGAGCGCCAGCGCGAGCGTATAGAGGGCGCGGGCGGAGTTCGGGGACCGCGCCCCGTGGAAGCGCCCATAGCCTTCGACGACCTCCCTCGCGAGTGGGACGGCCTCCTCGAATTGGCCGTCCCGGAGGAGGAAAATGACCAGATTCATCTTGGACTTATTGACCTTCGGTGAGTCCCCGAGCAGCTGTTGATAGATCTCCAGGGACTCCTCCATCAGGCCCCTGGCCTCGTCCACCGCGCCGGCTTTTGTCTTGAATCCGGCCAGATTTTGCAGGTTCGCCGCCGTCGTGGTGTGTAAGTCGCCGTGGGCGCGCCGGGAGAACTCGAGGGCCTTTTCACCGGTGGCGATGGCCTCGGCATAATCGCCTTGGCTGTAGTAGGTGGCGGAAAGGGAATTGGCGACGAGGGTCCGGGTTTCATCCGAGACATCGTCGCCTGACTCGGCGACGGCCAAGGCCCGCTGCATAAACCCCATCGCCTCGGTATTCTGGGATTGGAATCGATGGAATTCAGCCAGCCTCACCAGGATGTCGACCTCCTTCGAGGGCGTTAGAGATTCAGTGTAAGAAAGGGCTTCCTGAAGGACTTCTTCCGCCCGCTCAAAGCGCCCGGTGTGGATGAGCGGCCTCGCCAAAGCGATCAGTGAGCTGATCGTGGCTTCGTCTCCGGGCGGTAGGTGCTCGCGATTTAGGGTGAGGGCCTCCGCGATCAGGTGTCGGCCCTCAGACGGGAGTCCGAGGGAGAAGTAGATATTGCCGAGCGTCTGGTAGAGCCTGGCTTTGGTCAGCGGCTGCCGCTTGAAAGACTCATCGACCGACTCCGTCGCCTGCTCGAGCACTTCTCGAATCGTGGCGTCTTGGGGCGTCTTCCCGTCTGGACTCGCGTTCGCGAAGACCTCGATGAGGAACTCGCTCACTTCGTCGGACCTGGCCTTTTCGAATTCGACGCGATTTTTCTCCTCGGCGATTTGGTCTCTTTGTTGTCGGATCTCCCCGGCCTGCTTCTGGGTAATGACCAGGCCGAGCGCCAAGGAGGCGAAGAGCAGGGTGGTCAGCATGACCGGCCAGCGATGTCGGCCGACGAATTTCTTCGCCCGATAAATCAGTGAGCCGCGGGTCGCTTCGACGGGCCGTCCGTCCAGGAACCGGTCGATGTCCTCTGAGAACTCGACCACCGAGCGGTAGCTCTCGCCGGGTTCCCGGCTGAGCGCCCTGAGGGCGATGTTGTCGAGGTCGCCGAGGAGGGTGTTGGCTCTGCCGGCGAGCGTCGCCGGTGCGTCTGTGGAGGCCCCGCGGAGAGCCTCGCTCGGCGGCGCGAGGTCCGTCGCCTGGACCGCGGCCATGACTTCGGGGGTCTTTGACGGGTAGCGGAACGGCGTGCGCCCGGAGAGAAGCTTGTAGAGCAAGGCGCCCAGGGCAAAGACGTCGGTGGCGACGGTGATCGGGAGACCGTGGACCTGCTCCGGGCTGGCGTAGCTCGGGGTCATCGGCTGCTCGGCGGTGCGGGTCAATTCCTCCGCTTCAAGTCCGAAGAGGTCCCGGTCGAGGATTTTGGCGATGCCGAAATCCAAGAGCTTCGGTACGCCGTCGGCCGTGACCAGGATATTTGACGGTTTGAGGTCGCGGTGGACCACAAGGTGGCCGTGGGCGTAGGACACCGCTTGGGCGACGCGCCGGAAAAGCTCGAGGCGCTCGCGCAGGTCGAGATGGTGGGTCTCGCAATAGTGGTCGAGCGGCAGTCCTTCCACGTACTCGATAACCAGGTAAGGCCGGCCGTCGGCGGTGGTGCCGGCGTCGTACATGCGGGCGATATTCGGATGCTCGAGGTGGGCCAGGATCTGTCGCTCGACGAGGAACCGCTGGCGCGCGAGGGTGACCGCATAGCGATCGTGGATCAGCTTGATCGCCACCTGGCGCTGGAGCCCTTCCTCCACCTGTTCGGCGAGGAAGACGGTCCCCATGCCGCCTTGCCCGAGTAGGCCGCGGATTCGGTAAGGGCCGATGCGCTCGGCATCTCTGTGTCCGCCTGGAGAACCGGGGGTGGTCGGCTCGAGATCGCCGTCGTCGATCTCGTCCATCGACACCAGCAGCGACCGAACCTGCTGGGCGACGGCGGGTTCCTGGGTCGCGATCGACGACAGATAGACCTGGCGGAGAGCCTTGTCGAGCTCGAGCGTCACTTCCATGACGCCGGCGACCCGGCGCCACAGCTCAGGGGTCATGGCTCGGGCGCCCACCCGGTAGGGGCTGCTCGCAGAAAGCTTGGAATTGCTCGAAGAACCGACCGACGTGGAGGCCGTCCATCAAGGCGTGGTGCACTTCGACGGAGGTCGGTAGCCACCGGCGTCCGCGGTCTTCGAAGTACTTGCCGAAGACGATCTTCGGCACCGAGTCTTCGAAGTCGGCGCCGGGCTTGGCCGTGCGCTTGGCGTGCTGGAAGCTGGTGAAGCTGACCCAGGGGATGACGGAAAAGTGGATCACGTCATCGTCACCGCCGCTCGGCACCAAGTCGCGGGCGGCTTTGGCGGCGGCGAGGCCTTCGAGGGCGCCGCGGGCGAAGACGTCGAAGTCGGGGTGGTAGTCGAAATAGCCGAAGCCGAAGGTGTCATCGTCGCGCAGGGTCGTGGTGCCGCCGCGCACGGTGTCGTGGATCAAGACCCGGTCGCCGCGCAGGCGGTAGCGGAAGCACTCGAGGGCGTTGACGGCGCGCAGCGCTTGGTAAAACGCCACGACGGAAAAGCTCGGGCGGTCCGGGCCGCGGCACGCCTCGAGCGCCGCGGTGACGTCGACGTTGGCCGAGAGGTTGAAGAACGGTAGCTCGAAGTCGCGGAAGAACGCGAAGTGCTGACGCCGCGGCCAGGAGTTGATGTCGAGGTAGGTTGCCATGGAGGTCCCCGCCACAGAGGCTAGAATGCCGGCATCTTACCCCTCAGTGCAGCCCCCGGAGGAACGATCGTGTCGAGAGCTCGGATGACCCCCACCGCCGTTTTCGCGTGCCTTTGGCTTGCCGTCGCCTGGTGCGCCCCCGATGTGTCCGCGAAGGAGAAGTCAAAGAACAAGGCGTCTGCGGCCGCGACCTCCAGCGACGAAGCTGCCCTGGACGCATCGACCTTCGCCGGTTTGAAATTGCGCAATATCGGCCCGGCGATGGCGTCCGGCCGCATCGCCGACCTGGCGGTGCACCCCACGGATCCGGACACGATCTACCTCGCCGTGGCGTCGGGCGGCGTGTGGAAGACCACCAACCACGGCGTCACCTGGACGCCGATCTTCGACGGGGAAGGGTCCTACTCCATCGGCGTCATTCGGATCGATCCGAAGAATCCCAACGTCATTTGGGTCGGCAGCGGCGAGAACAACAGCCAGCGCAGCGTCGGCTACGGCGACGGTGTCTACAAGTCCCTCGACGGCGGCGCCACGTGGAAGAACGTCGGCCTCGGCGAGAGCGAGCACATCGGCATGATCACCATCGACCCGCGGGACTCGGACACGGTCTACGTGGCCGCCCAGGGGCCGCTGTGGTCCGCCGGCGGCGACCGGGGCCTCTACAAGACCACCGACGGCGGCGAGAGCTGGGAGAAGATCCTCGAGATTTCTGAGAACACCGGCATCTCCGAGGTCCTCCAGGACCCCCGCGATCCGGATACGCTTTACGCCGTCGCTTACCAGCGCCGTCGCCACGTGTGGACGCTGATCAACGGCGGCCCGGAAGCCGGACTGCACAAGTCGACGGACGGCGGTGAGACCTGGCGCAAGATCAAGGGCGGGCTGCCCCAGGGTGACGTCGGGCGCATCGGCCTGGCGATCTCGCCGGCCGATCCCGATGTGGTCTACGCCATCGTCGAAGCCTCCGGGAAGGACCAGGGCGTCTATCGCTCGAAGGACCGGGGAGAAACCTGGAAGAAGCGCTCCGGGTACTCGAGCGCCAGCGGCCAGTACTACCAGGAGCTCTTCGCCGACCCCCCACGATGTCGACCGCGTGTATTCGATGGACGTGTGGATGCAGGTCACGGAAGATGGCGGCGCCACCTGGAAGCCGGTGGGCGAGACCTATAAACACGTCGACAACCACGCCCTGTGGATCGACCCGGAGGACCCGGACCACCTGCTCGCGGGCTGCGACGGCGGCCTCTACGAAACCTGGGACCGCGGCGCGACCTGGCGTTTCTTCGAGAACCTGCCGATCACCCAGTTCTATCGGATGACGGTGTCGAATGACGAGCCGTTCTATTACATCTACGGCGGCACCCAGGACAATTTCACCCTCGGCGGCCCGTCCCGGACCACCAGCACCCACGGCATCCGCAGCAGCGACTGGTTCGTGACCCTCGGCGGCGACGGATTCCAGCCGCAGGTGGACCCGGAAGACCCCCACATCGTCTACAGCCAGTGGCAATACGGCAACCTGGCGCGGTTCGACCGCCGCAGCGGCGAAGTCGTCGACATCCAGCCGCAGGCGGAAAAGGACGGTCCGCCCCTGGTGTGGAATTGGGACGCGGCCCTCGAGCTCAGCCCGCACCATCCGCAGCGTCTCTACTTCGGCGCCGACCGACTCTTCAGGACCGATGACCGCGGCCAGTCCTGGCGAGCGATCAGCGGCGACCTCACCCGCGACCTCGACCGCATGACCTTCGAGGCGATGGGTAAGGTGTGGCCGATCGACGCCGTGGCGCGCAATCGGTCGACGTCGATCTACGGCAATATCGTCACCGTCGACGAGTCGTCGGTGGTCGAAGGCTTGATTTACGTCGGCACCGACGACGGCCTGGTGCAGGTCACGGAAGACGGCGGCGCCAACTGGCGTCGGATCGAGAGCTTCCCCGGCGTACCCGACCGCACCTACGTCAACCGGATTCGGGCGTCCCGTTTCGACGCCGACACGGTTTTCGCCGCCTTTAACAACCACAAGAACGGCGACTTCAAGCCGTACCTCCTGAAGTCGACCGACCGCGGCGCGACCTGGACGTCGATTGTCGGCGACCTGCCCGAGCGCGGGTCGGTCTACGCCGTCGACCAGGACCCGGTGCGCGAGTCGCTGCTTTTCGTCGGCACGGAATTCGGCGCCTTCTTCAGCCTCGACGGCGGATCGCAGTGGATCGAGCTCACCGGCGGCATGCCGACGGTGGCGATTCGCGACCTCGAGATCCACGCCCGGGACCACGACCTGGTGCTCGGCAGCTTCGGCCGCGGCTTCTTCATCCTCGACGACATCTCGCCGCTGCGCGAAGCGACGGAAGAGCGTATGGCGGAGTCGGCGGCGAGCTTCTCTGTCCGCGAAGCCCTGGCCTACGAGCCGACGCGCCTGCTCGGGCTGCCCGGCAAGTCTTTCCAAGGCGACAGCTACTACACAGCGCCGAATCCCCCCTTCGGCGCCGTTTTGACCTACCGGCTGAAAGACGGCTTCAAGACCCTCAAAGAGGAGCGCCACGAGCGGGAGAAGGAGGCCGAAGGCGCGGTCGAGATCCCGAGCTTCGACGCGTTGCGGCTCGAGGCGGCGGAGAAAGATCCGCAGGTGATCTTGACCGTCCGGGACGCCTCCGGCCAGGTCGTTCGGCGACTCGAAGGGCCCACCTCGAAGGGCTTCCACCGGGTCGCCTGGGACCTGCGCTACCCGGCGCCGCAGCCGGTGCGGCTGACGCCCCACGTGCGCTCCAATCCGTGGGACGATCCGCCGCTCGGCCCGCCGGCGGCCCCGGGCACCTACACCGTGGATTTCGAGTCGGTGGTGCGCGGCGAGCGGACCGCGATCGCGCCGCAGCAGACCTTTGAAGTGGTCGGCCTCGGCGCCGCCACCCTCGCCGCCGCGGACCGCGGCGCCTACGACGCCTTTACCCAGCAGGTCGCCGACCTGCAAAGGGCCGTCATCGGGGCCTCGCGGGTGCTCGACGAGACGTCGACCCGGCTGGGCTACCTGGAGCGCGCGATCCTCGAAACCCCCGACGCCGACCCGGCCCTGGGTGACGACCTCCACAAGCTCGAACAGCAAGTCCGCGACCTGCGGCTCGCGATGGCGGGGGACCGGGTCGTGCGGCGGGCCCAAGAACCCGCGATGCCGTCGATCTCGGACCGCATGAACCGTATCGGTTACTCGCTGTGGACGGCGTCGTCGGCGCCGACCCAAACGCAGCGCGACCAGTACGAGATCGTCTCCGAGCTCTTCAAGCCGGCCCTCGCCGACCTCAAGCGGCTGGTGGAGGTTGACGTGCCGGCGCTCGAAGCGGCGCTCGAAGCGGCCGGCGCCGCGTGGACGCCCGGCCGGGTGCCGGACTGGCCCTGATGGCAGACGACCGACCCGGCGATTCCTGGGAAGACCAACCGACCCGGCGCCTCGACCTTGAAGGCGAGGCGTCGCCGACGCAAACTGCGTCCGGCGAGCCGCCGCCGACCCTCGGTGGAGACATGGTGGGCCTGCGGGTCGGCAAGATCCTGGTGCTCGAGCTGCTCGGCGTCGGCGGCATGGGGCGGGTCTACGCCGGCTGGGACGAAAAACTCGAACGGCGTGTGGCGCTTAAGAGTATCCGCCGCCGGCACTCGCCCAACGACGAGGTCAAAGCGCGCTTCCTGCAAGAGGCCCAGATCCTCTCGAAGCTGCAGCACCCGAATATCTGTCAGATCTACGATTACATCGAAGGCGAGGACGCGGACTACCTGGTCCTCGAGCTGATCGAGGGCGAGACCTTGGGCGATCTGCCCAAGAAGGCCAAGACTCCGGCCAGACTGCTCGAATTGGCGGTCCAGATCGCCGACGTGCTGGCGGCCGCCCACGCCGCCGGCATCGTGCACCGCGACCTCAAGCCCGCCAACGTCATGGTCACCCAGGACGGCCAGGCGAAGATGCTCGACTTCGGCATCGCCCGCAGCGTCGGCGACGACGAGGCGCGGCGACCGCGGGGCGCCGGGCCGAGGGTGGAATCGAATTTCGAGACCCAGGCCGGCTTCGTCGTCGGCACGCCCCAGTACATGAGTCCGGAGCAGGCGCGGGGCGAAGCGGCGACGCCGGCGTCGGATATGTATTCCTTCGGCCTGATGCTGCAGGAGCTCTTTACCGGTCGCCCCTGCTACGACCCGAAGCTGTCGACGCTTCAGCTCTTCGGCGCGGTCTCCGAAGGTTTGACGGCGCCGGTCACCGGCCTCGACGCCGAGCTCACCGAGCTGCTCGAACGCCTGAAAGCCCCGGCCCCCGGCGCGCGCCCGTCGGCCATCGATACGGCGGAGCGCTTGCGGGCGATCGTCGACGCGCCCCGCCGCCGCCGGCTGAAGGCCCTGCGCCTCGCGGCGATGGTCGCCCTCGCCGCGGTGGCGGTGGTGATGACTTTCCAGACCTTCCGCATCGAGCAGGAGCGAAGCCGGGCCGAAGCGGCCGCCATTGAGGCGAGCCGGGAGGCCGAGACCGCGCGCCAGATGCTCGACGTGACGCTCCAGCTCTTCGAGGCGTCGGACCCGTGGCAGGCCGACGCGTGGAAGAAGCGCGGCGACGAAGTGACGGTGCGCGAAGTGCTGGCGCGAGGCGCGGAGCGGCTCGAAACCGAGCTGCCGGACCGCCCGCTGGTGCGCGCCCGGCTGCTCTCGAGCCTCGGCCAGATCCACCACAAGCTGGGCCTCTTCGAAGAATCTCGACAGCTGCTCGAATCGTCCCTCGAGGTGCGCCGTCAAGAAGGCGGCAGCCCGCGGGAGGTCGCGGATAGCCTGCACGGGCTGGCGTTCTTGGACCAGCTCGAAGGCGATTTCGACGGCGCCGAAACGCTTTTTCTCGAAGCTTTGGCGCTTCGCTCGGAGAACCCGGACGTGCCGGTACTCGAGCTGGCCCACACCCTGGATCGGCTCGGGCGTCTCTACTCCGAGCGGGGGCCAGCGGAAAAAGCCGGTCCGCACCTTGAAAAAGCCCTCGAGCTGCGTCGCGCCGAGCTCGGCGACCGCGACCTGTGGGTCGCCGAGAGCCTGCACAATCTCGGCAGCTTCAATGACCAGCAGGGGCGACTCGAGATCGCCGAAGGGCAGCTGAAGGAGGCCCTGGAGATCCGGGAAAGCCATCTCGAGCCCGGGCATCCGCAGATCGCCAAGACCTTGAACGCGCTCGGCATCGTGCTCGACCAGCGCAACGAAGTCGACGCGGCGGAGGCGGTCTACCGGCGGGCCCTCACGATCATGGAAGCCCGCCTCGACGAAGACGCACCCCCGCTCAACGTGACCCAGATGAACCTCGGGTCCACGCTGCGCAAGAAAGGCGACTTCGAAGGCGCCGCGGCCTATTACCAACGCGCCCTCGACGGGCTGGAGCGTCGCCTCGGTCCCGACTATCCGCGGGTCGGCGAAGCGGTCGGCAATTTCGGCATCCTGCGACTTCAGCAGGGGCGCTATCGGCAAGCCCGTGCGCGCTTTGACCGCGCCCTTGAAATCCTCGAAGGGGCCTTCGGGCGCCAGCACCCCGGCGTCGCTATCACCCTCGGGCTGATCGGCGAGACGACCCTCAAGTCGCGCCGCTACAGGGAAGCCGAGGGCTATTTTCAGGAGGCCGGCGAGATCTTTGCCGCCACCCTCGGGGAGCAACACGTCGAGGTGGCCAAGTCCCTCAACAACCAGGCGGCTGCGCTGATTGGCATCGGCGATCCGAAGTCCCTCGAGATCGCCGGTGACCTCGTCGAGGAGGCCATCGACATGGCCCGGGAAGCGCTGGGGCCGGAGCATATTGAAATCGCCCGCTTCCAGCTGACCGCCGCCCGCGTCGCCCGCCTCGAGGGGGACTTCGCGGACGCCCGGAGCCGGCTCGAGACGTCGATGGCGCTCTTTGAAAAAGCGTCCCTCAACACCCAGCGCTTCCGCACCGTCGTGGTCAAAGAGCAGGCCAACCTGGCGGTCGCCGAAGGGGACGTCGCCGGCGGACTCGAGCTTTTCGAAGAAGCCGACGGCCTCCTGCGCGGGACGTTTGACGAGGACCATCCCCAGTGGATTTCGCTCCTCGAAGACCGCGCCGCGGCCCTTCGCCTCGCCGGCCGGGCCGGTGACGCGCGGCCGCTCGAAGCGCGGGCCCGCCGACTCGCCGAGGCGGCGGGGGTCAACCTTTAGGGCGGCCGAGGTGGGGAATAGGGGCGGCGACGTCGGTGATATCGTCCGCCCATGCGCGACCTCGCCTCCATGGACCGGGACGACCGGCTACAGCTCATGCGCTTCGTCTGCACCTTCGCATGGGCCGACCTCGAAACCCAGCGCGACGAGCTGACGCTCATCCGCAAGCTCATGAAGGCGCTCGAGCTCGAAGACGCCCGCGGGCAGATCGAAGCGTGGCTCGACCGGCCGCCGGCGCCGGAAGACGTCGATCCGGCGTCCGTGCCGCGCGCCGACCGGGAGCTGCTGCTGGACCTCGCCCGGGCTGTTTTCGACGCCGACGGCGAGGTGACGCCCGAAGAGCGTGAGCAATTCCGGCTGCTCGAGAAGCTGCTCCGCTAGGCCCGGGAGTCGTCGGCGCGTCGGTGCCCGGCGACATGGACCGTCGGGGTCGGCGAGGGGGGGCGCTCAGTCAACCAACGCGGTCCAAGCCCCCGTGTCCCCGGACTCAAAGCCATCCGCGAAGAGGGGGCCCTCGGCGCTGAGCAGCCGGCTGACCACCGCGTAGTCCGGGTCGCCCGCGATGCCTCGGGCCGTCCACGCGACGACAAAGTCGGCGCCCGCTCCGGCGGCGATCTGCGGGCGGTATTGGGTGTCGGACGTCGTGGCGTTGACCTGGAAGCGTCCCCCGAGGGTCCGCCCTTCGGGGCCGAGGAGCTGGCCGACGACGGCGTCGTCGGCGTCGTTTCCGGCCGACCCGGCGCCGAAGGCGGTCCATACCACCGCGAATCCCACGTCCCCCACCGCCGCGGCGGCGGGCTCCCGCGGCGCCGCGGCGAGGCCTTGATCTTGAATCGGAAAGGGCGGGCCGTCCGGAGCCCCGGTGGCCGTGAGGAAGCGACCTTCGAGGCCGTCGCCCAGGCGCCAGACCACGAGGAATCCGCCCCCGGGACGGGGCGTGACGGCGGGTGACGGCGCGGCCCCGACAGCCGCCGGGCCGACCTCGAATTCTGCCCCGGCGCCGCCGCCGCCGACCTCGAGCCGGCGGGCGAGCACCCGCGGCGCCTCGCCCCCCGCATCGGTGAAAACGACCACCGCTCCCGCCGCTCCCGCCGGTCCCGTCGCCACCGTCGGTCCGGTCTGGTCGCCGGCGGTCGTGATGTTGATTTGGAATTCCTGCCCTTCCGGGGAGCCGCCGGGGGAGATCCGACGGCCGAGCACTGAACGGCCGCTGCCGTCGCTCCCCGGCGACGCCTCG
>JBCDKB010000082.1:0-23671 GCA_038747035.1 Acidobacteriota bacterium | reverse complement strand
TGGTGGACCTGCTGATCGCAGCAGAAGATCTCGCCGTCAGGCGCCGGGAACGGCCCGGAATTCGGATTCACGAACGTCCAGTTCTCACCGCCGTCGGTCGAGGCGGCGGCGTACCAGTTGGCCGTGTAGAAGACGTAGTCGCCGACCGCGGCGACGCTCGGCTCGTTGACCACAGAGGAGGCACCGCCGGCGCCCGACGGCGTACCGTTCACTTCCAGGGTCAGCGGATCCGTGCCGCGCATGGCGCTGGTATCGGCCGGCCCCGACCACGGGCGAATCGAGTCCGGGTCGGCGTTCGAGGCGAGCGGATCAAAGCGGTGGGAGCGATTGATCGAGTCGCGGAGACCTTCCCAGCGCTCGTGCAGGGCGTCGATGGTCGCCGGGTCGATATGGTTCAACTCAGAATTGGGGATCGCGCGGTCGTCGTCGGCTTTCTTCACCACGACGCGCTTACGTAGCGTTTTGCTGGACTTTTCCGGCGTATCCAACACTCCGACATCGGCGGTTGCGGCCGTAGCCACAAGAAGGGTTGCGAGAGACAAGAGGAAAGACCGTTCAGTCTTTCTGACCAGATTCAACTGACGCATATATGGCTCCTTTATCGGGGAAACGCGGCGTTGGCGTGGATATACCGCAAATTTTCTTCAAAGTCGATTAAGGGAGGCCCCGCGGCGGGCCGCTTGACTCGGCCGGGCCTCGACCTGCTCAAGCCATTCGGTTTAATCTCCGCGCATGAAGCCAGAGCAGATGTCCCATCACCGTCTTCTTCTCCTCCTGACCGCCCTCGGCTGCGCCGCCGGCGGCTGGGCTCTCTTCCTGTGGTGGCAACTTCTCCGCGCCAGGGCCGGCTTCGAACCGATCTGTCTCGGCGGAGCGAGCGGCTGCGGCGCCCTGTGGGACGGCGCCATGGCCACCTGGGTGCAGGCGAAAACGGGTTTGCCGGTCGCGGCTTGGGGACTGGTCTGGGGCATCGCCGCGGCGGCGCTGCCGCTGCGTGCCCTCTCGCAGCGCAACGAGCGGGCCCCGGGCGTCAGCTGGACGGCCGCCGCCGGCCTGCTCGGCGTTTGCCTGCTGCTCGGGGTGAGCGCCCAGGCGGGCCAGTTTTGCAGCAGCTGCGCCCTGACCTATCTGCTCACCGGTGCCTACGCCGTGCTCGCGCTTCGCGCCTTTGGACTGCCCGCGGCCAGCGACGGCCTCGCCACCTTCGCCGCCGTCACGGGCCTCGGCTGGCTCTTGCTGCTCTACCCGGGTTTGCGCACGCCGAAGAACCTCGCGGACCAGGGCCGGGAGATCCTGCGGGCCAACGCCGACGGCGGCCAGGCTCCCGCCAACCGGGCGGGGCATGACCACCACGACCACGACCACCCGCCGATCGTGATCCCGGACATCGGCGACGACCACCCCCTGCGCATCGCCACGTGGCCGCTCGAACCCGCTGATCAGGACCAGCGCCTGCGGGCTTTCCTGTCGAACCTCGAACCCGAACTCCAGAAGGCGATGTCCACTCTGCTCGCCGAGCATCGAGCCTCGCCGGTCTACGCCATGTCGGCCCCCCGCGACCTCCACGGCCCGGCCTCGGCGACCACCCGGATCGTCGACTTCACCGACACGCTCTGCGCCCATTGCGCCCAGCTCTTCGTCGACATGGCGATCCTGCGCCAGCTCTTTCCACCCCAGGCCTTCAGCCTCGACTCTCGCCACTTTCCGCTGGACGGGAATTGCAACCAGTTCATGCCGATCAACGGCCCCGAACAGGTCCGGTGCTTCGCCGCCCGAGCCCGCATCTGCTTTGAGGGGTCGCCCGCCAAAGAAGAGTTTGAGATCCAGCTCTACGAGAATCAGCACGGGTTGACCGCCGAGCAGGTCTACGCCGCCGCCGCACCGCACATGGACGCCGCCAGCCTCGACGCCTGCGCCGATTCGCCGGAAACCGCTCGCAAACTCGCTTCCGACGTCGCCGACGCCAACCGCTACCAGCCCCAGGGCACTCCGCTGGTCCTGATCGGCGGCCGCAAGTCTTCGTCTTTCAGCCTTTTTGTCTATGCCATGGTGCTCGCCGCCGGTGACGCCAACCACACCGCCTTCGGCACGCTGCCGGCGCCCGAAGCCGCGGGCTAGGGGAGCGGCGCTGGACCAGGGCGGAAGCAAGCGCTTCGGCCGATGCCGGGGGCCGGTTCCGGCGGCCGGATTGAATTTTCCCCGGCGCGGACCGTAGAGCGGGCCAGCGATGCCGAAAGAAGACTTAGCGACCCGCCCCGCCCCCCGGTCCGCCGACGCCGGGGCCTCACCCCACGTCAAACCCTGGCGGGCGTGGCTGCACGAGGTGATCTTCGAGGCCGACACCCCCATCGGCAAAGCCTTTGATGTCTCGCTACTTGTCGCCATCGTGGCGAGCGTCGTCGCGGTCCTGCTCGAAAGCGTGGCGTCCATCCGGGAAACTTACGGCGGCGTGCTGCGGGTCACGGAGTGGGTCTTCACGATTCTCTTTTCCGTCGAGTACGTCCTCCGGCTCGTGAGCCTGGAGCGGCCCGCCCGCTACGCCCGGAGCTTCTTCGGCATCGTCGACCTGCTGGCGCTGCTTCCGACATACCTCAGCCTGATCGTCGCGGGCACGCAGTCGCTCATCGTGATACGCGCCCTGCGCCTGCTCCGCGTCTTCCGCGTACTGAAGCTCGCGCACTACGTCGGCGAGCAGGCCCTGCTCTACGCCGCCGTCCGAGCAAGTGCGCGCAAAATCGTCGTCTTCCTGGGCTTCGTGCTCGCCGCCGTCTTGATCCTCGGCGCGAGCATGTATCTGATTGAAGGGGAAGAGAACGGCTTCACGTCCATTCCGCTCTCCATGTACTGGGCGATCGTCACGATGACCACGGTGGGCTACGGCGATATCGCGCCGCAGACCGTCCCCGGCAAGTTCCTCGCCTCCGCGGTCATGGTGCTCGGTTACGGCGTCCTCGCCGTGCCGACCGGCATCGTCACCGTCGAGCTCGCCGGGCTCACCAACCCGGTCTCTACGCGCAGCTGCCCGTCCTGCGTTCGCGAAGGACACGCCGAAGACGCCGTGTTTTGCAAATATTGCGGCGCCCAGCTCTGGGCGCCGTCGACGCCCGGCGATGCAAACACCTCCACCGAGGCCGCTCAAAGCTCCGGCGACGACACGGCCAAGTCTTCGTAGCGCACTTCCGGAAAGCTCGCGGCCGGCCGGAGGCCACTAACTTCGGCCCGCGCGAGGTGGGTGATGTGGCCGTGGAAGAGCGGCGCCAGCTCGAAGCTCGAACGCAAGAGATCTTCAATCTGTCGATAGAACGCGTGGCGCAGTCCGGGATCACTTTCGCGGCGCGCACGGTGGGCGATCTCGGCCGTCGCGTCGGCACATGAATTCCGCAGCCACCCGCGGCGCCGGTAAAACTCGAGGCCGTCGATGAAGGCTTCGGTGTCGGCGTAGTCGGCGATCCACCGGGTGGCGACGAAGTCCGCCGACCCCTCCGCGGTCTCCATGCTCTGCTGCTCGACGTCGATGCCGAGCTCTTCCAAGCGTCGGCAGAACCCGCGCCAAAACGCTTGATAGGTCCCCAGGTACCGCTCATGGATGAAGCCCCGAAGGCGGAGGCCCGAGAGATCGACGGCGGCGTCTTCCTTCTCCGCGGAGACCGGCGCGGTCATCGCCTCGTAGCCCAGCAGCCCCGGCGGAATCAGACCCAGGGCCGGTGACGCCAGTGGACCGACGTGGGTACGCACCAAACCGGCGATATCGATCTGCGCAAAGAGGTGCCGCCGGAGATCCGGATCTGCGAGCTGCCCGGTTTCGGGGAAGAGGATGAAGTAGGTCGAGAGCCTCGGCGACTGGCGCTGCACCACGTCAAACGAAGCCCGACGCCGGACGCTATCGATGAGCTCGGGCTGAAGCTGGCCCAAGAGCGAGAGCCGACCGTCCAAGAAGGCGTCCGTGGCGTCGGCACCGCCCAGTCCAAAGTGAAAACTCAAACGCTCACTCTTCGGCACCTTCGGTCGCCAGTAGTCCGGATGGCGTTCGAGGTCGAGTCGCCGACCCGGGTCGAAAGCCAGCACCCGGAACGGTCCGCTGCCGACGCAGCCGTCGCGCCACGAGTCACCAAATTTTCCGGCCCCCTCCGGCACGATGCCGGCGGTCGGCAAGCTGAGGCGCGCCGGCAGAAACGGGCTGGGCCGCTCCATCTCAATTTCAAAATCGAGTCCGGACAGCACCTTGAAGCCCGAGAGCTCCGTCGCCGCACCGCCGATCACCGACCGGGCGCCCCGAATGTCCACGAACGTGCCGCGGATATCCGGCGGCGCCCGCCGCAGCAGGCGCTCAAAGGTGTAGCGCACATCCCGGACCTGCAGGCGCCTCCCGTCATGGAACCGAAGATCCGAACGCAGGCGCCCGCGGTAGCGCATGCCGCCGTCCTCGGCGTGCAGCTCCGCAAGCCACGGAATCACCCGACCCCGGCGGTCAACGCGGGTCAGCGTTTCGAAGACCGTCGCCAGGACCTCCAGCCGCTCCGAGCCCATGCGATCCACCGGATCGAGGCTCTCGACGCGGGCCGAGATCGGCACGTGTAGCTCTCCCTTCGACGCCGGCGTCGCCTCGACCGCCGGCTCCTTGTCGAGCACGCCGACCTGGACGTACTCAACGTAGGGATAGCTTCCCCGAAGCTTGAGGCCCTGGACCCGCGGTCGGCCGAGCCGGGTTTCGACATCGTGGAAGAGCGGCATCAGCGCCGAGTGCTCCGCCAGGCGATCTTCGACGGCGTGGTAGAGATCGATCCGGCGACCGGCGTCGGTCTCGGAGCGCGCGCGCTCCATCAGGGCGTCGGCTTCGGGATCCTTGAAGTAGCGGCGGAAGATGCCGCCGCGGGAGTGG
This sequence comes from Acidobacteriota bacterium, assembly GCA_038747035.1. Lineage (GTDB taxonomy): Bacteria > Acidobacteriota > Thermoanaerobaculia > Multivoradales > J023 > JAUIJL01. The sequence continues at coordinate 18,792 of JBCDKB010000082.1, read as the reverse complement.
AGGATGTTGTAGGTGAAGTTGTCGGGATCTTGGTAATCGGGATTCCAGCGACCGATCAGCAGGTCAATCCCTTCGGTCCGGCGGTAGCTCGCCAGGAAAGTCGTTTGGTCGCGGGTCACGACGTCAACCTCCACCCCGAGAAGCTCCCACCGCGCCAAGAGCGCCCGCACCAGGACTCGGTAACGGTCGTGGAGCACCGGGTGGACCGCGGCCCGCAGCACCACCCGTTTCGGCAGTCCGGCGGCGTCCATGAGCGCGCGGGCCTGGGCCGGCTCGAGCCGTAGCGGACGCCGACCGGGGTCGTGGCCGAGGATGCCGGGGGGCAGCAAACACACCGCCGGCTGGGCGAATCGCCCGAGGGTCCGCCACACCAGATCGGGGGCCCACACGACCGACATCAGCGCCCGCCGGAGCGCCTCGAGGTGGGTCTGGGGCCCGTTGCGATGGAAGAGAACGAAGTAGGTATTTTGTCGGATGGTCTCCGCGAGGCCGCTGCGCAGCTGCGGATCCCGCAGCAAGTCTTCCAGCTCCCGCGGCGGCAGGTCGCGCCCGAGGTCGATGTCGCCGCGGCGCAGGGCGCGGGCCACCTCGGCCGCCGGTAGGCCGGTGCGGACGGCAATCCGGTCCACCCGAGCCGGCGTCCGCCAGTACCGCGCCCGCCGTCGGAGCCGAACTTCACCGTCCGCCAGCTTGGAAAGCACGAATGGACCCGTCCCCTCGGGCCCGTGATCTCCCCCGCGCGCCACGGCCGTGCGGATATCGGTCAACAGCGCCGGGAAAATCGGCAGCGGGCGCTCGAGGTGGACCTTGAGGGTGAGCGGCCCCTCGACCTCGAGGCCCGCCACATCTTCGACCTTTCCGGAAAGAAAAGCGTCCATGCCTTCGATCGCCCGGAAGAACCCCGGCGCCAGGCTGTGGACGCCGGCGCGGGCCGCACTCTTGAAGGAGTCGACCACGTCCCGAGCCTGCAGCGGGCGGCCGCTCGAGAAAGCGACATCGTTCCGCAGCTCGAGCTCGAAGAGGTCGCCTCCCGCGGCCACTTCCGACGTCAAACGCCGCCAGCGGCGGCAGAGGTGGGGCGCCAGGCCGCCGTCCGGCGTGGACACGACGAGCGTTTCGTAAATCAGACCGGCGATCTCGGCCTCTTCGTCCGTCTCGAGATTGCCGGGCTCCAACCGCTCGATGCGGCTCACCATCGCCGTGCGCAGCTCACCGCCGAGGGGCACTTGCTCGGAGGTCACGACGTCGCCCCCCTGGATGGCGTCCGCCTCATCCAGCCACACGCGGGCGCGCTCTTGTTCGCCCCGCAGATTCGCGAGCGTCGCGCCGAGCTCCAGCAGCCGGACGAGGACCCGCGGCTCCCCGTCACTGCGCGCTTCAACGATACCGAGCTCGCTCCAGCGTCTGGCGTCGGCGACCCGCCGGCCTTGCCACGCCGCTTCGGCGACGAATAGCCACACCGCAGCGGACCTGCGCGGATCTCCGGCCTTCTGAAAGACCCGCTGCGCTTCGAGGCCACGCTGGCAGGCGCGGTCGATATCTCCCTGGGAAAGGTAGGCCCGGGCCAGCACTTCGAGCAGCTCCGCCTCCGACTCGAGCGGATTCTCCACGTCGTCGTCGTCGATGAGCTCCAGGGCGGTAGTCGCCGCCCGCACCGCGTCTCCGGGGCTGCGAGAATCGAGGGCGCGTCGGGCGAGCAGCGCGCCGAAGCGCACGGCCCGGCGGCCGTCGTCGGCCTGGGCGAAGTGGTAGGCGAGCTGCGCGTAGACGCGTTCCAACCGCCCGGCCCAGCGGCTTTCGAGGGCTTCCGCGTGACGACTATGGAGCCGCCGGCGGCGGCGCCTCGACAGGCGGCGGAGCACGACTTCGCGCATCACCGCGCTGGGGAAGTGGAGCTCGTCTTTGCGCTGGCGCCGGTCTTCTTCAAGCACCCCGAGGGCGACCAATCGATCGACCGCATCGTCGAGGGCGTCGGCGTCGTCGAAGAGGTCCTCGAGGTCGGCGTAGGGGAAGCGCCGGCCGATGACCGCCGCCGCTTCGAGCGCCGGCCACATCTCTTCATCGAGGCGGCCGAGGTGGGCCTCCGCCGCCTGCTGCAGGGTGGCGGGCAGCGGACCCGAAAGGAGCCCTTCATCGATCGCGAGCTTGAGGCCGCTGCTCCCGTCCACCAACAGGCCCCGCTCCAGCAGCGAACGCAGCGTCTCTTCGGCGAAGAGCGGGTTCCCTTCCGTGACCTCGAAGAGGCGCTTCGCGGTTCGCGCCTCGAGGCTTCGCCCGCCCAGGCGCTGCTCGAGAAGCGCCGTCGTCGAGGGCAGGTCGAAGGGCTCGAGCGGCAGCGACAGGTAGCGGGGATCCCCCCGCAGCTGGGTGTGGAGCCGCCGCAAAGGGGACGAGGCGCCGAGCTCCGCCGGCCGGTAGCTGCCGACGATCAGCAAGGGCACCGGCGCGAGGCGCCGCAGCAGGTAGCCCAGCGCGCCCACCGAACCGTCGTCCAGGTGCAGGTGTTCGAGCAGCAGCACCAGGGCGCGACCGCCGGCGAGGCGCGCGACCGTCCGCGCCAGCAGCTCGAAGACCGCCGCCTGCCCCGCCACTTCCGGCATCGACGGCAAGCTCACGCCGGACAGCTCCGGCACTTCGCCGAGCTGCGGGAAGAGCGATAGGAGCTCCGGAATCAGATCCGAGAGATCCACCGGCTTGAGTGATGACGTGCTCGACGACGACTGTCGACTGGCTCTGAAGTGTTCGTGCACGATATCGGCGAAAGCTTGGTACGGCAGCCGGGTCTCGCGATCCGCCGCATAGCCGGCGCCGTAGCCCCACAGCACCGCCGCCGAACGGCCCTTGGCCCAGACCTCGACTTCCCGGAGCAGCCGGCTCTTGCCGATCCCGGCGTCGCCGGAGACCAGGATCATCTGGCATTCGCCGGCGAACGCGCGGTCGAGCCGACGCCCGATCGAGGCCGACTGTTTCGCCCGACCGACCAGCTGGGGCTGGGAAGAAACCGCCGGACGCAGCCGCGGCGGCCGGGCGACCTTGACGCCGTCGCCGTCCCGGCCGAGTCGACCCGCGATCACCCGCAGACCTTCGGCGAGCTCCCCCGCGCTCGCCGGCCGCTCCTCCGGCGCTTTCGCGAGGCACGCCATCAGCCAGGCCTCCAGGTCCTCGGGGAGCTCCACCTCGAGCGACGTCGGCGACGCCGCCGGCTCGTGCACGATCCGGTAGAGCACGGAGTAGAGCGGCCCGGAGAACGGCACGACGCCCAGCAGACACTCGTAGAGCACGACGCCGAGCGAATAGAGATCCGCACGGCCGTCGACCGACGTGCCGGCGACCTGCTCGGGGCTCAAGTAGGAAAGCGTCCCCGGAAGGTTGCCGGTTCGCGTGAGTCGACGACTGCTTTCCTGGTGCGCGAGGCCGAAGTCCATCACCCGCGCCCGCAGCCGCTTGGGGCCGCTCTCGGTCATCACATTCTCGGGCTTGATGTCGCGGTGCACCACGCCGCGCCCGTGGCTGTAGTCCAGGGCGTCGGCGACCTGGATGCCGAGGCCCAAGACCTCACCGAGGCTCGGCGGCGAGTGGTCGAGCCGTTCGCGCAGGGTCTGACCTTCCACCAGCGGCATGACGAAAAAGAGAGTGTCGTCGTGGCTGCCGAAGTCGTGCACCGGTACGATGGCCGGGTGGTCCATGCCGGCGACGAGCCGCGCTTCCCGAGCGAATCGGGCTTCAGCCTCCGCCTCGAGGCTAAGCGGCGGCACGAGCTTGACGGCGACCTCACGGCCGAGCACCGGATCTTTGGCCCGGTAGACCACGCCGCGGCCGCCGCGTCCGATCTCGCGCACGAGCTCATAGCGCCCCGCGAGACGCAAGCCATGTGTCCAGGTTTCGTGAGCAGAGCCCATCTTGGCGTTCCATCCCGGCCAGAGGACCGGTCAAAGCGCTTGGATCTTAGCAATCCTTCCGACGGAATTTCCCCGCTTCAACGCCAGAACCTTCGAGTCAGGCCGTCGTAGTTGATGCCGCTCCCCCACTTCTTCCGCTCCACTCCCATTCCCAAGGACGTACCATGCCGTTCTCACCGCGCCTTCTCGTCCCCGCTGCCTTCTTCGCCCTTCTGCTGCCGGCACTTCAACCACTCCATGGGGACGACCTCTGCGGAGACCTCGACCGGGCCGACGGACGGGCCGCCGACCTCGCCTGTGTCGAGCGCTGGCTCGACATTGAGCAGAGCTGGCCCGCCGGAGCGAAAGCCGCCGCCGGCCGGGCCCTCGACTCTCTATCCGCCGAAGCCGACGGACTCACGCCCATCGACTTCTACGTGCGCCTCGCGGCCCTCATGGCCCTGGCGGACAACGGCCACACGGCCCTTTCCGTTCTCCCCATCTACGACGACTTCGGCCTGCTGCCGATCCGAACCTACTGGTTTGAAGACGGCCTCCACATCATCCGCGCGACCGGCGAGCATGGGGATCTGCTCGGCGCCCGGATCGTGTCCCTCGCCGGACGGTCGCCGGAGGACTGGCCCGCCGTCTTGGCCTCCTACGTCGGCGGCCCCCCCGAGTCCTTTCGAGCCCTCAACCACACTGAATGGCTTCTCTCCCCTGCCGTCCTCCACGCCATCGGTGCCTCACCGGATCCGAAACGCTTGACGATCGAGGTCATCCCCGCGGGCCCCGGCGCGCAAAGCCGCGAGGTCACGCTCAGTCCGTACGAAACCGAAGAGCGCCACCCCGCCTCCTACCCCAGGCACCAGCTGCACCCGGACCCGCTGCCCAGGGAGCACACCCCCTGGAAGACCTGGCTCCGACCAGACGGCGACATCCCTTGGGCCTTCGACGAGCCCCGGCAACTCTTCCGCTATCGCTACCTTGCAGACCTCGGCGTCGCCCACGTCCAGTTCCGGGCGAATAACTCGAACTCTACGTCCGACCTCAAGGCCTTCCTCAAGACGCTCAAGCGACGATTCGAAGCCGACCGGCCCAGCCACATCATCTGGGACCAGCGCCACAACGTCGGCGGCAACTTGATGAAGACCGCGGACTTCGCCCGGCGCCTCCACCGCTGGCTGCCGAAGGACGGCCACGTCTACACGCTCACGTCAGGCGCGACTTTTAGCGCCGGTCTCTACACCGCCTTCTTTCCCAAGTGGGCCGAGCCCGGCCGCACCACCGTCGTCGGCAGCCTGGCCGGCGACCGGGAGCAGTTCTGGGCGGAGTCGAAAGGCCCGATGACCCTGCCCGCCGCCGGCTGGGCGCTGCTCTACTCCACGGGCTACCACGACCTCGCCGACGGCTGTCACGACCGCTCGCGCTGCGAAATCAAACGCTCCAAATTAAACCTCGCCGTCGGCAGCTTCAAGCCGGAGCTCGAGGTCCCCGAACGCTTCGCCGACTTGCGGGACGGACGCGACGCCGCGGTCGACGCGGTGCTCGAACACATCCGAACCGGCGAACCGAAGCGGTAGCCCCCGGCGCCGTCGGCCGAGGGGCCACGTCGCGCGGATCTTCGGACTCAAGCTCCGCGCGTCGTCGGCACCGCCGCAGGAACTCCCGAGAGGGCCTCGATCACCAGCTCCGCGGCGACCCGCCCAGAATTCTGCTGCTGGCCGGTGATGAGGTGTCCATCTCGAACGGCAAAGGGCGACCACGCCGGAGCGACAACGAAGGTTGTGTTCGGCAACGCACGCGCCTCCGTCTCGATCCAGAAAGGCTGGACTCGCTGCCCGACGGTCGCCTCGACCCCCTGCTCCTCCTCGTCGGAAAAGCCGGTCCAGGTCTTCCCCGCCACCAACAGCTCGCCGGTCGATCGCCTCGCCTTGAGCAGGGCGCAGGTGCCGTGGCAGAGCAAAGCCGTCGGCTTGCCCGCTTCGAAGAAGGAAACGACGAGGGCGTGCAGGGCCTGATTGTCGATGAAGGTCACCATCGGCGACTGCCCGCCGGCGAGCAGAATCGCATCGTAGTCGTCGATGTCCACACCCTCGATGCTGGCCGTGTCTTCAAGGAGCGCGGCGTGGGCCGGCGACTTCTTGAATCCCAAAGAAAGCAGATCGTGGGCTGAGTATCCGCTCTCATCCTCAGGGTCGGAATAGCTGTCTACCTGAAGCGCGCCGCCGACGGGACTGCGAATCTCGACGTCGTAACCGGCTTCGATGAAAGCCGAATAAGGGTGGGTCAATTCGGCGAGCCAAAAACCGATGGGCCAGCCGGTGAGGGGGCCTTCGGCGGGGTTGGACGCAATGATCAGGACAGTCTTCTTCTCGGGGGCTTGCATGACGGTCTCCGAGGTGAGCGGCGGCGGGATAGCCGCCGACGCGACGACAGTACGGCCGCCGAGTGTTACAGTCCAGTTCAATCATCTCACTCAAAAGATGCACGACATTTAACAATGAGAGACCTCAACGCAGTCGATCTCAACCTGCTTGTCGCCCTGGATGCGCTCCTGGAGCTCCGTTCCGTTCGAGGCGCGGCGAGGCGCCTCCACATCACGCCGCCGGCCATGAGCCACAAGCTGCGCCGGATCCGAAAATTGATCGGAGACGACCTGCTCGTTCGCGCGGGACGCGGCCTGGTCGCGACGCCGCGCGCGGAGGCCCTCGCGGAGCCGGTGCGGGCGCTTCTCCACCAAACCCGAGACCTGCTCGCGGACCCCGAATCGTTCTCTGCCGGCACGCTGCGGCGCGCCTTCAGAATCGTGTGTACGGACCACATCTCGACGATCCTGCTACCCCACGTGGAGCGACTCCTCGCAGAAGAAGCCCCCGGCGTCGACATCTATGTGTGCCCGGTCCTTCCCGAAATGATGGACCAGCTGCGTTCTGGGGCCGTCGACGTGGCGATTCGGGTCGTCACGTCGACGCCGCCGGAAATGCAGGTGCGCCCCCTCTTCGAAGACAGGCACGTCACCGTCGCCCGTTTCAATCATCCCCGCATCCCAGGTCCCGACCTGTCCCTCGAGGCCTACCTCGCCGAGCAGCATGTGCTGGTCGCGCCCGGAGGCACGCCGACGGGGCCGATCGACGAGCTGCTCGAGAAGCAAGGCCTCCGCCGCCGGGTGGCCCGCACGCGTCCCAATTTTCTTTCAGCCCTTTGGCTGGTCGCCGAGAGCGACGCGCTGCTGACCGTCTCACGCCGATTCGTCGAGGCGACCGCAGCGCGCTTTGACCTGACGGTGCTGCCGACGCCGCTCCCGGTCCAGGACTATGCCCTATCGATGCTCTGGCATCCGCGGACGGACAGCGCCCGGGAAGAGGCGTGGTTCCGCGATGTGCTGCGACGGGCCGCCGAAGCCGTGAAATCCGAGGACGGTCGCTAGGGCGTGGCCGCTACGTGCGGGCGGGGTCGAAGCGGACGGCTTCGCGCAAGAAGTTGTGATCGAGGTACTCCCGCTCGATGACCTGGGCCATCTCGTCGGCGGTGGCGAAGCGGTCGTAGTCGACGCGGATCACCGGGATCACTTTGGCGATCGACGTCACAAAATCCTCATAGCCCTGGTAGAGCGCCGTGAGGTACTCGACGGTAATGGCATTCTCCATGCCGCGCCCGCGCTGGCGGATGCGCTCCATCGAGCGTTCCGGGCTCACGTCGAGGTAAACGATCAGATTCGGCTTGCACATGAAATTCGACATGTGCCGGAAGAGCTGCTGGTAGGTGTCGTAATCGCGACGATCCATCAAGCCGGTTTCCGCCAGCATCTTGGCGAAAATGGAGTCCTCGTAGATCGTCCGATCCTGGACCGCCGATCGGCTCCGCCATATGATTTCCTGGTGCTGCTGGAATCGACGATTCAAAAGGTAGATCTGCGTGGCGAAGGCGTAGCGCGACGTGTCGCGGTAGAAATCTTCCAGGTAGGCATTGTCTTCCACCGGCTCATAGTAGACGTCGATATTCAGGTGCTCGGCGAGCGCGGTGGCCAAGGTCGACTTGCCGGCGCCGATCATGCCGGCGATACCGATGAAGAGATTCTCGTAGACGGTCATGGCAGGTCCTCGGTAGCGGACCCGGGGGGCGATTCCCCGGGATGTCAGGCCTTATCCAGGCAGGCCTTGTCCAGTCAGGCCGTGCCCAACGGGACGGCGGTGGCGGGTCGCGGCGGGCCGCAGAGGGACCCCGCCCCGGGCCGACGAAGCCCCGCCATCATCTCCGACGCCGGCCGAAAAGTCGACGCGCCCGACCCCGGGACTCCTCGGCGTGGCTAGGAATCGTCGCCCCAAGAAGGAGGCGCCGCCGGATCCGGATCGATCCGGGGCCCTCGAGGACGAAGACACCGAGTTCGAAGAAGCCATGGCCTTCTACGACGCTTCCGGCAGCTGGCCGGCCCTCTCGGACCGAGCCCTGGCCGACAAGACCGAGCCGCCCAGCCCGGCCGAGGTCGGCAAAAAGAAACGAGAGATCGTGCGCCTCGACCTCCACGGCCACTCCTTCGAGGAAGCCCTCGCCCGGCTCGAGCGCTTCCTCATCCAGTCCACCGCCGCCGACCGTCGCCGCGCGCTTGTCATCACCGGCCGCGGCCACCGCTCCCCCGGCGGCGTGCCGGTCCTCCGCCGCAAGGTCGGAGCGTGGATGCGCAACCAAGGCAAGACCTGGGTCCGAGACGTCGAAACCGCCCCCAAAGAGCTCGGCGGCGACGGCGCCTGGCTCGTCCACCTGCGGCGTCACCGGCGGCGCTAAGGGTTGTAGGGTATAATCCCAAAGCCTGGAGTTGCTCAAGCCACAGGCGCGGCATTCCGTCCCTCGAGAGACGGGCCGTGAGACTTTTCCAGGCTCCTCTGCGCGATCTTTAGTGCGAACACGCATGCCGGCGTCACGGCGCTCGCCCTGAGCCCCCAGCCTGCTCCCCTGTCCGCACCCCCAACGCGTTCCGCTTTGACATCTCAGTTTCAGTTTGGGAGAGACCACGGTCGTGGCCGACGTCCACACCCCGTCGACCGCACGCCGCCCGCACCGCCTTCGGCCCGCGGAGAAAAAAATGCAAAAAACCGCAGATCGTGCGAATGTGGTCGTTAGTCCATTCTCAGAGACTTTACGAACAGCTCACCGACGGACGCCACTGACCGAGCTTCAGACGACCGACAGGCGACCAGATCCTTTGGGGCACCTTGAGTCCCGGACGATCCGCTTGATCTCGACATCACGTCGAAACGTCCCCCAGAAGCCGTTAGGCAGAGGCACATTGACTGTCGCCCCCGTCTCACCTAAACTTCGCCCGCCTTTTAAAGCACCTACAAACTCAACTCGATGTCGTTCCCCCGGTCGTACGTGGGGGCGGTACCGACCTCGCTTCGCCCGACATCCCGGGGCGACCGGAGCGCCAGACGGTTTTCCAACCGATCAAACTATGTCTTTACTTTGGAGCGATGGCGTCGCCTAGGCGCAACTTCTCACCGCCTAGGTCTTCCGCCCGGAAAGTCCTAGGCCTTACTTTCCACGCCGATGTCATTCGGCGGGTAGTTTGGACGCTCGCAGACTCAGACTCGACGCGAGCACTCAGGAGGTATTGATTGATGCATTCTGTTCGGCTTTACTTTCCATTCCTTTTTGCAGTCTTTTTGATAACGCCACTTCATGCGGGAGGACATGAAGATGCTCCTGACGACGCGGAGTCGCACAACCTGGAACTCTCGCTAGATACTTCTATCGGCGTAGAGGGACAGGTTTATCAGCATGACGTCAAGCTCCACTTGAACGGCACTGATGACGACTGGTCGGTATTCACTAGCTTGCTCTACCCGGACTCCACGACATCCCTCGAAATGGATTCTTTACCCGCAGCGAAGTCATCAAAGACCTCGTGCGCGAAGTCCGCTAGCGTTGATAAGTCGGGCGCCAAGACATTCTTCGATTTCATGGCTCCCAACCATGCCTCCGGCTGCCAAACGGGTTTCGGAAACTGCGAACCTAATGAGGGAGGCTAGCTCAATGATCATCCTTCGGTCTTTCACACTAGCTATCTCTACGGTGGCCTTCGCCCTAGCGCCGAATGTGACTCCTATTTTTGCAGAGTCTCCTTGTGTCACACGCCTGTTCGACAATCCCGTCAAGTCGCTTTACTGGCCGGTGGAGGTCTCAGAGCTAAACGAAATCATAGCTCTAGACAATGTCCAACGCCATCTTTTGCGTTTGAGCACGGCTCCTACGGAGAGCGGTAAAGCTCGCGTGAGGACGAGGCCGATGGACGGAGCCGGCTCGCAAGGCCAGGGCCAACAACCTGATAAGCACGGTGAACGCAAAGGCACGGTTTACCGCGCATTCACCCAGGCCGACAATGAGATTGTCCAGGTCTACGGTGACGGCGACTCCCTCCGCGTGGATTGGTACAACCGCAGCCTCGACCTTCAGGCAGGTCTGTCTTTTGGAGAGAAGAGTAGTCGAAACCCTGGAGAGACCCGTCTGCTGGCTCCTTATCGATGGGTCACTTCGAACGGCCACCTCGTGGGCTATGGTGCTGTAAGTTCGCTCCGCGATGGAAGCGGTTTTCAACTCGGCTTTTTCGACCTTCCGCTGCCTCGAGACGAAGCTGCGGGCATTTCCCCAACGAAAATTATACTACCCCACGGAAACCCGAGCTTTTATCTCATCGGCAATCCCCTCTTGGCGGCAATTGATGAAAATATTTATTTCCTAGCACTCGACAGCCACGCAGAACTCTATCAATACGATACCGACTCGGGCCTTCCCCCGGAGCGTCTCTGGGGAATTCCAGGAGAGCGCAGGCATCTCAAGGATCCCGAGGCTCAGTGGATTGCTCTGGAAGACCGGAAGCTCTTGATGCAGCGACTAGATGCCTACGAAGGCCCTTGGAGCCTGCATGCCCAGGGCGACTCGCTTCTTTTGCTGAGCCGAGCACTCAAAGGCGATGGAGTCAATAAGCGAGCAGCGTGGACACTAGATCGCCTGGTGATCGACGGGAATCAGACGACAGTGGAAGCCACTGTCAGGTTGGCGACCAAGGCACCGCAGCTCCATCTCTTGCCGGCCCACGAGGTCGGTAATTTTTTCATCTTTGAGCAAGAGGTCGTCGAAGGCGGACGTCAGTTCTCAACCCTCACGACATGCACAGATCTCTTCGGCGACGCCGAGGAGCAATAGCCACCGGCTTCTATATATCGAATAACGCCAGCGAGTATTCGACATATAGAAGCTTGAAGGCCGGCTCCGGACGCCAGGAGGGGGATTGTGGTTTATCTTCTCATTCAGTCAGACCATGCTCCGAGTGATTTTGTTGCCAATCTCCAGCGAGCGCTGACTCGAGACGTCGCGGATACCGTCGGCTCGTTTCGAGCTGAAGCGACCGTCGAGGCCGATATCTCCGGAGCCACGCCGACCCATATCCTTCGAATCGCCACCCAATTCGACGTCGAGTCGGGGTGGCTCCGAAGGGTTTCGAAGTTGACACCCGACGGTCCAGACCGCCGCACTGCATTCCTCGGGGAAATCGATCCTAGCGTGGTTGAAGCCTTCGGCAGCTTGGTTTTTGACCGTTCCCCCGCCAAATGCCGAGAGGCATTCGGAGAGCTGGTCCACTGGCTCGGCGGGGTCTCGGACACCGCGGAAGCGCCGGACATCTCACCGCAGGAGTCCCTCGAGTCAGCGCCTGATCGCCTAGAAAATCGAGTCTTCGAACAACTCGAAGACAACCCGACGCTACTCTTGCTGGCCCAGCAAGGCAGGGCCCAGCGCATCTTCGTCAATCAGCTCCGGCTGCGGGCCGTCGAACGATTCGGCGAAGGTAGAGTCCTGGCCGTCAGCCCTCCGGGAAGTCTCGACGTTTCACTGGAAGAGCTCTTCCAGCACCTCGGTCGGCAGTGCGGCGCCGGTTTCGAACAGGTCGAGCGGCAGTTCGACTGGGAACGTTGCCTCACTGAGAAGATCGACCGGGAAGGCGAGGTGTGCCTGCTCATCAGCCGGTTCGAGCACGCGTCCAAGCAGAACCAAGACGCCATCGCCATCGTGCTCCGCGGCCTCGTCGAGCAGCTGCCCCTCGGTTCTTTCTTCGTTGTGGTCAGCGGCGGCGAGACCCTCGCGCGGCAGAAAGTTACGGTGGGCGAACTCTCATTCCTCAACCACGCCGACTGGATGCTCTTTCCGGAACTAGGCCCGCGCGATTTCGACGCTTGGAACCGCGAAAATAAGTTTGCGGCCTCGTTTAGTGCGGAACTCACCCAGGCCATCCTCGATCGTTACGGAGGACACCCTGGCATTTCAATGCGAGCCCTAGGCGCCTTGCGGCGGCACCGTCCCCAGGACCTAGGTACAGCACTCGATCTATTGGATGAAGAGGAAAGCCTCCAAAGCTGGTTCGACCACCTCTTCGTTCCTTTCGAGACGGATGACGGCACCATCGACCAACTCTTGAGTTTTCTTTACTCGCCCCGCCTCATGGGCCAGTTTAGCTTCTGGCCTGCTTCTTCACTCGTACGCAACCTTTTTTGGCGAAACCTCATCACCCAGGACGGCACCAGCTTCCGGTGGCGCTCAGAAACGATTCAGAACGCCGGCATTGATGTGATTTCAAGAGGCCCCGCCAAAAAGGCAGAAACGCCTTGAGTTGAGCCCCCCTCAAATCCTACAGACGTAGGGTCTGCACAACAGTTCGGAGACTCTCTATGAGACTCGATCGAATGGGAATACTGCTACTGGCCTTCGCGCGCTTCGCCTCGATCGCCGGGGCCGAGCCGATTGAGGAGCGGACCCCGCCGTCCACCGACCCATTCCTCGAGATCACTCCGCGGGCCCCCTTTGAGGCCGTGAGCTGGGATGCCTCAGGGCGCTTGATCAGCGCCACCGACACCTGGTTTCAGGCCTGGGACTGGCGGTCACAAGTCGAGGTCTGGCGCCGCCCGGTCGGCCTCCGCGGCGCGAGCCATTTCGCCATCGACGCCGAGTTTGCCGCGGTGGCGTCCACCCGTGAGCTCGCGATTCTAGACCTCGCCACCGCTGAAACCGTCGCTTCTTGGAGGATTCCCAAGCAGAAGGGCGACCTCATCACCGCCATGCTCTTTCTCCCAAGCGGAGAGGCCCATCACCCCGCCCTCGTCGTGGGAACCGCCCTCGGCACGCTCTGCACTTGGCGCCGGTGGCGCGACGAAGAAACCGAGCCGCTTTGCAGCACCCGGCATTCGACCGCCATCCGCGCCCTCGCCTGGGACCCTCAAGATGGGAAGATTTTTTCAGCCGCAACCAATGAGATCGCTTTCAGCCGCTTCGAGTCCCAATCCGCGGCAACCGAGCAACCCATGGGCAAATATATCGGACGCCTTTGGGGATCCATCTCGGAGCTGACCCTTTCCCGGGGCGAAGACCTCCTCGCGTTCAGCAACCAGGACGGAGTCGTCTTTATCGCGCCGCTGACCGGGGTGACACAAGCGAAAACCCTCATCAGCGGACTCGGCCCGATCCGAACGCTCACGTTTCTGCCTGACGGCATCACCCTGCTTATCGGAGAGCGTCAGGGTCGAGTTAATTTCTTAAACACCACGACAGGGACCCTCACCGCCCCAGAAGCTCACCACTCTTCGGCGGTGCAGGCGGCGACCCTAGCCCCCGAAGGAGGCCTGGTGGCGACGGCTAGCGCCGACGCTACGCTTAAAGTCTGGGACATCAACACCGCCGAGCTCGTGACGACCTTGGAAGGGCACGCCCGCTCGATTCGTCTCACCGCCGTTTCTCGGGACGGTCGGCACCTGGCCCTGCTGAGCTCGCCCTTCTTTCTCACCGTCTGGGACCTCAAGTCCGGGACCGAGGTCTTCCGCGCCGACGGTCGGACAGAGCTCGCGGCAGGCATGGATGAGCGTTCCGTTGAAAGCTTGGCGATAGCGACCGGAGGTCAAAGAGTCGCCTTCGGATTGCGCACTGGCGAGGTCCTCCGAGCCAGCCTTTCCAACCACGACTCGGCGACGACCGAACTCATTCCCAACGGCCGGTCTCCGATTTCAGCTCTCGAGTTCTCCCCCCAGGGACTACTGGTCGCAGCGAGCAACGTCGGCAAGATTCACCGTTGGAGTGCCTCCGGCGGCAAACCCTCCGTCTTGGAAGACGTGGCGGGGAGTTCGATCGACCATATCGCCATCACGGACGAGGCCATTTTTTCCGCGCACCGAAACGGGACCGTGCACCGGTGGCCACAGGACGGCGGCGAGCCATCCGTCATCCTCCAAGAAACGGGACCCCTCCGGGGCTTGATGGCCCAAGGGCCCAATATGCTCACCATCAAGGGAGACGGGTCCTACCTGCTGTTTGCGGGATCGGGCGAGGTCCTCGCCGACCAGCTGCCGCCGCAACCCCTGCACTCAGCCGTCATGTCAACCCTGAGCTTCGGCGGCGACCGACGGGTGTGGGCCGATGGGCACGGGGTGGTCTCGGTTCAGAAGTGGCGAGGCGGGGGTTTCAAAGACGCATGGAGGCTGGTGAGCGGTGCGAGAGACACCTGGGCAGCATGCTCCGAGGACGGACTCTGTCGCCGTCAGGACGACGGCACCCTGCTCCTACGTCGCCCCACTGGAGAACTTCGGCCAATTTCCCCACCAGACTCGGCGCCCGTCGAGGACCTCTCCTTCGAGGTCGTGTCGAAGGCAGGTCCAAGCAACGGTAGCTTGGGCCATATTGCGATCTCCGTTAAAAATAACGGTGACCGTGCAGCCCACTGGGTCAGACTCCGGGCCTCCGAAGGAAAGGCCGGCGGACCCACGATTTTTATCGCTCCGCCGACGCTTCAAGTTCTACCGCCCGGGGAATCCACCGAGCTCGCGGGCAAAATTTCTACCTGCCGGCAAATGGAGAATCCCGAGGCCTTCAAGGTCCAGGTCGACCTCGAGGTGTTGACCGCGACGGGGTCAAGGAAACTCGATGATCCGATCGATATCTCCTCGGTCGTTCCAAAGATCGAGGACTTCGAAGTGGGCCTCGACGACGCCCGACTCAACCTCCGAGTTCAGTTTCGCAACGGACCGATTCCATTGAAAAAGGGTGTCTTCATCCAAGCGAAGGTCCGCGGTATCTCTTTGCCCCCCAAGACCCTAGAAGGAGCCATCGACGCGGGCGAGCTCGTCCGGCTCGAGCTCGCACTACCGCCTGATTTTTCCATCCAAAGAGACACGATTGAGACTGAGATCTGGAGTCTCCAACACCCTGCATTTCGCTGGACTTTCACTGAGACGATCGGTGACACCCCTTCTTTCGTATCGGCCGCCCTCGCGTTCGCAGGCTTCCTGCTCGGCGGCTTCACGCTGCTTTGGGTGAGCTTATTCCGCTTCATCCTCGACCCTTCGGTCAAGAAAATCGTGACCACTCCGAAGGAGCTGCTGCAAATACCGATCGATCAACTCGCGAAAACGGCCGCCCTGCTTCGGCGATCCCGGAAGTTGGAGATCGTGCTTCGCCAGCTCGGCGCGAACCCTCAATCGCTCCGCTTAGCCTCTTCACTCTTCATCGAAGATCCCAAGACGCGGGCCAATACGATCGGTCGACTTTTTTCGACGGCCCCTCAAAACGAAAAGGCCGGCTTTTGGAAAGTCAAACTCGGCGAAGACTTTCCGCTCGGTCTCAGTGAATGTTTGCTGCACCTGCCGCCGGCCGGTCTTGAGGCCCCCGAGATTCTTGAGCAGTTGAAGGATCACAGCAGAGGCAGCCAGCGCATCACCCTGGTGATCGCCGACACGATCGAAACGCAAGAAGAACTCGCGCTCCGAACCGGCCCCGAAAACCCCTTCGTCGCCCCGGACGGCCGGGAGCTCACGGGTCTTTTCTTGTCACCGCGGCCGCAGGAGCGGCTGGCGCAAGTGATCGCCAATCACGTCGCGTCGATCCATGTCTCCCCCTACCAGTCCCAGCAAGGTGTCAAAAAAGAAAGCATGTTCTTCGGGCGCCAGCACTTTCTGACCGAGATTCTCCAAAACGGGCCGGCGAATTACATCGTCGTCGGGACTCGAAAGATCGGCAAATCGTCATTGCTCCAGGCCATCAAGCGCCGGCTCGCCGCGGAGAAAGACATCTCCTGCCACTACGCCACGCTCGGAAGTGAAGATGACATCCTCGATCGCCTAGCGCAGCTGGTCGGGCTCGGGAGAAAAAAGGCCACGGAAAAGGATTTAAGGGAGTTCTTCAACAAAGATCGGCGACGCTTTATTTTCCTCCTCGATGAAGCCGACTCTTTCATTCGCCTCGATAAAGAGGATGGCTATCCAACGCTCCAAACCCTCCGCTCCCTCAGTGAGGAAGGGAAGTGCCACTTTATCTTGGCCGGTTACTGGACGCTCTATAGGGAGACCCAGCGTAACTACCAGTCACCACTCAAGAACTTCGGCGAAAGCCTACCGGTCGGGGAGCTCGAGCTCGAGGCGTGCAGGAGCCTCGCCGAGGAGCCGATGGCACTGCTCCAGATTCGATTCGAGAGTGACGATCTCGTCGATCGCCTCATCACACAAACTGGACAGCGCCCGAATCTCATCGCGGCGGCGTGCCATCAGATGATCAAAGGCCTGCGGCCCGACAGCCGAATCCTCCAAAGCGCGGATCTCGAGGCCGCCTTCGCCAGTCAAAAGATGCACGAGGCCCTGCAGGTTGGAACGCTGAACGAAGAGTCGCCGCGCCTTGAAAAAATCGTTGTGTATGCGACCGTAGAGCAGAACGAATTCACGACCACGACGCTCATCAACACCCTGCATGATCTCGATATCGACGTCGAGATCGAATCTCTTGACGACACCCTTGAGAAGTTGTGTATCGCTTGTATCTTGAGGAAAACAGGGCCGTCCCGGTACACGTACCAGGTCCCACTCTATCGCTCGTTGATGCTCGAGGACGATCCGCACACCCGACTCGCCGAACTGACCGGTTCGGCGAACCGCTAGGGACCCTCGGCGATGGGCGACAAGCGTTTCTTTCACGTCGGCGGCGGTGTCACCTCGGATCGTCTTTTTTTCGGACGCACAAAAGAGCTCGCCAAGATCAAGCCGAGTCTCCACCAAGACACGCTGATCTTCGGCGAGAGGATGCAGGGAAAGACCAGTCTCCTCAAAGCGATCCAGCGCCAGGCCGACAACTGGCAATACGACTTCCACTTTATCCACACCGCCGGAAGCGACCTCCGCGACCGTCTCTGGCTCCTATGGGAGCATCGGCACCGCCGTAAGGTGGCGGAAAGGCGCACCTCGTGGCGGCCGGTGATTCTGATCGATGAGGTGGATCGGGCGGTGACGCGGGAGCGACAGGCGGCGTTCAAAGAAACGCTCACCGAGTTCCGGGAGCTCGCCAACGACAACGTCAGCTTCGTGCTGGCTGGCGGCTGGCGCCTCTATCGGGCGTCCCACCACGGGGCCTTCGACAACTTCGGCAACCTGGTCGAGGTGATGGGACTTGAAAAAGCTGCGGCCAGCCAGCTCGCGGGCCAGCTCCTCAAGGCCGGAAAGCGATTCGAGTCCCCCGAGGTCCTTGAGAGGCTGCTCGACGTCTCCGGCCGCCAGCCATACTTACTCTGCCTGCTCGGCACTGAGATCCTGGCCGCCAAGGACCCCGACGATCCCGTCATCCGCAGTGATGATCTGGATGAGGCCCTGGATTCGCCCAGCATCATCGTTAAATTCACGGGCTGGAAAGAGCGCCTCGAAGGGCTCGTCGGGGACCCCTGGGCTATCGATGCGATCGAATCCTCCCTCGATCTCACCGTGCCTTTCCGGAGCTCCACGCTGAAAAATCGGTTCCGGGAGGCTGCGCCGAGCGCGGCCCTGGCCGACCGGCTCTTTGACTACCTCCGATTCTCTGGATGGTTGCTGAGGGCCGGCCAGCACTATCGATATCTACCGCCGTTCGATCGGGAAATACGGCGCGGGCCACACCGGCGCCGACGTTTCAAGATCGCGCTCTCTTTCCCAGGGACCCATCGCCACGGGGCCCGGGGTATCGAAAAAATCGCCCGCGGTTTAGCCCAACGGGTCGGGCGCGACCGGGTTTTCTACGACCACTTCCACCAGGCCGAGCTCGCGGTACCCAACGCGAAGAAATATCTCGAGTTCATCTACCACAAGCAGTCGGAGCTGATCGTCGTCTTCCTCGCCGCGCCTTACCAGCAAAGCGAGTGGTGCGGCGTCGAGCTTCGGGTGATCCAGGATCTCATCAAGAAAAGGGAAGACAGCAGAATCATGATCTTCCGGCTCGACGGAGCGCCAGAGGACATCGAAGGCTTCTACTCGAGCGATGGCTATATCGACGTCGACGAGCACTCGGTGCCGAGCATCATTGAGCTGATCCTCGAACGCCATGAGCTCGAGGCCGAAAGAACCCGCTAGCCCGGTTGGATCACGGGAAATCGTCGTGAGAGGCTGTAAATGCCTTGTAGTGCAAGGCTTGGGTCTTACGCGCGACGTAGGCGTACTTGCTGTACGTCGAGGAGCGCGGAAGACACAAAACGCTGCAATATTGGGTAGTTACGGTTTCGCAACAGTTTTCTCGTGGGACAACCGGGTTAGCCAAGGTTTACGGAACCCGACGCGATTCGAGCGAGTGAAACTCGACCCTCAGCGTCTCCCGCTTCACCACGCTCGCCGAACCCCGGAGGGCGGCGGCGCCGGGCGACGGCCCGACCTCGATGATCCGCTCCGTCCGCGCCGCCGGAGGCACTCCGGGCGACTCGGAATGGACGCCGACGGCCTCGAGGTCCGCGAGGGCCCGGGCCTCGACGCCGCGGACCGTGACCGGACCGCGGTAGTACGCCACCACCCAGAGCACCGCCTGCCAAGGCCCTTCGGGCTCGACGTGGAGGCGGAGCGGCTCCGGCGCCTCGTCGGCGTCGACGAGGAGTTCGAAG
>JBCDKB010000081.1:0-23686 GCA_038747035.1 Acidobacteriota bacterium | reverse complement strand
GTCGGCATCTCCGGAAGAGCTCCGGGAGCGCCGACGCAAACTTTCGAGGGCGTCGCTGAGGTTTTTCTCCGGCGACGGCTCGCGGGTCGTCCTTTCCGACGCCCGCGGTCGAGCCCCGAGGGCCGACTTCAGCTCCGGGGAGACCTCCCCCGCGAGCCACTGTCGCACGTAGGTTTCGCCGACCTGGGTCGTCGAGGCGGCCTCAAGGGCCGGCGCCTGGCCGGCGGCCGACGCAGCGAGAAGCAGGCCGAAGCCGGCGATTCGGGACACGATGGGGACCATAGTCGGTCGACTCCCGGGGAGTTTCGAGGACATAAAGAAGTGCCGCCGTTGATGGAGTCGATCGATCATCGGTCGATCCTCCGCCCGGTCTTCACCCGCACCGGCGCGAGCCGCCTTCGTCGCATGGCGACCAGTCCGGCGGCGCTGACCAGCAGCGCCAAGAGCGCCAAGCCCCACGGGCTCAGGGTCGGGATATCGATGACACCCGCGGTGTCGACGGCGGTGACCGTGGCGTCGTCCGGATCCGAAGTTTCCGGATCGTCGGTGACGATGAAGTTCAGGCCCGAGACGGCCCACAGACCCTGGTTGGAAATCGACGCGTCGTCGATGGTCCAGGGCTCGGCCCGGATCTGGACCCGGAAGCGAACTTCCACCTCGGCGCCGGCGTCCAGCTGATCGAGCTCGACGACCAGCACGGGCTCAAGCGCCGTGAACTCGCCGGCGGATGTCGACACCGAATCCGGCACCAAGGCCGTGAAGTCCGGGATGCGGTCTTCGAGGAAAAGGTTTACCGCCGCGGCGCCCCCCACATTTTCGAGGGTGAGCGTGTACTCGATCACATCGCCGAGCTCGGCCCGCTCTTTCACCAGGCCGGTGGCGCCGTCGAGCACGACGTCCCACTTGAGGGCGATCAGGTCGGCGGTGCCCGGCGGGTCGTCGTCGAGGATCGTGGCTTCGGCCTCGGCGTCGCCCAGGGTCGCCCCCGACGGCGCCGACAGCGTGGCGAAGAAGGATTCCGTCGGCTCCGCGACCTCGTCGTCCAAAATCGCCACATCTTGGCTCGCCGACAGCTCGCCGGGCGCGATCTCGACGGTGGTGTCGACGGCTCCGTAGTCCTCGCCCGCGACTGCCGTTCCGTCCACGGTGCGGAAGGTGACGGACACCGGATCCGCTGAGGTGCGATCGAGACTGAGGATGAAGGTGGCGACCGCGCCGCCGGCCTGGAGCCGCTCGGCCCCTTCGCTCACTTCCACATCAGCGATCGACAGCACGGGAGGATCCGGCGCGGCGTCGTCATCGAGGATCACGCCCAGGGCCTCCCCGACCCCCAGCACCGCGCCGACCGGGTTGCGGATCTGGACGCCGAAGATCTCGGTGCCCTCTTCCACGTCGTCGCCGAGGATCGCGACGTCGTGCAGCAGCTCGGTGTCGCCGATGGGGATTTGCAGCGTTGTCGCCGCCTGGGCGACGAAGTCTTGGCCGCCGAGCGCCGAGCCGTTGACCGTCGAGAACGTGACTTCAACCACCTCGGACGCCGGCGCGTCGAGGGTGAGCGTGAAGGTCGCCACCACGCCGTCGCCGGCGGCCCCTTCCGTGACCTCAGTATCGGCGATCGACAGCGCCGGCAGGGGCGGCGCGTCATCGTCGAGGATCGTGGCTTCAGCCTCGGCGTCGCCGAGGGTGGCGCCGACCGGCGCAGTGAGGGTGGCCCGGAAAATCTCCGCCGGCTCCTGCACGTCGTCACCGAGGATGGCGACGGTATGCGTGAGCTCGGTGTCGCCGATGGGGATCTGGAGCGTCGTCGACTGGGCGACATAGTCCTCGCCGGCGAGCGCCGAGTCGTCGGCGGTGGTGAACGTCACTTCGACGACCTCGGAAGCGGCGACGTCGAGGCTGAGGGTAAAGGTGGCGACGACGCCGGCGCCGGCGGCGCCTTCGGTGACCTCGGTATCTGCGATCGACAGCACCGGCAGCGGGCCGCCCGGCACCACCGGGATGCGGGTGGCGTCCGCGGGCTCGGCGGTCGCCGGATCATCCGAGAGCACGTCCGCGAGCTCGGCGCTGGTGACCGTCGCCTGGTTGGAGACTTCCGAGACGCCGTCGGGGAGCGGGTCGTCGATGCGCACGCGGAAGGTGAGGGTCGCCGTCGAGCCGTCGGCGATATCGCCGAAGGCGACGGCGAGCGGATCGAGTCCGGTGATCGAGCCTTGGCTGACCGCGGCGGAACCGGCGACCAGCGAGGTGTGGGCCGGGATCGGATCCGACAGCACGACGCCGGTGGCGGCGGCGTTGCCGGTATTTTCGAGTCGCACGACGTACTCCAGCACGTCCCCCGGCGAGGCGTCACCGTCGCCGCCCGCATCGTCAACCAACGCGACAGTCTTCGGCGCGATCAGCGCCGGCGAGGTGCCTTCGATGGTGAAGGTGAGCTCGGCCTGGGCGCGGTTGCCGGCTTGGTCTTCGGCGATCACCACGAGGGTGTGGTCCCCGACCCCCGTCACCTCGGTGCCGGAGAGGTAGCCGAGGCCGTCGAGCTGGGCGGCGTCGAAACTCGGGTGGAGCTCGACGATGTCGATCACCGGCGTCGCGCTGCCGGGGTAGCTGCCGCCGTCCACGACACCGGTGATGATGATCTCCGGCGGCGTCAGGTCGACGATGAAATCGACGTCGGGGCTCACGCCGAGGTTGCCGGCGCCGTCAAAGGCGCGCGCCCGCAGCACGTGGGGGCCCTCGCTGAGGCCGGCCACCAGGCCCTCGAAACGATCTTCGATCAGCAGGCTGGCCGGCAGCCACGGCCCGGCGTCGACCTGGAGCTCGACGGAGGCGACGGACGAAAGAGCATCCCGCGCCTCCACCAAGGCGGTCGTGTCCAGGGGCAGGAAACCGCCCGCCGGCGGATCGAGCACGGCGACGGCGGGCGGCGTGCGGTCGACGGTGATGACGGTGGTGCGGTCCAGCTCCAGGTAGACCGGCGTCGGCGTCGGCAAGGTCCCCGAAAGCACCACGAGGTGGTCGCCGAGGGCGAAGCCCGAGGTGTCGAAGCTCTCGCTGGAGGCGGCGGAGGCCACCGCTTCGGCGCCGGTCAAGTCGCCGGCGCTGAGGGTGAGCACGACGTCCCGGGTCGCCACTTCCAACAGGTCCTCGGCCCGCAGCACCCGCAGTCGCACCAGGGCCTGGGCGCTGGGCGCCCCGCCCAGCTGTCGGACGGTGAAGCTCACGTCCATCGGCTCGCCGACCTCGGGCGCGATCGCCGGACCGACGACGGTGCCCGCGAGCCCGGCGGCGTCTTCGATCAGGGTGAAGGGGAGCTCCGCGAGAGCCACGAGGTCGCCGCCGCGGCGCACCTCGAAGCGGGCGCGGTAGGCGCCGGTCGACTGGCCGAGGCTCTCGAAGAGGCGCACCAGGCCGCCGTCGGCGCCCGGCAGGAGCAGGCCGAGGTCTTGACCCCAGGCGGCGACCTCGGAGTCGCTCGCGTCGAAGACCGCCAGCCGGATGGAGCTATCGGCGAGGGGCTGGTTGCCGGCGACGTAGGCGAAGGCGCCGGTGAGCGGCACCCGGGCGCCGACGGGATAGACGGTGGAGTCGCTCGCCAAATCCGCGACCATCTCGCTCGAGCCGCCGATGTCAAAGGCGGCGAAGGCGCCGAGGTCCGGCCCCGCGGCGCCGGCGGCGCCGTCGCTCAAGCGGGCCTGGACGCGGTAGGTGCCGGCGAAGGTCGGGCCGGTATTCCACAGGGCGGTCTCGAGGCGAATCTCGCCGACGCCGAGGCCGTCCACCGGACGGCGGTCGAGGAAAGCGACCAGGAAGCCCGCGTCGTCCTCGACGAAGATCTCGAGCTCACCGCTGAACAGACCGGTGCCGCCGACGACCTCGACACTCACCTGGACGTCGTCTTCGATGCCGTAGAGCGGCCGGTCGGTGGTGATGCCGAGGGTCGGGCCGCTGGCGGTGACGACCTGCACCGTTTCGACGTCGACATTGTTGGCCTCGCTCGATTCATCGACCTCACCGTCGGGGTCAACGACGGCGACCACCGTGTACTCGCCGGCGTCGCCGCTGAGCGTGATCTCGCGGGCGACGACGGCGGTGGCGCCGGGCGCGAGCGGGCCGACCGCTTCACCGTCGGCGAGCTCCACCACCAGCCCGTCGGGGCCGTTGAGCGCCATGCGCAGGCCGGCCGCCGGGGCGACGGTAACCGCACTGAGGTTGCGCACGGTGGCGGTGGCGCGCAGCGCGTCGCCCGAGAAGAGGGCGCCCGGGATCACGGACAGCTGCACCGTCAAGTCGGACAGCTCGGCGGCGACGCCGGTCGAGATGACGATCGGCTCCGAGGTGCCCTCCGAGCTGGTGGCGGTGAACTCATTGTCCCCGGCCTCCAGCGGCACGTCGTCCGCCTGGAAACGGCCGATCGGATCGAGGCGGGTGGCGGTGAAC
Source organism: Acidobacteriota bacterium (assembly GCA_038747035.1). GTDB lineage: Bacteria > Acidobacteriota > Thermoanaerobaculia > Multivoradales > J023 > JAUIJL01. The sequence continues at coordinate 19,249 of JBCDKB010000081.1, read as the reverse complement.
GGGAAGTCCACGGTCACCAGGTAGCCGCGACGGGTCCAGTGGATGAACCGGGAGAAATCCGAAGAGGTGTGGATGATCGTGCTGGTGCCGGAGCCGATCTCCTCGACGTGCACGAAGGTGCCTTCGCCGGTCTCGTGGAAGAGAATCGCCCGGCCGTCGGGGGACCAGTCGAACCAGCGGATCAGCGGGTAGCTGACCAGGGTCGTGTAAGCGTCGGTGTCGAAGTTATAGGCGCCGACGCTCGCCCCGAAGCCGCCGGACGGCTCGATGAACGCGAGCTGACCCGCGTCAGGCGAGAAGAGCGGCACGCCCCAGGGCGGCTCGTCGGCGATGCGCTGAGTGCTGCCCGAGCCGAGGTGGTAGACGAAGACGCCGCCGCCTTCTCCCGCTTGCACCCAGGTCACCCGGGAGCCGTCCGACGCCCACGACAGGCTGCGCTCGTCGAGGTCCAGGACGGAGCCGGAGGTCGCCTGCGCCAGCGTCCAGACATCGGTCTCGGGCTCGTAGAAAAACAGGCCGCGGTCGGCGCCGCGCTGGCCGAGCACGGCGACCGTATCGGCGACGGGGGACGGCGCCGCCACCGCGAACCAGGTCGCCGAGTCGAGGACCGCGGTGGAATCGTCGCCCAAGTCCACGCGCGCCAGGCGGGCGCCGTCGCCTTGCTGCTCGGCGACGTAGACGAAACGGCCCGTGCGATCAAAGCGGCCTTGCCCCTCGGCGAGGTTCCACGTGCGCACGGTCTGCGCCTCGAAGTCGATCAGCTGGTGCTGGGTGCCGCGGCTGCCCCAGGCGTAGCGTCCGTCCGGCGTCGCCGCCAGGAAGCCCGTGGAGACATTGCTCGGCACGCCCACGACCTGGGAGCTCGAGCGGGCCGTGGCGGTGGCCACTTCGACGCCGCCGCGCCGCAGGCTGATGGCCTCGCCCGGGGCGCTGCGTCCGGCGAGGGTGACGGTGGACTCTTCCGTGACGTAGACCCGGCCCGGAATCGTCGGGTCATGCAGGGTGATGACCGCCACGTCGACGGTGCCAACCGGGATACCGCTGGCTTCGTTCGAGGCCGGCCCGGCATTGCCGGCCTGGTCGAAAGCTTCGATGACGTAGAAATATTCGGTGCCGTTCTCGAGGCCGTCGTCGAGGTATTGGACCTCGTCGCCGACGGTGGCGATTTCGGTGTGGGGCCCTCCGGTCTGCTGGGCGCGGAAGATGCGGTAGCCGAAGGGATCCGGGCCGACGCCCGGCGTCCACCGCAGGCGCAGCTGCTCGGAATCGGCGGTTTCCACCGTCAGGGCCGGCGACGCCGGCGTCACGACGCTGACGGTGACGGCGGCCTCGTTCGAGGGCGCACTTTCATTGCCCACCGCGTCGAGGGCGCGGACCGTGTAGACATAAGTGCCGTTCGGTCGCCTCAGATCGACCCGGCGCAGCTCGCCGAGGTCCGTATGTTCCGCGAACTTCACGCCGTCGCGGTAGAGGTCGTAGCGGACGGCGTCGGCGACGGCGCTCCAGGTGAGCTCAACATCCCAATCGTTGATCACCTGGGCGGCGAGCACCGGCGGCGACGGCGGTTCGACGTCGCCGACGTCCACCGGCCCGACGGGGTCGGAAAGCTCACTCTCGAAGCCGTGGACGTCGATGGCGGTGAGCCGGTAGCTGTAGCTGCCGTCCGGGACCGTGTCGACGAAGCGCTGCGGCGCCGCCGGCACGATCGGCGTGGTGGTGACGTCGATCTCGTAAAGGCCGACGCGGATCGAGCCGAAGCGGATCACCGTTTCATCGATCAGGACCCGGAGCCGGTCCGTGCGGTAGCGCCACGGCAGCTGCAGGTCGTGGGTGGTCTGCGTATTGTCGCGGATCTCCACCAGGTCGACCCAGGCGGCGAGGTCTTCGTTCCACGCCTGCAGCCGGAAGTGGCGCGGGATGTAGTCCGTGCCCGCGGTGTTGCGCCAGCGCAGCAGCACCGAGCTCACCAGGCGGCGGCCGGGCCAGCCGACTTCGATCCACTGGCCGTCGCCCCCCGACGGCGCCCAGTAGGTGAGGATGCTGCCGTCGACGGCGCGCTCGACGCGGGTCGAGGAGAAGCGCTCGCTGGAGGCGTCGAGGTGGTCGAAATCATCGACCTCCACGTCCGGCAGCGCCGGCTCGCCGTTGCGCAGCGGCCGGTAGCCGAGGATGTCCAACTCGGGGTTGGGCAGCCAGTCCAGGGTCAAATCGAAGTCGGTCGCGGCCAGGGAGAGGCCCGCGGGGGCGGACGGTGGCGCGTCGGAGGTGACCGTGACCGCGGCGGCCTTCGAGCGATTGGGCAACGGATCCTGGAGCTCGACCGTGGCGGTATTCGCACCGAGGGCGAGGGTGATCGGTAGCTGGAAGTAGCCCCCGGCGTCCGGATCGACGGGACCCGCGGTCGACGGCGAGCCGCCGCTGACCGTGGCGCTCGCTTGGTACCCGGGCTCGCCGAGGCCCGACACCGTCGCGTCGAGGACCGGGGTCGGCGTCCACGGCTGGCGGAGGTCCGGGGTGAAGACCAGGGCCTGGGCGCGCTCACTTTGGCCCGACTCGTTGCCCACGGCGTCGACGGCGGTCACCCAATACTCATAGAGGCCGTCGCCGAGGGCCGGGTCCAGGTAGGTGGTGGCGTCGATCGGCGCTGGGGTCAAGCGCCCGCCGGGCGAGCGGTAGACGTGGTAGCCGTCGAGGGTGGGCTCGATCTCGTCCGCGGCCCAGGTGACGGTGACGTCGCCGCCGGCGACCTGCGTCGCCACGGAAAGCACGATGTCCGGCGGCGTGATGTCGTCGTAGGTGGCCGTGATCGCCGGCGGCGCCGGATCGACCTTCGCCGACGTATCGGTCGCCACGGCGCGCAGGTCGACGTCGCCGAAGGCCAAACCGAGCGCGTCCGGATCGAGCGGCACGCCCCAGGGGAAATCCGTATCGGCGGCGCCGAGGTCCGTCCAGGCGCCGGCGCCCGTGCGGAACTGGAATTGCACGCTGGCGACGTCCTGATCCTGGCTCTCCGCCTCGACGAAGATTTCGGTTTCGAAGGTGTCACCGTCACCCGGCGCGACCACCGTCGCCCGCGGTGGCGAGGTCTCGATGGTGGCGTCGTCGTCGTTCGACGGATCGCTGAGGTTTGACGCCCGGTCGATGGCGTAGACCACGTAGGTGTAGGTGCCGTCGGCCAGGGACTCGTCGAGGTAGGCCGTGGAGGTCAACACGAAGGGCGTCAGCTCGCCGACCACGGCGCCGTCGGCGTTGGCCAGGCGACCGTCGCGGTAGAGCAGGTAGCCGAGCAGGTCCGGGGAGCTCGAGGCGGTCCACGTGACGATGACGTCGTCGCCGCCCTGGACTGTGGCCGTCAGGCCGAGCGGCGCGTCGGGGGCCTCGTTATCGACGATGACTTCGACGCTATCGACGGCGATATTGCCGCGCACGTCCTCCGCCTCGACGCGCAGGCGGAAGCGGGCGCCGTCGGGCTTGCCCAGCGTGGAGAAGGTGCCGAGCACGTCGGCCCGCACCGCCAGCGGCGAGGTGCGCAGGGTCTCCGTCGACGGCGGTCCGTCGACGCGCTCGGCGAGCAGGCGGTATTCGCGGAAGTCCTGCTGGCTCCACGCCGTGCCGATGACTTCGACCAGGCCGCTGACCCGGGCGTCGGCGACCGGCGACGAGATATCGGCGTCGGGGGCCGTGGTGTCGACGGTGACCTGGGCGTCGTTCGAGCGCTCGCTGTCGAGCCCGGCGAGGTCGACGGCGATGACCCGATAAACGTAGGTGCCTTCGGCGAGACCCGGGTCGAGGAAGCTCGGCGACGCCGACGGCGCCACCAGGCCGGGCAGGGCCTGGCCCGCCCGCTCGACGCGGTAGCCGGCGAGGTCGGCGCTCGGCACCGCGTTCCAGGTGAGCCGGGCGTCGGCGGCGGACTCGAGGGTCGCCCGGAGGTCGATCGGGGTCGCCGGCGGCGTCGTATCGACGGTCACCGCATGCTCGGCGATCGACGCGTGGCCCGGCTGGTCGCGGGCGGTGACGCGGAGCTGGTAGCGCCCGTCCGGCGGCAGGGCGTTCCAGGCGAGCAGCAGGCCGTCGGTGACCGGCGTGACCTGGAAGCCGACCTCGAGGAACGGGCCGATGCCGCCGTCGAGACTGGCGAGCTCGACGCGGTAGTCCACCAGGTGGAGGTCACTGGCCGTGCCGAGGATCGACGTCGGACCCGTGACGAAAGACTCCGCCGCGGGTTGGGTCAAGGCCGCGGTCGGCGGCGTATTGTCGACCACCAGGGCCTGGCGCACTTCGCCGACGTTGCCGGCGGCGTCCTCGCCGCGCAGGCGCAGGGTGTAAGGCCCGTCGATCACGGCGGAGAGATTCCACGACGCCAGCAGGTCCGAGGGCGGCCCGTCGGCGGCGCCGGCGGCGAGCTCGCTCCAGGTGCCGTCGGCGGGGTCCGTGCCGGGGCCCACGTCCAGGCGCCAGCTGTCGAGGTGGAGGTCGGTGACGCGGCCGAGGATCTCGACCTCGCCCTGGATAGCGCCGCGCACCGCGCCCGCCGGCGGGCCCAGCAGCTCCGCTTCGGGCGGCAGATTGTCGACCGTGAAGCGATGGTTGATTTCGCTGACAGACTCGGCGGCGTCCAGCGCCGTCGAGCGCAGCAGGTAGTCGCCGTCGGGCAGGATCTCGCCGAGCTCGGCCAGGGGCGCCAGGTAGGCGCCGGTACGCTCCTCGGTGCCATCGCCGATGGCGGTATAAATCGGCGCCGGGCCATCGACGGCGAGCTCCACGGTCCAGCCCACCAGGTGGACGTCGGCGACGGTGCCGAAGACGCCGTCGTCGCCGCGGATGAAGCCGCCGTCCAGGGGCGCGGTGACGTCCAAGGTCGGCGGCGTGCGGTCGAGCAGGAAGCTGACCCGGGCGTCCTGGGAAAAGTTGGGGTCGCTCGAGAGCACGGCGCGCAGCTCGGCGAAGTAGAGCCCGTCGGGGGCCGGCTCATCTCCGTCGGTCTGGCCGTCCCACGGACGGACCCAGCCGCCGTCGGCGAGGCGCTCCTCCGCGACGGTGGCGATCGGCGTGCCGTCTTCGGCCTCGATCTTCAGCTCGATGTCGGCTTCTTGGAGCAGGCCGAAGCGGAGATTCTCTTCATCTCGCCGGCCGTCACCGTTGGGCGAGAAGAGCTCGGGCTGGGCCTCGAAGTAGGTGATCAGGTCCTCGCGCACCGGCAAGGTGATCGGCTCGCGCGCCTCAGAGGCGTTGCCGGCTTCGTCCGTCGCCCGCAGCCGCAGGGTGTAGTCTCCTTCGAGGCCGAAGGTATTCCACGAGCTGCGGCACGGATTCAGCTGCCAGTCCTCGCAGGCGCCCAGGGACTGCCAGCCGGTGGGGTCGTGGCTGGCGCCGAAGGACAATTCGAGGAAGTTCTGTTCGGCCCGCTCGTAGAGCACCGGCACGATCACCGGCAGGTCCGTATCCGCCAAGTCCGGCGACAGGATGTCGATGGGCGGCGCCACGGTGTCGACCTCGACGCAGGCCGTCCGGCGGTTGGTGTTGCCGCACGCGTCGGCGTTGGCGAAGGTGATCAGGTAGTGACCGTCGGCGACGAGGGCGCCGCCGTCGGTGCGGCCGTCCCAGGTCACCGCGCCGTCGGCGACGGCGGTCTGGTCCTGGACCAGCGTGCGCAGGGCCTCGCCGTCTTCGACGCAGAATTGGATGCCGAAGAGGCTGACGAGCTTCGCCGGCACCACGAAAACATTGAGCTGCACCGTCTCGGGCAGGGCGTAGCCGACGGTCGTGGTGTCGAGGATATTGTCGCCGTTCGGCGAGAAGGGCGTCGCCCCAGGGACCAGGCTCACCGGCGGCACCGACGCGTCGACGGTGAAGCTCCGCTCCATGCAGGCGAGCTGGCCGCCGGCGTCCCAGGCCTTAAAGGCGAGCTGGACCGGGCCCGAGAAGTTGCGGATCCGGCCGATCCGGCCGTCGATCTGGTAGCCGCCGTCGACCGCGGTGCTCTGGTCGAAGAAGAGATTCGGAGACACCGGCGGTCCGTCGATGGACTCGAGCGTCGCCGCCGGAGCGCCCACCGGGGCGCCGCCGGCGAGCAGCGAAAAGAGCGCCGTATCGGGGACGGCGAGCGACGTCGGCACGGCGACGGCTTCGAAGACCGTGCCGCGGATATCGAGCTCGCCGTCAAAGCCGCAGACCACGGACCCTTCTTCGGGGAAGGTGATGTCGATCACCGGCGCCGTGCGGTCGATATTGAGGTCGAGGGGCTCGGCGCGTCGGTCGCCTGTGGCGTTGACCACTTCGAGGAAGAGCTGCTCAGCCCCTTCATCGTAGGGATTGAGGTCCAGGAGGTAGTCGTAGACGGCGCCTGAGACCGGCGCGTCGACGCGGAAGAGCTCTTCGACGGCGCCGCCGTCAAGCGCGCGGAGCAGGCGCAGCGACGCCAGCTGGTTGTCGCCGGTCAGATCGGAGGGCACCAGCTCGACGTCCACCAGGCCGCTCGGCGAACCGCCGCAGGCGTCCGCGCCCCGGACGGTGAACTGGGCCGACACTTCGAGACACTGGAAGAGGAAAGACGACGAGTCGGAGATTTCCCGCGGCTCGAGGACGCCGGTCTCCGGATCTAGCTCGGGGGGCGTCAGGGCGGAGATACGAGTTTGGTAGCTCGAACACGGCGTCGGTTCCGGGTCGGGGAGGAAAAGCAGCACGCCGTCGGTTTGGCCGAGGAGCGGCGCCGTGCGCCAAACGGCGTAGTTGGGGTCGAGATCATCGCGGTCCGGCTGCGGGCTGCGCAGGATCAGCTCGGCGTCGGAGAGCGCGCCGGGCACCGTCTCAACCGCCCAAATCACCGGCATCAGGTCAGGATCCACGCCCGTGTTCTCGAGGATCGAGAGCACGTTCTGGAAGATCCCGGGCCAATCATGGCAGCCGTCGGCCTCTTGCTCCGCGAGCAACGCGAGATTCAGCCGGCCGTTGAGGTCGATCTCGTCGCACTGGAAGACCGGCTCCTGCACCAGCAAGGCGCCGGTGGTGAAGTGCTCGACGCCCCCGGCGTCGACGGCCACGATGCGGACGAAGCGGGTGAAGCCGTCGGTCTCCGCCGAGGTGTCCCAGATCACCTCGAAGAGCTCGGGCGAGGGCACCCCCAGGGCGACGTCCGTGCCGGGCTCGACGATCTGGCTCACCGGCACCCGGATCCACGACTGGGCGCCGACCGCCCGGTACTCCACGGCGACGGACGCGAGGTCGTCGATGATCGATTCCGCGACGCGGAACCGAATGACGCCCGAGCGGGAGCGGTGCGTCGCGTCGATGGACACGTCACCCTGCTGGCCGATCAGGCCCAGGATGCCGGGGTGCACGGAGAGCGTCCGCACTTCGCCCTCGGGATCGCGGTGCTCACCGAAGTCCCAGAGCATGAGTTTCTCCACCGTGAACGGCGACGATTCGACGGTCAGGTTCTCGGCGTTGTCACGCACGCGGACCCGGAAGGTCGCGCCGGTGTATTCGGCGAGGGTCAGGTCGTCCGACCGGTTATCGCCGCCGAAGCGCGGGAAAGCGTCCCACAGCGCCGGCACCGGGCCGAGGCCCCGCTCCACGACCTCTTCCAGGATCTCGATCTCTTCGGGCCGGGTCGTGCTGACGCTATAGCTCAGGGTCGGCAGCAGGCGCGGCTCGGGGCCGAAGGGGCCGTCGAAGACGCGATAGGGCTCTTCGTAGAGGAAGCCGACGCTCACCGGCGTCGTGTCGACCTCGACGGACATCTCGTGGCCCTCCAGGCGCACGGTGTAGAAGCCGTCCGGCACCACCCGGCCGTCGAGGCCGCGGCCGTCCCAGGCGATCTGGTAATCGCCGGGGGCCGGCGCCGACTGTTCGAGCAGCGCCACCAGCTGCCCCGCTTGATCTTCGATCGTGACGTCCACGTTCACCGGCTCCAGGGCGCGGTAGTGGATGGCGGTGGTATCGATCAAGCCGTCGAAATTCGGCGAGAAAAGTTCCGGCGTCAAATAGACGTCGGTGAGGCTCGGGAAGCCGGCGGTGGACACACGACGCACCGTCCGTCGGCTGTTGCCGGCGAGGTCCGTGACCGTCAGCCGGACCAGCCAGTTGCCGGGCCCCGGCGGCACCCAGGTCTGGAAGAGCTCGTCGAAGACCTGACGTCCGGACGGCGGCGCGATGGCGCGCCAGTCCTCCGGCCCGTCCGCGTCCGAGTACTCCAGCTGGTAGGCGCTGAAGTGCAGGTCGGCGGCGGTGCCGTCGAGCAGCACGTTGGTGGGATCCACCGACCGGCGGATGCGCAGGTCCGCCGTCAAGTTCATCAGCGAGCGCATCAGGAAAGCGTCGGTATCGCCGAAGCCGTTGCACGCGCTCGCGGGATCATCGGTGTCGCGGTCGGACAGGAAAAGCATCAGGCGACCCGACGGCGTGAAGCGGTCCAGGCGGCGGTTGGAGAAGCTCTCCAGGAAGCGCAGCCAGCGATTCTCGTCATCTTCGAGGCAGCCCGGGATGAAATCGCCGTCGCCGCCGACGGAGCAGTCGAGGGTCGGATCGCCTTCGCCGAGGAAGGCGGCCCAGGCTTCCTGGGACCAGAAACTGTCTGAGGTGGTCAGCAACGCTTCGTCGCCCGGCGGCCACTGCAGGGCTCCGAGCTCGGGGACCGGGCGCTCCGCGACCTTGGGCGCGGCGTCTTCCGGCCCTTGCTGACCCTCTCCTTCGGGTCCGAAGCCGCAGCTGCCGAACGCCGCTTCGCCCCAGCCGACGGAAGTGACGTCGCCGGTGTCGAGGTCGAGCCAGACGATTTCGAGGGCCGAGACCGGACCGCCGACGTTGAGCACGACGGCGCCACCGTCGCCGAAGCCACCGCCGTCACCGCCGCCGTCACCGCCGCCGTCACCGCCGCCGTCGCCGCCGCCGTCGCCACCGCCGTCGCCACCGCCGTCACCGCCGCCGTCGCCGCCGCCATCCCCGCCGCCGTCGCCGCCGCAGGACTCACCGTTGTTGTGCACAACGAGGAAGGCGACCTGATTCCCGACCGACGAGGCGCCGACGTCCCGAATTTCGCTCGGGCTGAGGCCGAAGCCGCTGAGGCTCGCCGGGTAGGTCGAGGCCGGCAGCGCGTAGCTGCCGAGCTCGGCGCCGGTGCGGTCGAAAACGACCACGCGGTCCGTCTCGGCGGCGATCAGTCGCCGGCTGTCCGACGTAAACGCGAAGGCGTCGGCGCTCGACGCGGTGCTGAGCTCGACCGCGGCGCCGCTCGCGATATCGATGAGGTGGATCCCGCCGTCCTCGTCGCGTGTCGAGTCGACGGCGAGGGTGCGGCGGTCCGGGGAGAGCACGACGGCGCCACGGACGTCGGCCGGCGACGAAGACGCGGTGAAGATCTCCTCCGACGCGCCGGAGCCGTCGGTGCGCACGCGCAGGAGGCGGCCGAAGCGGAAGTAGAGGAAGTACTCGGCGTCGGCCGAGAAACCCACGGGGTCCCAGAGGGGGGAGCCGCTCGCTTCGAGTTGGATTCGGTTGCCGCCGTCGCCGTCCGCCATCCACAGCCAAAATTGCGTCGCGACCAAGTTGCGCGACACCCAGGCGATTTTGGACGCGTCGCCGGCGATCACCAAGTCGAAAGGAAATTCAGCGTTGTCGCCGAAGACTTCCGAGCTGCGGAAGTCCTGCAGCGAAATCCGGTGCACGCCCCGGCGGAACGGCGTGCCTTCGGAGCTATTCACCGCCGTGTAGAACCACTGCTCGTCGTCGCTCAGCCACGATTCGTCGTCGACGGAAGGCAGCAGGCAAGTGAGGTTCACCTGGTTCTCGAAGAGCGTTCCGGCGGCGCGCAGCAGCGGCGAGCGATTGTTGTCGACCGCGACGGTGGCGAGGCCGAGCACGGTTCCGTCTTCGGCCACCGCCTCGAGGCGGTAGGTGCCGTCGCGGACGATCTGGCCGGCGTCGTCGGTGCCGTCCCACGTCACTTCGCCGGCGTCGCCGAGGAAGGGGCCCGTCCGCCACACGGGGCGGTCCCGGCGGTCGACGGCGCGCACGTCTACGGACTGGGCGACGTCGAGCCGGTAGAGGAACCGCGTGAGATCTTGGACGCCGTCGCCGTTGGGCGAGAAGTAGCGCTCTGAAACGAAGAAGTCCGAGTCGACGGCGGAGAAGTTACGCGTCGCCTGGTTGTTGGCGGCGGTGGTTTCGTCGATGGCGTCGTCGGGGTCGACGACCGCGAAGAGCGTGCCGCCGGTGAAGTCGATCGGCGGCGTCCAGGTGATGTCGGCGGTGGCGGTGGCGCCGCCTTCGACGATCGGCAGCACGGCGTCGGCGGCCACGGGGGCTCCGCCGCCCGCGGGGTCGCCGTCGTAGACCCGGACGGCGACATCGGCCGCGTCCTGCTCGCCGAGGTTGGCGACCAGCGCCCGCAGGGTCACGGCCTGCCCCGGCACCGGCACCCCGGGCTCCAAGGTCAGGGCCGCGGATGACAGCGCCAGGTCCGGCAGGCCCAAGACCTCGAGCTCCCGGAAAGCGACGTTATCGGCCTCGCTGACTTCGCCGATCAGGCCGTTGGGGTCGACCTCGACGAAGAGGAAGAAGTCTTCGTCGCTCGCCGGCACCCAGGGCAGCTCGGCGACGACGCTCGAACCGGCGGGCACGGAAGGTAGGACCACCGGTCCGGCGATCTGCGGCGCGCCGTCGGCCGGGTTACCGAAGTAGGCCACCACTTCGACATTCGTGGCTTCCACACCGCCGGCGTTTTCGACGGTGGCGCGGATGAGGTTGTTCTTGCCTTCCGTCCCCGGGTCTGGGGAGAAGGCAAGCCCGGTGTCGCGCACGATGAGGTTCGGCTGGCTGGCGACGGCGATGGTGAAATCGGAGGACGCGCGGTTGTTATCAAGGTCCGTTTCGAGCAGCCCCTGGCCGTCCATCTCAACGGTGAAAGTTAAGTTGCCTTCGAAGACCGCGCGCCACACCACCGGACGGGTGATCTGCTCGCCGGCTGCGAGGAAGATCGACTCGTTCAAGACCTCTTCGAGCTCCGTGCCGTTATCAACGGTGTACACCACGCGGGCGTTTTGCGGCAGGTCGCGGGTGCCGAGGTTCCGCACCGTCACGTCCCACTCGATATCGGCGCCCGGCACCAGGTTGCTCGAGAGCAGCTCGATATCCGCCGGCGTCACTTCGAGGTCGAAGGACGGCAGGGTGAGCACCTCGCGCTCGATGCGGTTGTTGTCTTCGTCGGCCTCGGCGATGACATCGTCCGGATCGAGCACGACCGTGAATGTCTCCGCGATCTCGGTCATCGGCACCGTGAAGGTCACCAGGGCGGAGGCGCGCCGCGGCACGTCGAAGACTTCTTCATGGGCCGTGGTTCCGTCGCCCCGGAGCACCCGCAGCACGGCGTCATCGGCGGCGTCCTGCCCGACGTTGTGCACCGTCAGGAAGAACGAGAGGTCCTCCGGCAGCACCGACGGCGCCTCGGGAATGATCTGCAGATCGACGCCGGCGACTCCGAGCTCAACGCCGACGGGCGGCGCCGTAACGGTGATCTCGAGCTCGGCCCGATTGTCGGTTTCTGACCCTTCGTCGACGGCGTTCTCCGGGTCGAGCACCGCCACCAGTCGGTGGTCCCCGGCGAGGTCGAAGGTGCTCCAGGGCACCGACACCTCGACGCCGCTATTCGGGGTGATCAGCGGCACGGCGAGGTCGGTGGCGATGGCGACGCCGGTGGCCGGGTCGCCGTCGAAGAGGTCGAGGGTGCCGGCGGTCGCGACGCCGCCGAGGTTGGCGACGGCGATGCGGATTTCCACGGTGGCGCCGTCCGTCGGCTCCGCCGGGTCGGCGATAAGGGCCGGATCGCCGAAGGTCAGGTTGGGTCGCGCGCTTTGGCGCAGGGCGGCGGCGGCGAGGCCCGTGGCGTAGACGCTGCCGGCCCAGCTGCCGTCGACGCTTTGGCGCGCCACCAGGTAATTCTCCGCCGCGCCGCGGTCGATGGCGTCGGCGCGGTCGAGTGCGAGCAGGGTCGAGAAGACCCAGGCGGTGTCGTGCACCGAGCTCGGGCTGTCGCCGAAGCCGCCGTCGCTGTCGTTCTGGCGGGTGGCGAGGAATGCCACCGCCGCGTCGAGGATAGACGCTTCGACGCCGTAACCCGCGAGGGTGCGCACGACGCCGGCGGTGACCGTCGATCGACTCGGGCCGCCGTCGCCGTTGCCCCAGCCGCCGTCGGCGTTCTGGGACGCGGCGAGGTAGCCGAGGCCGGCGGTGATCGGCGCCGTCGACGCGTCCAAATGGCCGAGGAAAGTCTGGAGCGCCAGCGCGGAATCGAGGGGGTCGGAGGTGAAGCCCCCGTCCACGCCCCAGCCGCCGTCGGCGTTCTGTCGCTCGAGCAACCGCGCGCGTTCGAAGGCGCCGTCGGACCCGACCCGCTCCTTGGCGCGGCTCCGGCGCGCCAGCGCGTCGACGTGGTCGCTGGCCTCGCCGTCGAGCCAGGCGGCGGCGGCCGAAGGGTCGAAGCTCGGGCTCAAGGTCAGCAAAGCGTCGAGGGCGACCTGCGTGTCCCGCAGCTGCGAACCCGGGCGGTCTTGCCACGAGCCGTCCGGAGCCTGCCGGGCCCGCAGCCAGCTGACCGCCAGGTCCACGTCGGCGGTCGGGCGCAGCGTTCCGCCGTCCACCGGCACCGGCTCGCCGGTGGATCCGGCGTCTTCGTCGGTGGGGTAGACCTCCATCACGCCGAGGCCGCCGGTCATGATCGAGAAGCGCTCGAGGAAGGCCTGGCGGACGGATTCGATCTGCCGCAGGTGGTTGCCGAAAATCGGGGCGCCTTCTTGGATGAGGTAGATGAAGGCGGCGCGGAAGTTCTTCTGCGCATCCCCGGCGGCCGGCACCCGGGGGCCTTCGGCGCGCACGATGTCGTCGACGGTCACGACGAGCGGGGTCCCCGTGACCGTGGCGCCGACCTGGGAAAGCTGGTCGGGGTCGACCCCGGGATTCTCGATCAGCAGCAGCTCGGGCACCTGGTCCGCGGGCAGGAAGCCGGCGGCGTAGAGGTCCAGGGGGCCGTAAAAGTTGAGCGAGCCCGCGGCCTGGAACGAGCCGTCGGGCAGCTCGCGCCAGTCGTGGCCGTACATGACGGAGGCGTCGCTATCGAAGAGGTAGCTCCAGTGCACGTCCTGGAGCCCGAGCAGATCGCCACGGGGTCCGGCGTCGGCGGGGCGCTCGAAATCGAAGCGGCAGCACCACTGGTGCATCAGCTCGTGGGACAGGGCGGTGAGGGCGAGGTCGAAGTCGGGGTCGAGGGGATTGGCTTCGTAGCGGCTCAGGGCCGCCATGTCGATCCAGCCTTTGAGGCGACCGTCGCTGCCGTATTCCGCGGAATTGTCGTAGAGGGGCAGCCCCAAGCCGGTCGTCTGGTTCTGGATCCCCAAGTGGAAGGCGAGGGCGTCGCCGGTATCGAATTCAAAGCCGGTGAAGATGACGAGGAAGTCAAAGTTGTCCTGGTGGTGGGCGTAGAACGCCTGCGCCACCGCCTGCCTGGCCTCGACGTTGACTTGGCCGTTGACGGTCGAGTCGTAGGTGCCGGCGATCTCCACCACCGAGATGTGGTCGAAGTCGTCGACGAAGGTGGCCGCGACACCCATCTTCTCGGCCGCGGCGTCCGGCGCCGGCGGCGGATGGTAGGAGTCCACCGGGCCGTGGGCCCAGGTGCTGCTGACGCCCACGGCGGCGGCGAGGGCCATCGCCGCGGTGACTCGTCGATATCGGGCTAAGCAAAGCGTCATCGTTTCTCCCCGAAACGGCCCCGGCGGCCGACGGAAGCTCCGCCGGCCCGGGCGCTGCGCGGTGCCGAGGTGCTGCTCATGGCGTCTTCACCGTAAAAAGAGTGCTTTCCAAAGTAGCCATCCGCTATTTCAACCGCCATTAAGGACTCCGGCGCGGACCGTCAGTGGACTCGGCGGGCTTGACGGGCTGCGCTTTCTCCCGGGCCTCGAAGAAGACCCCGAGCGCTTCCTCCCACGCCGCCTCGCTGGCGGCGGCCGCGTCTTCGTCGGCGGCTCCCGGTGCCGCGTAAATCGGGCGATCGGAGAGTCGCGCCGGCGGCCGAGGTCGCAGCTGGAGGACCCTCGGGGGCTCGGCGCCCTCGGGCTTAAAGATCCAGGCGCGAATCTGCACCGATTCGGCTCCGGGACTCATCCAGTCCACGACCAGCTTGTCCGAGCCGACGCTCGTCACCGTGGCCCCGACCTCTTCGATGAGGTCCCCCGGTTCGAGGAGCGCGGGCCCGTCGGCGCCCGTGATCAGCACGGCGGCGCGTTTCGGCGGATCGAGGGCGAGGATTCGCACGTCTTCGAGAGAGAGCACGGACGCCCGTTCCGCGGAGCGGTCTGCGGCAGCCGGCGATTGGACTTCCGAGGCGAGGGCCGTCGCCGCGGGGATAGCGAGCAGCAAAGCCATCGAGGCGAGGACGCCGCCACGCCGAGTCTTCCTGGGTGCAGGTCGCCGCACGTCATGGCCCCCCGAGGTAGGTGATGACGAGGCGGGGTCGGTCCGGGGCCGGGGCCTCGCCGCTCCAATAGCCGACGTCGTCGTGGTCGTCGTTGCCGTCGCTCGACACCTCGAAGGCCAGGCGGATCTGGGTCAGTCCCGCGCGGTTGACGCTGTCGAAGTCGGCGGCCGTGAAGCGCGCCACCGACAGCTCGCCGTCGGCGACGGCGGGCGACAGCTCGGCGGCCCCCGGGGCGTCGGCGGCGGCCTCGAAGTCCCCGGCTTCAAGAGCGGCGCCGGCGCCGAAGACGCCGGTCGCGACGTCGAGTCGACACGCGCCGAGGCGGGTGAACGGGTCGACGCCGACGGCGCGGCCGCGGCGCAGCTCGAGCCGAACCTCGAGGATCTGGGCGTCCGCCGGAAGGGCCGAGGTGTCGAAGGAGACGAAGCTGCGGTACTGGCGGTCGCCGCTGGCGTCGCCGACGCGCAGCGACCTGGAGCCGCCGCCGCTGGCGTTGACCGCGCCGCCGACCGAAGAGCCGGCGCTCGACTCCCGCACGTAGCCGTCGTGGGCGGCGATCGACGTCGCTGCGAAGACCTCGGGCGCGGAACCGTCCGGGGTGACGATGAGCCGCACCGAGGCCGCGCCGGCGTCGCCGTCACCGTCGACCACAGCGGCGGTGACCTCGTGCACGCCGACGCTGAGCGTCGCCTGGAGGCCGCCGCCGGCGCCGAGGGCCCCGTCGAGATCCGAGGTCCAGGTGATCGCCGACGTCAGGTCACCGTCCTCGGCGTCGGACGCCGCGGCGGCCAGGGAGACCGGCGCCGCGGCGCTCCCGACGGCGCCGTCGCCCGGGGCGACGATCACCACCGTCGGCGGCGCATTGGGCGGCGTCTCGGCGATGACGGTGACGGTGGCTTGCCCGGTCTGGCCGGCGCCGTCGCTAGCGGCGGCGGTGATCAGGTGGGTCCCGAGACTCAGGCTCGGGCTGACGACGCCGCCGACGCCGAGGGCGCCGTCGACATCCGAGGTCCAGACGACGGCGGCGGTCAGGTCCCCGTCTTCGAAATCCGAAGCGAGGGCGCGCAGCGTCGCGGGCTCCCCCGCCTCCACCGTGGCGCCGTCCGCGGGCTCGGTGATCTCGACCCGCGGCGTCGCGTCGACGACCTCCAGCTGGAGAACCCGCTCGCCCCGTCCGCCGTTGCTGTCGACGGCGAAGGCCGTGATGACGTGGGGGCCAAAGGACAGCGTGGCCGTGAGCTCGCCGCCGGTACCGAGGGCGCCGTCGACGTCAGACGTCCACTGCAGACTGTCGGTGACGACGCCGTCTTCCCGATCCGCGGCGCGGGCCGAGAAGCGCACGGGGGTGCCGCTGTCGATCCGGTCGCCGTCGGCGGGGGATGCGACCGTGATCCGCGGCGGGTAGTCGCAGTCGGACGCCGCCGTGATGACCGGGTTATCGATCAGGACGCCGCGGAATCCGTTGAAGCTGCCGTCGATGGAATCGAAGCGGAAGCGCACCTGCACCGTCTGGCCCGCCCACGTCGCCAGCGAGATCGTCTCGGCCGGGCCCCAGCTCGCCGGCGACGGGGTCCGCGAATCGCGGCTCCACACCGTCACCCAGCCCGGGCTGTCCACGGCCTGGACCGCGACGGAGAACTCATCGAAAGCCTCGTCAGGCTGCTCCTCGACTTCGAGGAAATAGTCGAATCGAAGCACGGAGTTTTCGTCGATGCCGTCGACCGGCGGCGAGATGGCGTCGCCGTCCACCCGACCTCCGGTGTCGTAGTTGCACGTCCCGGCGTCGCCGAAGTAGAGCGCCCGGGTGCCGGAGGTGGCGCTCGGATCGACGCACTCCGTGCCGTCCGAGAGGTGCCAGAGGCCGCTCAAAGTCCAGCCGTCGGCGTCGTTGGTCAAGAAATAATCGTCCAGGACGACGCCCGCGCCGTCGTCGACGAAGACCGTCGTGAAGTCGCTGAAGGCGCCGCAGGCGGTGCTCGCCGTGACCTCAAAAACCGTCGTGGCGCCGGGCGTGACGGTGGGCTGGGCGTCGGTGGAGCCGCCGGGGCTCCAGGCGTAGGTGTGTCCAGGGCGGGCCTCGGTGCCGATTTGGATCGACTCGCCGAGGCAGATCTGCTGCGCCGGGCCGGCGTCGGGAAATGGCTGGGGGGCGCAGTCGTTGGCGCACGGCAGCGGGTCGCCGCAGGCGATGCCGTGGGCGCTGAAGGCGGCGTAGAGGTGGCAGGCGTTGGGCGTGCTGTTGGCGAGGTTGCCGTCGTCATCGTCGGCGGCGAGGAAGGCCGTGTACCAATTGTCGGCGGCGCAGCCGTCGATCTCCGACAGCGGCTCGCACCGCGGGCCGGAGGCGATCCGGAACGCCGCCTGGGCCGGCACGACGCTGGTCATCCAGATGTCTGAAAAGACCTGCCAGGCGTCTTCGTCATACTCCGAACGCATGGCCTCGACGAGGTCGACGACGGCCGAGGAGGCGATCTGGCTCTCGCAGTGGCCCTGGTAGCCCATCGGGCCCTGGTAGGGAAAAAAACCGTTGACGTAATAGGGGCACGGAAACCGGGCGCAGTCCAGCCCGTCTGGGTCCTCGATGGTCGACGGCCGGGCGATGGTGCGCTCACCGCCGATCACGAACTGGTCGACGTCGCGCACCCCCGTGCAGTCGTCGCCGCAGGTGGCGCACGGCGCGGCCAAGAAACCCTCGCCGATGCAGCCGTCGCGCGACATGATCATGGCGAAGGTGTCGCCGAAAGCTTCGCCGCTGCCTTTGTCGAGGGAGTTGATGCTGCCCGAGTTGTTATCGAAGCCGTGGCCCCACTCGTGGAAAACGACGTCGGGGACCTCGCCCGTATTGGCACAGCCGTCGGCCGGGGAGGACTTTCTGAAATTGACGCTCTGCCCGTTCCAGGTGGCGTTGCAGGCGTCGTTGATATTGACGAAGGCGTCCAGGGGCTGCTGCAACCACGGCAGGCCGCCGAAATAGGGCAGCGCCATCGAGCGAACGCGCAGCAGGTTGTAATAGACGGTGCGGGTGGCCATCGTATTGCCGCCGCCGCCGAAGCCCGGCGTCGAGCAGTCGGTGCCGAGATTGCCGCCGAGGTCGAGCTCGCCGGTGACGTCGTTCAACAGATTCACCCCGCCGCAGCTGTCGTGCATGGTGACGAAGGGGCCGTCGAGCTCCAGCCTCGCCTCGCCGCCCCGGTAGTCGTAGACGCCGTCGGCGTCGGTGACCGGGTCGCCCTGGTGGTCGACGGCGGTGAACGGAAAGGGCAGCGACTGGGCCGGTTCGGTGCCGGAGTCCACGAAGACTTCGCCGCGCACGGTGGCGTCGTCGTAGTCCGTGATGTCGGCGACTTCGGCGACCCCGCCGGTGTGGGCGTCGATCAGCACCACGTACCTGTGGTCGTCGGGGCCCAGGCGCTCGAAGCGCCACACCAAGCGATAGCCGTAGCCGAGCCCCGGCACGCCGCGGTAGTCGGCGGTCGGCTCAAAAGCCGGGGTGGTGACGATGACTAGGAGGTGCGGACGACGCAGATCCCGCCAGCCGCCGTCGCCGGCGCTCGCCGCGCCCTGTCGCTCGGCGTGCGCGTGGTGTCCGTGGGCTCCGAAATCGAAGTCGACGGGCCGGCGGCCCTCACGGCCGTGGCGGGGTATCCACCGATTGAGCGCGCGGCGGGCCCGGCGATCGGCGTCGTCCACGTCGATGCGCGGCTCGGGGTTCACGCCGAGGTCGGCGAGCTGGATGGTGCCCCACTGCACGATATTGCCGTGGGAAATGCGAAAGAAAACCCGGGCCCCCTGGACCGGGATGTTATTGAAATATTGCTGAAGCTCAATATTCCAAAAATGAGGGACTTCAGATCCCGGACGCGTGACGCCGCGACTGCGGTCAGGGTCCACGCGCAGGTCCATCCCTTCGACGCCGAGCAGCCCCCGCCACGGGTCGAGGAACGCGAGCGCCCTCGCCGCGACCGTCTCGGCCGATAGGCCTTGGCCCGGCGCCAGCGAAAGGTCTGCGTGGCGCAAGGCGTTGCCCCGGCCCGGGATCAGCGGTATGCCTTGCCCCTGGATCAGGTGGGGTCGGTCGGAGCGACGGTCCCAAGTGACCTGCCAAGCGCCGCCGTGGACGGCGAAAAAGCGCGCCATCTCGCCGTTTCCAGCGCGCTGGGCCGCGTCGTGGTCCAGGCGTTCGAGGGACGGCAGGGCGCGGTCCAGGGCCGGCGCCGGCCGCGCCTGCGCGTGGAGCGGCGCGGCGGTGACGAAGGCCCAGGCCGCCGCGGCGACCAGGCCCGTCGCCACGGAGCGGGCGCAGAGGCGGCGCAGCGCCGTCAGCTCAAACCTGCAAATTTTCTGTTCCGAAACACGTCCGCGACGCCGAGCTAATGGCTCGGCAGCACATATCTTCAAGACCGGCATCTTGTCTCCCCGAGGCCCCCGTGGCCAGCGCCGCGAATTCCCCCAAACGTCGGGCAATGCCGAAGATGCAGTGGCTGACGTTCGTTTTCGCGGGCTGAAAATGGACTTAGCCTCTGATTTATACCACAATGCACCATGCCAAGCTGTGATTTTCCTTGCGTCCAGATCATTCGTCCAGCGCTGAGACTCACCGCCGCCGCGGGCCTAGTGGCTTTCGCCGCCGTCGTTGTCGCGCCGCTTTCGGCGCAAGTCGGCGCAAAAACGGGGGAAATTCGCCTCAACGTCGAAACGGCCGGCTATCAGATCGAGCCCATTCCTCTGGGTCAATCCACTGGTGACTTTCTCGTGGTGTGGGTCGACGAAGGGGCCGCGTCG
>JBCDKB010000080.1:0-23745 GCA_038747035.1 Acidobacteriota bacterium | reverse complement strand
GGGGGGGCGCCCCCCACGGCCGGAAACCGTCGGCGCCAGGCGTCCGCGTCCGCGACGGTGTTCGCCGCGGCCGCAGACGACCCGCGGATCTCGTCGGCGAGGGCGAGGGCGCGATCTAGAATGGGGGTGTCGTCGCCGGGCCTGCTGGACATGGATAGGGCTCCTGGCCCATGATTCTAAGATATGGCAAGCGACCTGGATCGACCCCGCATCCTCGGCATCGAGACGTCCTGCGACGACACTGCCTGCGCCGTACTCGACGGTGCGGGTCGGGTGCTGTCATCGGCGGTCTCGAGCCAGAACGTGGCCCACCGGCCTTTCGGCGGGGTCGTCCCCGAGATCGCTTCCCGCGAGCACCTGTCGAATTGGCCGGCGGTCAGCGCCCAGGCCCTCGAGGAGGCGGGCCTGTCGATCTACGACATCGATGCCGTGGCGGCGACGCGCGGTCCCGGTCTCATCGGCTGTCTTCTGGTGGGCCTCTCCCTCGGACGGTCGATCGCCTTCGGGCTCGATCGCCCGTTCCACGGCGTCCATCACCTTGAAGGGCATCTCTATTCACCCTTCTTGCAATCCCGCGGTGGACCGGCGGAGGAGGTCCCGGATCGCTTCACCGGCTTGGTGGTCTCGGGCGGTCATACGTCCCTGCTCGACGTCCGCGGCGGCTCGGTCAAGAGCCTCATCGAGACGCGGGATGACGCCATGGGCGAGGTCTTCGACAAGGTCGGGCGCCAGCTCGGGCTGCCTTTTCCCCAGGGGCCGGTGGTCGACAAACTGGCGGAAAAGGGCCGGGTCTCGAGCACGCTCTTCAAAGTCCCGGCGGTCAAAGACGAGCTCTTCTTCTCGTATTCCGGCCTCAAATCGCAGGCCCTCCGGGAGATTCGCTCGCTCATCGAGCGAGGCCTCTTTGTGCCCGGCACGCCGGTGGACGAGCTGCCCCAGCCGGTGCTCGACCTGCTGGCGAGCTTTCGCGCTGCGGCCGTCAAGCAGATCATCGACCGGCTGCGTCGCGTGCGCAACCGCCACGATATCGGCACGCTGGCGGTGTCGGGCGGCGTCGCCGCGAATCGACTCCTGCGCTCCGAGCTGATCCGATGGGCGGAAACGGCGGGCGTGAATCTCCGCTTGGTGAGCCTCAAATTCTCCGGCGACAACGCCGCGATGATCGCCTTCGCGGCGCTCATCCGACAGCGTCGGGGCCTCGCCGACGATCCGCTCTCGACGGTCGTCGCAAGCCGCATTCCGTTCGACTAGGAGCCTGGGCGCGGGCTCGCCGGGCTAGTCCTCAGGCGCTGGCTTCGGGCCGCGGATTTCAGCCGTGGCCGCCAGCGCTTTGCCGCCGGCGGGCACGTCCCGCGTGACCAGTGCGCCGGTGCCGATGAGCGCGTCGTCGCCGACCGTCACCGGGCCGACGAGGCGCGCGCCGGCGCCGATGAAAACGCCGTCCCCGACGGTCGGCATGCCGCCGAGCGTGGAAAGGGAGGTGGCGCCCAGCGTCACTTGGTGCATGACGGTGCAGTTGGCGCCGACCTTGGCCCATTGGCCGATCACCAGCCCGCGGCCGTGGCCGATCATCAGACCGGGGCCAATCTCCGCCGCCGGCGCGATTTCGGCCCCCGTCACGAGCTGGGAAAGTCGGCCGATCAGCGGCCCGACGACCGGGATGCCGCTCTTCTTGAACCAATAGGCCAAGCGATGCAGCGCCACGATCTGGAAGCCGTTGTCGAACAGGAAAGAATCCAGCGTGAGCTTGAGGGACGGTTTGGGCCGATTTTGCTTAAATTCGGCGATCCGGCGGAGGTCTTGGCGCAGGTTGGAAAACATCTCGGGGCGAGGATAGCAATCTGGGGGCAAAACCGTGACCGGAGGTGGGCCCGGGGCGCGACGCGATAAAGTCCGCCCGCCGATGAGTTCCCTCGAAGAAACTGCGCGCAAGCTGGTCAGCTCGGCCGGCGCCGCTACGGTGTCCCAGGTGTGGCGCGTGGTGGTCACCTTCCTGACCCACATGGCGCTGCGCCGCTTGCTGGGGCCGGATGAGCTCGGGCCCTGGTACTGGGCCGAGCCGCTCTTCATCATTCTGGCCCAGGTGCGGGACCTCGGCGTTCCGGGTCACCTCGTGCGCGATCGGGATCGGCCGTATGGCAATTTCCTGCGCCTGCAGGTGACGTGGGGCTTCCTCTTTACCGGCCTGGTCTTCTTCAGCGCGCCCTTCATCGCCAGCTTCTACGACGACGCCAGCGCCCCGATCGTCGCCATGGTGCGAGCCCTTTGTATTTTCCTGGCCGTCCAGGGTCTGGGCGCGGTGGCGATGATCTATTTCGAGGCCGAGCTCGAGGTCATCAAGACCATCCCGGCCGAGCTCGGGCGCAACGCGGTTTTCGCCGTCCTGTCCCTCGTCTTGGCGTGGCGAGGTTTCGGCGTCTGGAGCGTGGTGATCGGGCATATCTCGGCCGCCAGCGTCTACGCCGCCATGCTGTGGTGGGCGGCCTGGAAGGAAAAACGGGCGGGGCGCCTCTCCTTGCGCCTACTGCCGAAGACCGGTCGCTTGGTGTGGGTGAGTCTGCCGCTGATGGTCATGGCGGTGCTCGAACAGCTGGTGCTCAAGCTCGACGCGTTCATCCTGGCCCTGCGGTTCCCGAGCGACGTCGTCGGCACGGCGGGATTGGCGATCTACGCGGTGTTTTTCTTCTCCCGACTGCTCGCCGACCCCGTCGGGCGCGCCCTTTACCCGGCGCTTGTCCGCTACGCCGAGCGCCCCAGCCGCGCCTTCGAAGCCTTCCGCCTCGCGACCCTCTTTATGGCGTCGATGGCCGTGCCGCTGGCGTTTTTCCTTTTCGTGAACGCCGAGTTCGTGGCCCTCTTCCTCGGCGGCAAGAAGTGGGTGGGGGCCGCCGACTACCTTCGTTTCCTGAGCCTCGTGCCTTTGATGCGCCCGCTCGCCATGTTTGGCCTCGAGTTTCTCTTGACCCGGCATATGGATCGCCTCCTCATTCTCTACACGCTGGCGAATCTGCTCTCCCTCGGCGCGCTGGGTTGGATTTTGGTGCAGACGGACCTGGGGCCGAACGGCATGGCGATCGCCGGATACTTCCCGCTCGGCATCCTTTTCCTCGCTTGGGGCATCCACAAGATGAGTCCGGACGGCTTTGGGCTCTTGCTTCGCCAGCTCGCCGAGCTTTACCTCGTCGCGGCGGTGCTTTTTGTTCCCTTGGCCTACCTCACGTCGCTCGACGCGATGACATGGCGCTTTTTAGGCTCCGCCGTCGCCGGTGTCGTGGCCCTACTCTGGGCGTGGTGGCGCTTCGGCGCGGCCTTCGTGGCTTTCTTGAAGGGTGACGTCTAGGCGGAGCGCCGGATCCCGGACCTGCGGGACGGCGGCCCCCCGGGACGCGACCGTCTCTCTGGATCTTTGCGGGCGAGTCGGTGACCGGCGGCGGGCTGCGATATTCTCAGCGCCCGCTTTCTTTCTTCGCTTGCAAGGACACGGAATGGCCCCCGAAGTGCTGCGCCGAACGCGCTATGACGGCATTGTTTTTTCGCCCCACCTCGACGACGCGGCCCTGTCGTGCGGAGGACGGATCCACCGGCGAACCGTGCGCGGGGAAAAAGTCCTCGTGGTCACCATTTTTACCGGCGACGTCCCCGACGGTCCCTTGCCGGAGCTCGCGGGCCGGGTCCTGCTTTCCATGGGCCTCGGCCGCGAGGACGCGATGGAGACCCGTCGGGCCGAAGACGAAGCGGCCTGCGACATCTTGGGCGCCGAGCCGGTTCACTGGCCGTATCTCGAATGTCCGCTGCGTCTCGACGAAGCCGGGGATCCGCTCTATACGGATTACCGCCAGCTTTTCTCGGAGCCACGGCCCGAAGACGAAGCCTTGATCGAAGATATCGCCGCGGCGATGGCGGACCTGCCGCCGGCGGACCACCTGGTGGCGCCGCTCGGCGTCGGCTCCCACGTCGACCACCATATCGTCCGCGAGGCGGCGGAGCGTACGTTCAAGGACAGGTTGGCCTTTTACGAAGACTTCCCCTACGTGCGGAAGACCTTCGCGCTTTCCCGCGCCCTGGGCTCACGGAAAGAGTGGCGGGAGGAGTCCCTCTCGCTCGATGAGCGGGACCTGCGCGCCAAACTCCAGTCCGTCGCCGCTTATGCGACCCAAGTCCCGCCGCTTTTCGGCACCGAAGAGCGCATGGAACGTCGCATCCGGCGCTGGGCCCGCAAGGTGCGCGGCGAGCGGCAGTGGTTCCGCCGCTTGGAGTAGTCGCTGCGCGCGCTTCGATCCGTTGGCCCACCGGTCGCGGATCTGGAGCGAGAGAGCAACCGTAAGTAGAGGGTGAACGAAGACTTCCTCGAATCACTGAAGAGAGTCCACCATGCTGCAAAAATATTGGATCTTCCTGGCGACCTTGCTCCTCCTGCTGATCGCGGCTTGTGCCCCTTCGGTGGGCGCTGAAGTCGATGACCTTTCCATCCTGGGCCAAGTGGATGAGCTCGGGCTCGAGCGCGCGACCTTCGCCGGCGGCTGTTTCTGGTGCATGGAGCCGCCCTTCGACAAGCTCGACGGCGTCAAAGCCACGGTGTCCGGCTATACCGGCGGATTTCAAGACAATCCGACCTACCCAGACGTGAGCGCGGGCCGCACCGGCCATACCGAAGTCGTCCAGGTGATCTTTGACCCGGAGACGATCAGCTATGAAGAGTTGCTGCACGTCTTCTGGCGCAATATCGACCCGACGGTGGCCAATCGTCAGTTCTGCGACCGGGGCAGCCAGTACCGTACCGGCGTTTTCTTCCATGACGAGGCCCAGCAGAAGGCCGCCGAGGCGTCGAAACAAGCGATCATCGACTCCAAGCGCTTCCCGCAGGTCGTGACCGAGATCACCGAAGCTGACACCGTCTACGTCGCAGAGACCTACCACCAAGACTTCTATGTGAAGAAGCCGGCCCACTACAAGCGCTACCGCAAGGGCTGCGGCCGCGATGCGCGTCTGCAGGAGCTCTGGGGCGACGACAAGTAGGTTTGGCGTAAGAAGGACGCGTGAACAGGCAGCGTCGGCGGATATATAGTCCGCCGAGCGCGGCGCGGCCACGGATGGCCCGCCGCGCGCGGAGGACCCGGAGATCATGGCGTCGACCTTTACCTGCCGCGAGTGCGGTACATCCTTCAGCGTCAAAGCGGAGACCCTAGCCCGCTACCCGGGCTGGCAGCCGGCGATCTGCTGGCCGTGCAAACAGAAGCAGGGCAAGGCTTCCGGCGGACGCAAGGCGGCGTCCAAGAAGCGGCGCCCGCGCCGGAAGCCGACGGCGACCCAGGAAGAGAATCTGCCGCTTAGCCAGGTGCTCGAGCGCTACACCGACGGCCCCTTTGACGGCGTCTTCACCGACGGCGCGTGCACCGGCAACCCGGGGCCGGGCGGCTGGGGCACGGTGTGGGTGGAAGGTAATGAGGTCATCGAGCAGCGCCACGGCCACGATCCCCAGACGACCAACAATCGTATGGAGCTCGAGGCGCTCATCGCCGGGTACGAGATGCTGCCGGAGGACTCGGAGGCGACGATCTGGAGCGACTCGAAACTGTGCGTCCAGACCATCAACGAGTGGGCCGCCGGCTGGCAGCGGCGCGGCTGGCAGCGCAAGACCGGGCCGGTGAAGAATCTCGAGCTGGTGAAACGCGCTTACGCCCTCTCCACGTCGCGGCCGAAGGTGACGCTGAAGTGGATCAAGGCCCACAACGGGTCGCGGTGGAATGAGTACGCTGACTCCCTTGCGACCGCCTTCCAGCGCGACGAGCTGTGAATTTCCGGCGGTGCGGACGGTGGGCGATTCTTTGGGGCGTGATTGCCACCGCGATCACCGCCTCAGCCTCCGCCCAGCCTCCGCCGGCTGCAGCTTTAGAGACCGAAGACATCGAGACGCCGCACTTCCGCCTCGAGCGGATCGTGGCGGTGGTCGATGACGATCCGATCTTTCTTTCGGACCTCGACCGCGCCGCTCGCTGGGCACCGTCGCCCGCACCCAGTCGCGGGGAGCTGCTCGACGTGCTGATCGATGAGCGGGTCCGGATCCATGAGGTCGACCGCCGCGGCGGGGCCCCGGCCGCCGATGACGATGTCGTCCGCCAGCTGGACGCGGCGCCCGACGGGCTGGACCGAGCCGAGCTGGAGCCGATGATTCGGCGCCAGCTGCGGGTCCTGGCCTATGTTGAGGAGCGTCTCGGAGCCCTGGTTTTTGTCTCGGACGAGGCGATCCGGGCTTATTACGAAAAGACGCTGCGGCCGGAGATGGAGAGTCGCGGCGCCAGGCTCCCCCCGATTGATGACGTCCGTGAAGCCATCCGGACCCTGCTGCGCGAAGAGGCCCTTGAGCGCCGTATCGTCGCGTGGACTGACGAGCTGCGCGAGAAGGCGGAGATCCACAACTGGCTCGACGAGACCCTGCCGCTCGAGGCCCTGCCGTCGGCGAGCCTGCGCCTTGAAACCCCACCCCAGACCGAGGATCCCGATGTACACCCTGACCGTCCGTGACCGTTTCGAAGCCGCCCACTTTCTCCGCTCCTACCGGGGGAAGCCGGAAACCGTCCATGGCCACAGCTGGCAAGTCGTGGTGACGCTCGAAACCGAGGAGCTTGACGACGAGGGCATGGGCTTCGATTTCGTCGAGATCCGCCGGCACTTGGGCGAGCTCGCCGGCCGCTTCAACCACGGCGACATCAACGGCACGCCGCCCTTTGACGTGCAGAGCCCGACCACCGAGCACCTCGCGCGCTACTTTTTCACCGAGCTCGCCGAGCGCTTGCCGGGCTCTGGCCTGGTCTCCTGCACGGTTTGGGAAGGCCCGGACTGTAGCGCCACCTACCGGCCGTAGCTACGCGCCCGACGTTTTCCGCCGTGGTTTCGGCGGCTTGCCGACGATCAGCCGCTGGGTCAGCCGCCAGCTGACCTGGCACGTATCGCAGACGGCTCGCCAGAAGGCGCCCTCGGCGACCGTCCGGGTGGCTCCGCCGCACTCGGGGCAGCGGATGCGGAAAAGGCGACGGAAGATGACGGTCGCCGCCACCCCCTTGATGACGAGGAAAAGGCCGAAGCTGGCCATGGCGTGACGCGTCTGGCCGCCGCCGAGCAAGATCACGAAGCCGCCGATAAAAGCGGCGGCGGACGCCAGAAACGACGTCGAGAAGACCACCAGAAAGAATCTTCCGAAGCTGGGGTGGACGCGATATTCCATGGCGTGTCTCTCGAAGCGGTTGGCAGCGTCGGCGTCTTGGGGGGCGGGGCTACTCGAGCACCGGCACGGGTTGATCTTTCTTCAACCACCGATCCCGGGGCGGCAGCGCGCCGCGGCGGAATATCTCTGCCTCGGCGCGGGGGTGGAGCGCGATCACCCGCAGCCCCGTCGTCGGGTCGACGTGGCGGGTCACCACCCCCGACGGGCGGCTGATATTCGACGGCGGGCGGAGGTCGGTGGCTTTTTCCATGAAGGCTCGCCACAGCGGCGCGGCGGCTTGGGCGCCGGTCAATCCGAGGGGGCGGTCGTCGTCCCGGCCGACCCAAACCACCGTCACCAGCCCCGAAGCGTAGCCGGCGAGCCAGGCGTCGCGGCGGTCTTGGGAGGTCCCCGTCTTGGCGGCCACGGCGAGCCCCTCCAGATTGGCGGCGCCGGCGGTGCCGTCGCGGACGGCGTCGCGCAGCAGGTCATGCACCAAGAAGGCGGTGGCCGGCGAGGTGACGCGGTCGCGCTTCACGCGGAATCGCTCGAGGATCCAGCCGCCGGGCTTTTCCAGCCGCAGCACCGGACGCGGGCGGCTCTTGAGGCCGCCGCCGGCGATCGTCGAATACGCGGCGGCGAGCTCCAAGGGGGAGGTTTCAACGGCGCCCAGCACCAGCGACATCGGCGGCTCCCGCGGCACGTCGAGGCCCGAGCGCCGCAGGCGTCGGCCGATCGAGTCGACGCCGCAGTGCCGGCCCATGCGGGCGAAAGGCACGTTCAGCGATCGGCGCAGCGCCGTGCGCACATCGACCGTGCCGCGGTACTGACCGTCGGAATTCTTGGGCTGCCAGGGGCCCGAAGGGAGCTCAATGCGCACGGGCTTGTCGGCGACGCGGGTGGCGGGGGTGAGTGGTTCGCGGCGCCCGCAGGCTTCGAAGGCTTCGAGCAGCACCAGGGGTTTGACCGCCGAGCCGGGCTGTCGCCGGGCGCTGCGGACGCGGTCGAAGCCGCCGCTGCGCGGGTCGCCGCCGACATAGGCGAGCACGTCGCCGTGGGTGGCGTCGAGGGTGATGAGGGCCATCGATAGCGGAGCGTCGCGGAGGCGCCTGGATGAGTTTCGGAGCGTCTCCAGCCGTTCGACGACGGCGTCTTCCGCGGCCTGCTGGAGCAGCGGGTCGAGGGACGTTTCGGCGACCAGGCCTCGGCCCTTGCGGAGTCTGCGCCCGGCCTCGGCCTCAGCCGTCTCACGGACCCAGTCGAGGAAGCGGCCGCCGAGCGGCGCTTGGGGCCGCCGGGAACGGAGGCGAATCGGCTGACGTTTGGCCCGACCGACGTCCTTTTCGCTTGCCCAGCCCAGCTCCTGCATGCGCCCGAGGACCCAGTCGCGCCGCTGCTTGGCGCGATCCGGATGCTTGCTCGGCTGCAGCCAATTCGGACGCTGGATCATGGCCGCGAGCAGGGCGGCCTGGTGGAGGCTGAGCTGGGAGACGTCCCGGCGGAAGTAGACCTGGGACGCGGTGCCGAAGCCGTGCACGGCGAGGCCGTCGACGTGGCCCAGGTAGACCTGGTCGAGGTAAGCCTCGAGGATGTCTTCTTTGTCGTGGGTGGCTTCGAGGGTGAGGGCCCGCACGGCCTCCGACGCTTTGCGGCGGAGCGAACGCTCGGGGGTGAGATCGCGGTTTTTGATCAGCTGTTGGGTGAGCGTACTGCCGCCCTGGGCGACGCCGCCGGCCTTGATATTGGCGAGCAGCGCGCGGGCCACCGAGCGTCCGTCGACGCCGAGGTGGTCGAAGAAGCGGGAGTCCTCCGCCGCCAGCACCGGTCGCCACACGTGCTCGGGGACGACGTCGAGCCGGAAGGGATAGCGCCGGGCGCGGTCATCGTCGAGGGACTCGGCGAGGATTTCGGGCTCGATCCAGGCCCGATCCCCGTCGAGCGGCCCGCCGTCGGCGTCGATCACATTCAAGATGCGGCCGCCGTCCGCGCCGCGCTCGCCGTCCAGGCGCAGACCGAAGAGCCGCGCTTTGTGGTTGGAGCCGGTGAGGCGGTGCGCTCGGCGGTAGACCCAGAAGACGTCGTGACCCCAGAAGTACTCCCCGGGGCCGGAGGGTTTCGCCTTCACCCGGCGGTATCCGAGGCGATCGAGTCTTTCGCCCAAGGCGTAGCCGGAGACCGAGCCGCCGCTGCGGATCGGGTAGGCGGCGGAGAGGACCCGGGATTCGCTGCGGCCGAGCTCTTCAAGTAGCGGATTCGCGACCGACTCGGGGGCGGCGCCGAGGGTGGCGAGCCAGGCGCCGACGCACCAGAGCGCGCCGGCTTTGGAGGCGGGTTTGACCCGCCGTCGGCTCAATAGTCGCCCCGCAGCTCGACGCCCATCTGGGGCCCAGGATTGAAACCCACGACGCGCTTGACGCGCTGGTCGCGTCGGAGCTGCCCATCCGGTTCGACACCGTTGATCACCGCCAGACGATCGAGGTCGATATCTGACGGGTAGCGGCGCTGAAATTCATCGAGGCTCATATCGCGATCGATGCGAACGAGCTCGACGCGCATCGGTTGGGCGTTCAAGTACTCACGGTCGGTCAAGCGCTCAAAGCTGGCGAGGGCGTCTTCGAGCTGGCGCTCGTTCTTTCGCCACGCGTCCGGCTTACTGATGGCGAGCAGACGATAGACCCGCTGGTCGTAGTCGGCGAAGCCGGCCATGCCGTAAAGCGTCCGGTCTCCCGAACCGGCCTGGAATCGTCGGCCGGCGTCTACCCGCGGCACGCCTTGGCCGTCGTCCCATGACGACCGCACCGAAATGCCCTGCTGGCCGTAGAAGGCGCGGGCTGCGCTATCGACGCTGCTTTCGCCGGTGAGGGTCAGCTGAACGATGGCGTCTTTCTCGGGGCTTACCACCACCAGGGCCTGCTTCTGGTTGTAGCCGGTCCAGCCGTCGGGCAGCAGCAGCTCGAAGCGCAGGCCCGGATGAACGAAGCGCCGTCCGACGAAGAAGCCTTCGGTCGGATCCGCGCCGAAAGGCATCTGCTCGAGGTGGTCGAGGAAGACGTCGCGGCCGAGGGAGCGTCCGCGGGCTTCGGGGGATGCCGCCGCCAGCAGCTAGCTGGCGGTCATCAGTCGCTCTTCGGGGTGGGGGTGGGTCAAAAGATAGCCCGGAAGTCGGCCGACGCCGGCCAGGCGGCTCTGGGCGGAGAGCATGGTGAACATATTCACCATGCCCTCGGGGTTCTGGCCGATGCGGTCGGCGTAGCGGTGGCCGAGGCGGTCGGCCTGGCGCTCGTCGTCGCGGCTGTACTTGAGGAAGAGGAGCTGCAGGCCGCTTTGCGCTTCGCCGCCGAGTCCGCGCGCCAGCTCCGGGGCGAGCACGGCGCCGACCCCGAGGCCGATATTGGCGATCTGGGCCTTGGACATGCGATTGACGCCGTGGCGAGCAGTCACGTGGCCAATTTCGTGGCCGAGCACCGCGGCGAGCTCGGATTCCGAGCCCATGTGGGAGAGGATGCCGCGGGTCATATAGATATAGCCGCCGGGTAGGGCGTAGGCGTTGACCGCCGGGTCGTCCAGGACGCGGAAGGTCCACGGCAGGCCCGGGCGCTCGGAGGTGGCGGCGAGCTCCTGGCCGAGCGCGTCGACGTAACTCGCGAGTTCCGGGTCGTCGTAGAGGCCGTATTCGGCGACCAGGTCCCGGTCGGCATTGCGGCCGAGTTCGACCTCCTGGGCCTCGCTGTAGAGGCTCAGCTGGTTGCGGCCGGTCGCCGGATTCGTCGCGCAGCCGGTGGTCAGGGCCAGCGCTCCGAGGGCGAGCGCGGCGACGGGGATGAGGCGTCGTTGCTGTGCAGTCATGGGCGAATGCTACCAGGCGGCCGCCGCCGATTTGAGGGCCCGCGCCCATCAAGGAAAGCCCCTGGGGCCGGAGTCAGGTTTAGCGGCCCGAGCCCTCGGCCGCGTCGCCGCCGGCGTCCTGCGGAGCTTCTTCGGTGGTGTCCGGCGCCGGCAGGAGCGGCGCCGTCAGGCCCTGGAGCTCGTCTTCCACGTCGAGTGCTGGGGCGCCGATGGCGCGGTAGCCCACCGCATCGGCGGGCAGGTTCTCTTGGATGTAGGACGTCTCTTCGATGCGCGCCATGAACTTTTGCAGCTCGGTGCCGAAACGACGGCTGCGCTCCCGCGACATGATCTGGTCCTGGACGTCTTCGAAAGGCTGCACGAAGCCTTCCTTGACCTCCGCCACGTGCACGATGTGGTACCCGCCGCGGGCTTGGACAGGCGGCGTAAAGCCGCCGTGGGGGGCGGCGAAGGCGGCTTCGGAAAGGGACTCGCCGAGGTCGTCGACGGTCAGCCAGCCGAGGTCGATGACGCCGGTGGAGATACCTTCGTCCTGGTAGGTCGCCGCCAGCTCCTCCAGCGAACCGCCGTCGGCGAGGGCGCGGTGGAGCTCTTGGGCCTTCGCGAGCTGCTCTTCGGTGCCGAGGCCGCTCGAATCGAGCACGATCACTTCTTCGAGACGACGCTGCTCGGCGACCTGGAATTGCTCCGGATTGTTCCGGTAGTAGGCGCGCATCTCGTCGTCGGTCACCTCGATCTGGGACGTCACCTCGCGACGGATGACGGTCGAAAGCATCAGCTCCTGGCGCAGATTGCCGCGCAGCTCGTCGAGGCTCAGGCCGGCGGTCTCGAGCGCGGTCAAGAGCTCGTCGGTGGTCGAGAGACCTTGGCGCTGCTGGACCTGCTCGACCGCGTCATCGATCTCCCGCTCGCTGACGGTGATGCCGTTTTGGCGCGAGAACGACTCGACGAGCAGCTCCCGGAAGATCTGCTGCATCACATCCTTACCGATGCGACCGAGGCGTTCCTGACGTTCGGCGGGCTGCACGCGGGAGTCGGCGAGCAGGCTGCGGATCTCCGATTCCTTGCGCTTCTCGTAGTCGAAGAGCGTCAGGATCTCGTCGTTCACGCGCAGCACGATGTGGTTCACCGGCTCCTCTGCCGAGGCCGGCGCCGGGGCGATCAAGGCGAGCAAAGTCGCGGCGAGGAGGAGGGCGGGGCAGAGTCTGGTCATGGTCATCTCGATGCTCGTCGGTATAGCCGGCGGAAGAGGTCGGGAGCGTTGCCCCGTCGGGGAGGAACCGCGCTCGACGCCCGGAAATCAAGGGCTAGAGGCGTCGGCGCCGTAGAGGCCGGCGTAGTCGAAGGAGAAGTTGCCGCGGAAGACGCGGACATTGTAGCGCTCGCGCGCTTCCGCGAGGAGGGACGCCAGCTGTTCGTCCATGAAGCGAGCCTGGAGCGCTTCTCGGATCAGCGGCTCGGCGTCTTCAAAGGGCATGACGGTGGCTTCCTGGCGGTCGGACACTTGAAAGATCTGGTAGCCGAAATCGGCCTTTACGATCTCCGAGACCTCGTTGATGTCGAGGTTGAAAATGACGTCGCCGAATAGTCCGGAGAGGTCCTCTTCGGACAACCATCCCTGGTCGCCGCCGAGGTGTGCGGTAGGTCCTTGCGAAAACTGTGCCGCAACCTCGACGAAGTCCGCGTCTTGGAGCGCCGCGAGGGCCTGCTCGGCGAGGTTGCGCTCATCGACCAAGATCAACCGCAGGTGGACGCGGGCCGGTCGGTCGAAATCACTGCGGTGGGCTTCGAAGTAGGCGCGCAGCTCCCGCTCGGAGGGGTCGAAGCGGGCGTCGCGGAAGAGGTAGGCCATGGCGCGGCGCTGGTCGACGGGGCCTTCCACCAGGCCGCGCTCGACGGCGAGGCGAATCAAGAGCTCGCCGTCGAGGAATTGGTCGAAGAGGCCGCTGAAGGCCGCGTCATCGAGGTTGCCGACGCCCTGGCCGAGCTGGCTCGCCAAATAGCGATCGAAGGCTTCACAGCGCAGCTTCTCGCCGGAAATCGAGACGCAGACGCCCGGCTCCGCGCGCTCCGGCGGCTTGCATCCGCCCACCACGGCCAGTCCCGCGGCCAAGAGCACGGCGCCTGCGAAGGGTCCGGAGAGGGCCCCCGGGCGCCGCGGGAGTCGGCGGCGGCTAACAGGTGTGCGGCCGATCATGCGCCGACGGATCCGCTGGGGGCGTCGCCGACCGAGCCGCCGGCCACGAGCTCGGGGGGCGTTAAGTGTTCGAGCAGCTCGCGGGCGCGGTCGAGGGCCTCATCGGCGCGCACGCCTTCGACGCGGAGCGCACCGGCGGGGCTGAAGTGGTAGCCCGGTCCGCTGTGCATGAGCGCCACCAGGCGCTCGGGCTCGACGCGGGAGTCCTGGCGAAGACGCAGCACCAGGCGGCCGCTGCGCGCCGTGATCGCTTGCAGGCGGAGGTCTTCCGCCATGCGCTTGAGCGCCGCGGCGCGGATCAGCGTCAGGACGCTTTCGGGCGGATCGCCGAAGCGATCCTTGAGTTCGTCGACCAGGGCCGCCTCGGCTTCGTCGCCGGTCGCCAGGCGGTGGTAGATCTCCATGCGCAGGTTGGCGTCGCCCACGTACTCCTCGGGGATCGACATCTGCAGCGGCAGGTCGATTTGTACCGAGACTTCGTCCGGCGGCGCTTCACCGCGCAGCTCGGCGACGGTCTCTTCGAGCATCTTCAAGTAGGTCTCGATGCCCACCGCGCCGATGTGGCCGCTCTGCTCGGCCCCCAGGAGATTGCCGGCGCCGCGGATCTCCAGGTCCCGGCCGGCGACGCGGAAACCGGCGCCGAGCTCGGTAAATTCGCGGATCGCGTCGAGGCGCTTGCGCGCGTCTTGGGAAAGCACCTGGTCGCCGGGCACCAGCAGGAAGCAGAAGGCGAGCTGGTCGCTACGGCCCACGCGCCCGCGTAGCTGGTAAAGCTGCGCGAGACCGAAGCGGTGGGCGTTGTGCACGATCATGGTGTTGACGTTGGGGATATCGATACCGTTTTCGATGATCGTGGTGGCCAGCAGCACGTCGTATTCACCGGCGGTGAACGCGTGCATGCGCTTGGAGAGCTCTTTCTCATCGAGCTGGCCGTGGCCGACCGCGACCTTTAGGCCCGGGTAGATCTCTTTGAGGTATGCGGCGAAGTTGTCAATCGTTTCAACCCGGTTGTAGACGTAGTACACCTGGCCTTGGCGATCGAGCTCGTACTCAAGAGCTTCCCGGACCAGCCGCGGGTCAAAGGGCAGGATCGCCGTTTCCACCGCCATGCGGTCGCGCGGCGGCGTTTCGATCAGCGACAGGTCGCGGACGCCGGCGAGGGAGAGCTGGAGCGTGCGCGGCACCGGCGTCGCCGACATGGCGAGCACGTGTACGTCTTTGCGCAGCGTTTTGAGACGCTCCTTGTGGGCGACGCCGAAGCGCTGCTCTTCGTCGATAATCACCAGGCCGAGCTTTTTGTAGCCGATGGTTTTGGCGATCAGGCGGTGGGTTCCGATCACGATATCGAGGCGGCCGGCTTCGAGGTCCTGGACGGCTTTCTTGACTTCGGGCTGGGTGCGGAAGCGCGAGATCATCTCGATCGTCACCGGCAGGCCTTCGAAGCGTTCGATGAAGCGTTCGTAGTGCTGGTCGGCGAGGATGGTGGTCGGCGCGAGCACCACCACCTGGTAGCCGCCTTCGACGGCCCGCAGGGCGGCGCGCATGGCGACTTCGGTCTTGCCGAAGCCGACGTCGCCGCACAGCAGGCGGTCCATCGGCTGGGTGCGCCCCAGGTCGTCGTAGATCGCCTGGATGGCGTCGAGCTGGTCGGCGGTCTCGTCGTAGGCGAAGGCGGCTTCGAATGTGCTTTGCAGCTCGCTGCCGCCTTCGATCTGCGGCGCCTTCGCCATCTGGCGCTCGGCGTAGAGCTTGAGCAGCTCCGCCGCCATGTCGCGCATGCCTTTTTTGATCCGGCTCTTGGTGCGCTTCCACGACGTGCCGCCGAGTTTGTCGAGGCGCGGGGCGACGCCTTCGATGCCGCTGTATTTTTGAATCTGGTCGAGGCGCGAGAGCGGCAGTAGCAGGCGCTTGCCGCCGGAGTAGGCGATCTCCATGACTTCGATTTCGTCGGCCTGCTCGGGGGCCGCCGCGGCCACCGCCGGCGGCAAGTCGGCGCGGGCCGGGCCGCCGCCGAGGTTGCGAAGCTCGAGGAATTGACCGATGCCGTGCTCGCTATGGACCACGTAGTCGCCGATCTTGAGGTCGCGGATCGACGCCAAAAAGGGGCCGAACTTGCGCTTCTTCGACGCCCGCCTGACCAGCGGCGCGCGACGCAGGAGCTGGCGCTCGCCCCAGACGTTGAGGCCGGCGGCGGGGAGACGAAATCCGCGCTGCAGGTCCCCGGACGCGAGCTCCATGCCGCTAGGACCGAGGGGCACCTCGTGCACGTCGAGCATTTCTGCGAGCTTCTGGCGGTGCTCCTCCGGCGCCACCAGGACGGCGCGCTCGCCGCGGCCGGTGACGGTCTCGATCTCCCGCGGCAGCAGCTGCAGCTTGTCGTGCAGGATCTCCGTTTGCTGGGCCCCGAAGTCGACGGCGTCGCCGGTCGGGCTGAAGAGATCGCCGAGGCGAACTCCGGCGGTGGCCACCGGCGCCATGACGTCATCGGCGGCGTGCTCGAGGTCGCCCGGCGGAACCGCGAGTCGGTCGGAGAGCTGGCGGGCTTCGTAGTCGGCGTCGAGGGCGGAGCGATGGCGCTCGACCTCTTCGAGCAGACCCGACGGATCGAGCGCGACGGTGAGCGGCTCGTCGAGGTAGGTCCACAGCGTGTGGGTCTCGGCCTGAAGCAGGGGCAGGTAGTGTTCCCAGCCGTCGAAGCCGCCCCGGTCGCGCAGCGCCGCGAGCTTGGCGGCGATGTCGTCGCTGACGCCTTCGGCGCCGCCGCCGCCGACCTGGACACCACTGGCGCGCGCCAGCAGGTTGGCCAGCTCTTTGGCCTGCTTCGGTCCGCGGGCGAAGAGCGATAGGGGAAGCAGCTCCGCCCGGCCGACCGTGCCCTGGGAGCGCTGACTCTCGGCGTCGAAGCGGCGAATCGACTCGATGGTGTCGCCGAAGAAATCGAAGCGCAGCGGGCGCTCGGCGCCCGGCGGAAAGACGTCGAAGACACCGCCGCGGACCGCCAGCTGGCCGACTTCAAAGACCAGGTCGCTGCGGTGGTAACCCCACTGCAGGAGGTGGGAGATCAGGTCGTCGATCGGCACGTCGTCGCCGGCGTCGAGCTCGAAGCCGGCGGCGCGGACGGCGGAGGGCGACGGTAAGCGGCGGAAAAGGGCCCGCGGCGTGGTGACGATGGCGCGGGCGAGGCCGGTGGCGACGGCGTGGAGCGCCCGGGCTTCCTCGGCCCGCACCAGTAGCGAGACCTCGGCCTCTTGGTAGGGCGTGAGGGAGGGCGCCGGGAAGTAGACCATCTGCTCGTCGGGCAGGAAGCAGCGGATCGCTTCGAGCCACGACCAGGCCGCCGTCTCGTGGGGGACGACGACCAGCGCGGGTCGGTCTAGATCTCTAGAGAGCTCACCGAGGGTCCAGGCCGCCGCCGGAATGGGCAGGCGCGCGATCTCGATGGACTGCTTCGCGCGCACGGCATCGCGCAGGCGAGCGTAGGGCTCGCTCCCTCGAAGAACGCGGGCGGCGTCTTGCCAGATCGACGATTCGGACATAGGTGGATGGGGTTCGGTTTCGAGCGTCGCCGCGGCCCGGGCGGGCCGTCACCTGAAGTTTTCGTCACGGGGGCCCGCGACCGTTTCACTCCTCCTCGGGCAGCACCACGACGAGGTCCCCTTCGCGAACCCAGCCGAGCTCTTCGCGGGCCAGCTGTTCGAGCATATTGGGGTCTTCGCGGATGCGTTCGAGGCGCTGCTCGAGAATATCGATCGACTCTTCGGTGCGCTCGATGCGGCCCTCGAGCTCCGCTTCATGGGCGCGGGCGACATTTAAATCGCGGTAGCTCTTGATGCCGGCCACGGCGAGCAGCATCAAAAGCGTCAGCACCGCCACCCGCAGCAAGGAGCGAAAAGTATCGCTCTTGGCGGCTTCGGCGTCGCCCGCGGGGGCGGTGCTGTCGTGCTCTTGGCTCACGGCGATGGCTTTGGGACTTCTAGGGCGACCGGAACGCCTAGGCCTCGTACCCGCGGCGCGGGAAGGCGCTCGGGCCCGGGTAGGCGGCGGCGTCTTCCAGCTCTTCCTCGATGCGCAGGAGGCGGTTGTACTTGGCCACGCGGTCGCTGCGGGCGGGGGCGCCGGTCTTGATCTGGCCGGCCTGGGTCGCCACCGCGAGGTCGGCGATGGTCGTATCTTCGGTCTCGCCGGAGCGGTGGGAGATGATGTTGGTGAAGGCGTTGATTTTCGCCATCTCCACGGCTTTCAAGGTCTCGGTCAGCGTACCGATCTGGTTGACCTTGACCAGCATCGAGTTGGCCCAAGCGCCTTCGATGCCTTCGGCGAGGATCTGCGGATTGGTGACGAAGAGGTCGTCGCCCACCAGCTGGACCCGGTCGCCGAGCTCGTCGGTCAGGTGCTGCCAGCCGGCGACATCGTCTTCCGCCAGGCCGTCTTCGATCGACACCAGCGGGTAGGCGTCGAGCCATTCGCTGTAGAGGGAGATCATGTCCTGGGCCGTCAGCCCGTGGCGGCCTTCGCCGGCGAGGCTGTAGCGGGTGGAGCCGTTGGTGCCTTCGACCATTTCGCTCGCCGCCACGTCGAGGGCGAGTCCGATCTGGGTGCCGGGCTCGTAGCCGGCCTTCTCGATGGCCTGCATAAGCAGGTCGAGGGCGGCGCGGTTGCTGTCGAGATTCGGGGCGAAGCCACCTTCGTCGCCGACGGCGGTGGTCATCTTCTGGGCGTCGATCAGCTTCTTGAGGCCGTGGTAAACCTCGACGCCGGCGCGCAGGGACTCGCGGAAGGTGTCGAAGCCGTACGGCACGATCATGAATTCCTGGATATCGACCGAGTTGTTGGCGTGGGCGCCGCCGTTGAGCACGTTGAGCAACGGCACCGGCAGCAGCGTCGCCGCGGGGCCGCCGAGGTAGCTATAGAGCGGCAGTCCGGCCATTTCGGCGGCGGCTTTGGCGACGGCCATCGAGACGCCGAGGGCGGCGTTGGCGCCGAGGCGGCTCTTGTCGGTGGTGCCGTCGAGCTCAATCAGGGTGCGGTCGATGAGCACCTGGTCGCGGGCGTCCATGCCTTCGATGGTGCGGGCGATTTCTTCGTGCACGTTCTCGACCGCGTTGCGCACCCCTTTGCCGAGGTAGCGATCGCCGCCGTCCCGCAGCTCCAGCGCCTCGCGGGCGCCGGTGGAGGCGCCGGACGGGACCGCGGCGCGACCCAAGGCGCCGCCGACGAGCAAGCAGTCGACTTCTAGGGTGGGGTTGCCGCGGGAGTCGAGGATCTCGCGGGCGCTCAATTCTTCGATATCGAACATGGGGGAATTCTCGTCAAAAGTCGGTCTTTTGGAGGGGCGTTTCGAGAGGGAGAAATCGGCCGAGGTGCGAGGTCAGGCGGAAGGCATCAGGGAAGGTCAATAGAAGATAGGGGAATCCGCTTCCATGGACGTCCGGGCCTGCAAATATCCCCGGCCCGCCGTCGTGTGAGCTACACCCTCGGGACGGGGGGAGAATATCCCCGGCCGGCCACGGCGACAAGTGAATTCCTTCTGGCCAAGTGTTGACAGCCCCGGGGGCCTGTTCTACGATCAGCGGCCCGCCGCGGGGACGGCAGTCCAACTGCCCAAACCGAGGTGGCGAGAGAACGGTGACGCGGGGTGGAGCAGCCTGGTAGCTCGTTGGGCTCATAACCCAAAGGTCGCGGGTTCAAATCCCGCCCCCGCAACCAATTTTCCTCGCCGAAGATCGCAGGTTCGGTCTTCATCCGGTCGGGAAAGCAGTTCTCTCACAGACGGACGGTGACGCGGGGTGGAGCAGCCTGGTAGCTCGTTGGGCTCATAACCCAAAGGTCGCGGGTTCAAATCCCGCCCCCGCAACCAACACCGCCCAGACGCGAAAAGGCCGATCAAAGTCGGCCTTTTTTGCTTTTCGCTTCGTGCCGTTAAGGCTTAGTGGGGCGTGACGTCCTTGGCGGGGGGCTTGAAAGGCCCCGGCTCGGCGGCGGGCTCTTCGCCGCCGCGACGGCTGGAGTAGCGGGCGAGCAGGATCGTGAGGCCGGCTAGCAGGATCTCGTCGATGAAGGGGAGCGGATCGAAGACCGCCAAGTCGATGAGGAAGAGCGCGCCGGCGATGAACATGAGATTTCGCGTACTCAGGCCGCTGAGCAGCTGACCGAAGCGGCCTGCGGTTCGAGTCGATGGATTCATGGATCAACCTCCGAGGTCGTGTGGGAGAGAGCGAAGGCGGACGAGCGGGCCAAGGGATGGACCGAGCGCAGTTCTATGTTTTTAATACGCACCATGGCCCCTGAATATTCGCCGAACGGCGCGGCGGGAGGTGCTAAAATAAAGGTGGCACCCGAAATTTCCTTAGAGGCACTCACCCCTGGCCTGGTGTTCCGCACGACTGACTTCATCTCAGTCTAGATCCGCTATCTTGGCGGGCGCTCCTCCGTTCTCTAGGAGCGTCAGCCGGCCGGGCAGCACCGGGGGTCATCTGAGGTGAGGGAGGAAACCGGCGCCCCGACCATCGACGACCTCCTCCGGGAAGCGCGTCCGCTTTTGGCCTTGACCCGGGCCGAGATCGATCCTCGGGAAGCGAGGACACTGCTCGGGCACGTGCTCGACCTCAGCGAAACCGAGCTCATCACCCGCGGCGCCCGGCGGGTCTCGGGCGCCGACGCCGAGACCTTCCGGCGACTGATACGGCGCCGTCGGGACGGCGAACCCGTGGCCTACTTGACGGGAGAACGGGGATTCTACGGACGCGATTTCAGTGTCGATGAGCGCGTGCTCATCCCGCGGCCCGAGACCGAGCACCTGATTGAAGCGGCCCTCGCGCTTGAACTGCCGTCGGCTCCGCGCCTCCTCGATTTCGGCACCGGGTCAGGGGCGATCGCGGTGACTTTGGCGTGTGAGCTTGCCGGGGCGACCGTGGTCGCTACGGATATCGAGCTCGGCCCGCTCCGCGTGGCGCGGGCGAACTCAGCGCGCCACGGGGTCGCCGGGCGAGTTGGCTTGGTGCGGGCTGACCTCGATGGAGCCTTCGACCTCTCGGGGTTTGATCTGGTGGTTTCAAATCCGCCATATATCGGGACCGGTCAAGACATCTCCTTCGAGGTCGCCGATTTCGAGCCCCACAGGGCCCTTTTCGCCCCCGGGCAGGGACGGAGCCTGATCCGCCGACTGCTCGGGGCGGCGAAGGCCCTGCGTCCCGGTGTGCACCTGCTGCTCGAGATCGGCTTCGACCAGGGGGCCTGGCTGCGGGAGAAAGCCGGCGCCTCGCGCGAGCTCGAGCTCGTCGAGCTGGTCCGCGACTACGGCGGCCACGAGCGCACGGCGGTACTGCGCCGCCGATGAGTGCGGGGCCCCAGGTCGTCGGCGGGACCTCCGCCGACCGTGTGGCGTTGATCGAGGCGCTGAGCTCCGAAGGAGAGGGCCTCCTGATCGCGCTGCCGACCCTCGATCGGCACGGGGAGCTCGACGCCGCAGCGAGCCTCGCCTCGCTTGTCTCGGGTCTCGACGACTCGGCAGCTCGAGCCAACGCCCGATCCGGCGGGCCTAGTCCGCGCGTCCTGATCGTCTCGTCGACTTGGGCGCAGCCGCCGATCTACACCCACGCGGGCCTGGTCCGGGAGCGTCCGGCGTCGGCCCTGGCTGGGCGACATCCGAGTTCCGATCCGTGGTGCCGCTGGGAAGAGTCGGCGGCCGCCGAAGCGGACTCGAGATCCTGCGCCTGGCGGTGCCTGCGTCCGGCGCCGGTGCGTCGCCGGTGCGGCGCCGATCGGTGGAATCGACTGCTCGATGCCCGCCGTCCGGCCGTGCCGCTCGGTTTTTCGCCCCCGATTCAAGCCCTGCACCTCGAAGACTTCCACCGGGGCCTGCGGTGGGCGGCGTCGCGATTCGACGACCTGCCGCCGGTCACCCACCTGGCGCCCGAAGACGCGGTGCCCCTGCGGGAGGCCCTCGCCTGGCTCGGCGCCCGGCGGCGGCGGGTGCCCTATTCCGTGCTCTCCTTGTGGCGCCGGTGTCGCCGCCTCTTCGGCGGCCCGGCGCCGCACGGGCTCGGCCGACTGCGCTACCCGGCGACCGTCTCCGGGGAGACGGCGGCTTCGCTCGACTTCTTGCCGGAGCACGGCACGGCGTCAGCCCTCGGCATCGGCGCCCCCGACGTGCGCTCCGACCCCCACGGACTGCGGCCGGACGTGATCGAGGTCGCCCGGCGAACGGTCTTCAAGTGGCTCCACGACCGCTGGTGGCGAGTTGAGGTGGAAGCTCCCGAGCACCTGCCCGCCCAAGGGCCTGCGCTGCTCATGGGCGTGCACCGCGGGCTGGTGCCGTTTGACGCCATGATGATTCTGCACGCGGTGGTCGGCGCCTCCGGGCAGATCCCCCGATTCCTCATCCACCCGGCGCTGCTGCGCTTTCCGCTGATCGGCGACTTCATGCGCGCCCTGGGCGGCGTCGTCGCGTGCCGCGAGAACGCCGACTGGGTGCTCTCCCGGGGTGAGATCCTCGGACTCTTCCCCGAGGGGGTGCGCGGTGCGTTCTCGCCGATCCGCGACGCCGGCGTCGTGCAGCGATTCGGACGCGCCGAATTCGTACGGCTGGCGGTTCGCCACCGCGCGCCGTGTCACCTCTTCGTGACCGTCGGCAGCGCGGAGGTCTATCCCATCCTCACCGCCTTCGACTGGCCGCGGTGGAAGCGCTGGAGCGGTTGGCCGAACCTGCCGATTCCGGCGACGCCGATCCCGCTGCCGGTGAAGTGGCGCACCCGCTGCCTCGAGCCGCTGTCGATCGACGCGCCGAAGGCCGATCGCGCCGCGGTCAAGCGCTATGCGACGGACGTCTACGACCGGCTCCAGTCGACGCTTGACGAGCTGCGAAAGAGAAGACGGGGCTGGTTCCGCGGCTGAGACACGTTCACCCGCGGCCGTCGCGGGCCTTGGGCGGGCCCACTCTTTTGGGACAAGATGGGCCATGCTGTCGAAGATGCGCGAGACGGTGGCGGCTTGGATCTGGTCCCGGCGTCACGACCGGGAAGACCTTGTCTCCTGGATGCACGAGCCGTTTGCGCGGCGCTATATCAACGCGTCCGTCTCCGGGTCTGAGCACGTCTGGCCGATGGAGTGGTTCCGGGATGAGCTCGGCACCACGCTCGACCTCGGCCTGAGCGTCGGCTGTGGCCTCGGCGCGCTGGAGCGGGACGTGGTGTCCAAAGGCATCTGCCGGCGCATGGTCGGTGTCGACAT
Organism: Acidobacteriota bacterium; assembly: GCA_038747035.1. Classification (GTDB taxonomy): domain Bacteria; phylum Acidobacteriota; class Thermoanaerobaculia; order Multivoradales; family J023; genus JAUIJL01. The sequence goes on along the minus strand of JBCDKB010000080.1, from coordinate 1,273 downwards.
CTCGGACCTGGCCCTTGAGAAAGCGCGGGAGCTGGCGGCGGATGACGGCCTAGGCGACGACATCGAGTACGTCAAAGGGAGCTTTAACGAGGCGTTTTGGGGTCGTCCGGAGCGCTTCGACATCATCTTCTTCCACCAGGCGATGCACCACGTTGAGAAGCTCGAGCTGTGCTTGGAGCACGTGGTCTCGATTCTGAAGCCCGGCGGATTTCTCTTCCTCGACGAGTACGTCGGGCCGTCGCGGACCGACTGGGGCGGCGATCGAATGGCCGAGGCTACGCGCGTCTTCCAGACGGTGCCGCCGCGCTACCGCCGCGGTCGCCTGCGGGCGCCGATCGACTGGCGCGATCCTTCGGAGGCGATCCGCTCGGCGGAGATCGAAGACAACGTCGCCCGGCATTTCGAGCCGATCCAGGAGCGGGGCTACGGCGGTAACCTGCTGGCCGTGCTTCACCCGTACCTGCAATTCGACGGCGTGCCGGAGGAGGAGCGGAACTCGGTGCTTTCAGGTCTCGTGGACGCCGAGCGTCGGGTCATTGCGAACGGCGAGCGGCCGTTCTATCGGATCTACTGGGGGCGGGTCAGGTAGAGCTTCCCGCGCCGGCGCCGGCGAGGGCGGCGATCCGGGCATAGGTATAGACGAAGCGTCCGTCTCCCTGGGCCCGTCCGTCTCCCGGAGTCACAGACGCGGCGCCGAGCATGGCGGCGGCGACGGTGCGGGCGTGCACGGGGCGATATTGGGCCACCGGGCCGCACAGCAGGGGGGCAAAGAGCTTGGATCCGAGGACGGCGGCGCGTTCGCCCGGACGCAGCTCCTTTCGATCGCCGACCAGCAGACTCGGGCGAAGGATATGGAGCTCCGGGTAGCCGCAGGCGGCGACGTCGTCTTCGGCGGCGCCTTTGACTTCCAAGTAGAAGTTGGTGCTCTCGGCGTCGGCGCCGATTGACGAAACGAGCGTGAAGCGTCTCGCGCCGGCGTCGCGCGCCCGTCGGGCGACCTCGACGACGTAGTGCTGGTCCACGCGGCGAAAAGCCTCCTGCGAACCGGCCTTTTTGATCGTGGTGCCGAGGGCGCAGAAGACGTCCTCAACCGCGAAGATCTCATCTTCGGCGTCGTCGAGGCGATTGAAGTCGACCCGGCGGGGACGCAGTTTAGGATCCTGGATCGGCAGCTCTCGACGCGCCGGGGCGTAGACGGTCCGGTAGCGGGGGCTGGCGACGAGCAGGCGGAGCAGGTGGCCGCCGACCAGGCCGGTGGCGCCGACGAGCAGGG
>JBCDKB010000079.1:0-23808 GCA_038747035.1 Acidobacteriota bacterium | reverse complement strand
GATCGCTTGCCAGGCCGTGTCGCTGCAGCTTTCGAGGAGACTCCCGAGATCAGCTGGAGGGTTCTCAATCGAGATATTTTGCTGAAAAGCACGACTCGCCTGCTCTAGGGCTTCAACATAGAGTTGCTCCTGCTCCTCCCACGTGAGAGCGTCAGGTACTTCGAATTTTGCCCAGTCGACCTCGTCATAGACGATCTCGTGCCACCTGCCATCCGGATCGACGCAGAGCCATCGATACTGAGCCTCCATGGCAAGGCGGGTGTACGCGCCCGTAGCGTTTCCCGAAGAATCTACTTTGAAAGCGACAGCACCATCTAGGCTGGCGGCGAAAGGCTCCATATAAATAAAGAGATGAGACGGTCCGGTGGCTTCTGATGGTTGGACTAGCACCAGGATGACGGATGTTGCCAGAGTAAATAAAGCATGCCGATAAGCTATGAAGACACTGCGGCGGAATTGTGTCAGCAGGAAGGCTTCTGTCGCACCAAACTTTTTAAGCCGTCAGCATCACAGCCATGGCTCGCAGGTCAGCTCTGAGCCCGAATGTCCTGATGATCGGAATGCCTCAAGCCTGAAGGCTAGCCGCAAGCTCGTCGCCAATCTGCTCAGTCGCTTCCCGAATGGGTTCGTCTGCCAGGTGAGCGTAGCGCTGCGTCGTAGTGATCTTGCTGTGCCCAAGCAGCCGGCTGACCACGGCAAGATTCTGGCCGCCGTTAACTCCAAAGCTCGCAAACGTGTGACGTAAATCGTGGATTCGCACATCCGAAAGCTCCGCCGCCTCGCGGAGTCGGTCCCAGACAGGCTGGAGTGTACTGCGATGTGATTCGAGTTTCTCTCCGGGAATGACGTGAGGGTTTCGCCCTTGAGGTTCAAGAGACCCTAGGACTTTGAGTGATGGCCCATTAAGCAGCACAGTCCGCTTGCCAGTCTTCGAATCAGGAAGACGCAGACACTTCCGCTCAAAATCGACGTCTTCCCAACGAAGCCCAAGAATCTCAGCTGATCGACAGCCCGTCAGGATCAGCAGCCGAATCGCCGCGACGGCGTAGGAGCACATCAGCCAGTCGTGCTCGGCCTGCTCGAGCACCTGCCCGAGTCGCTGAAGCTCGGACTCGGACAGATACCGGTCCCGTGATTCCTCTTTGTACCGGCTCACATGCCGACACGGATTCGATCCCTCGGGACGCCATCCCCAGATCTCGGCAAGGTTGAACGCCTTCGAGAGCAGCGTCAGCACCTTGTTCGCCATCGCCGGTGTCTCCGCCATCTCGGTCATCAGCCGAGCGACGTCGGCGCGGCTGATGTCTGCGACGCGGCGTTTCCCAAGTCTAGGCAAGACGCAGCGGTCCCAGGCACGGCGATCTCGTTTGACGCTCTTGGGCTTGTTGCGGATCTTCGCGTGCTCTTCTATGTGACGGTCGGCGAGGTCTTCCATCTTCGGCGCCCTCCGAGCCTCACGACGGGCTCCGCTTGGGTCTGCACCTTTCCTGGCGCGGCCCAGGGTCTCCAGGGCCTCGGCACGAGCTTGCTGCACGGTGAGCTCGCCAAATCGCCCCAAGGTGTAGAAGCGCTGTCGTCCCTTCGCCCGGTAGGTGATCAAGAACGACTTCCTGCCGGTGGGGTAGATGCGCAGACCAAAGCCGGCGATTTCGGTGTCCCACAGGTAGCAGCCGCCAGGGCCTTCATAGACGGCCTCGTCGATGGTGCGCTTGTTGAGCCGGACCTTCATGGCCGACCAACTGGGGCTTGGGATTCTGGGGGCGGTGTTTGCTCGAGACCGGTTTGAGCAAACAATGAGCAAACACTTGGGGAAGCAATACAGAGTACTGTGGCGTTGACCATGCACCCAAGGTAAGGCGGTAAAGCCTTGATGGTCAACCAGTTAGCGTCGTCTGGAGGGAACCGGCGGGAACGGCCGTAAAGGGGCGTATGAGGGCTGTGGTTCCGGGACTAGGACTCGAACCTAGATAAGCAGCTCCAAAGGCTGCCGTCCTGCCATTAGACGATCCCGGAATAGGGCCTCGTGGCCGAGGCGGAATCGTAGTACAGGCGGTTGGGCTTGTCCACTCTGGTGGTTGGGTTCTCGGGTTTGTCGAGGCGAAGGTCCGCAGGTTCGGAGGCGAGGTGAGATGTGGACGGACTGGGGCGCCTGGGCCGCCTGTTCCCCGGGGGGCGCTTGTTGATCTGGGCCGGAGATTTCGGGCCGGGAGTCCTGAAGCTTGGGGTGAATCTACGGTGGATGGGGACGGCAGTTGCTATCATTCGGCCATGCTAAATCTGCGTAGTTGGGTCGTGGTGGGCGTTGCCCTCGTTGCGGTGGCCGGGCCTGTGGCCGGGGACGTGGTCGTGCCGAAGGCTTTCAAGATCTTGGTCGAAACCGACGGCTTGTATCGGGTCGACTTCGAGGCGCTCGCGGCGCACGGTCTTGACGAGGGGGCGAGCGATCGCTTGGAGCTTTCTTTGGGCGGTGAGTCGGTGCCGATCTGGCTTGAGGACGGCGGCGACGGTGTCTTTGGCGCCGGGGACTACCTGGAGTTTGTCGGCGAACGGCTGCGCGGTGAACACTCGTGGGTCCACGACTTTGCGTGGCTGAATGTTTATCGCTTGTCGACCGCGGGCGGGGGCGCCCGGGTTGAGATGGTCGCCGACGTGGAGAGCGCTTCCCCTGTGGCGAAGCCGCGGGTTCGGCGACATCTCGAGGAAGACGCGCTGCTCACGCGGCTGCCGGGTTCGAAGCCCGGGGAAGACGACCCGTGGTTTTGGCACAAGCTTGTCCATAACCGTCCCGAGCCGACGCCGGTGAAGCTGGACCTGAGTGGCCTCGACGCGGACGGCACCGTGGATCTTGAGATTGAGGTGCGCGGCTGGTCGCGGCCGGCCAATAAGGCGAGTGCGGAGGTCTTCGACCACGCGCTGGCGGTGAAGGTGGCGAATCACGAAACGGGCCGGGAAAAGATCCTTGGCGTGGAGTCGTGGAATGGGACCAAGCCTTACCGATTGATTTTTGAAGATGCCGACGCCTCGATCTTTGGGCCCCGCGCTGAATTGCGGTTGATGGTACCGATGCGCAAGGAGGCCAAGGAAGGGCGGGCGGTGATCGACGTCATTCTGCTAAACGCCGTCACCGTCGACTATGACCATTCCGGTCAGGTCGGTGACATCGGTGAGCGGTTGAGCTGGGGCTCGGGGGACGCTCTCCGGATCGAGGGGGCGGGGGAGCTCGTGGCCTACGGCGCTGACGGGGCGCGGACTGAGGCGCTGGATGATGTGCTGCACGTGTCTGGCGTGTCTTCGGCGTGGGTGGGTCCGGAGAACGGCGCCTCCAAACCGGCGGCTGTGCTTCTCGATCGGCCGAGTCATTACCGGAGCCTGGCTGAGCAGGTGGACTATGTGATGGTCGTGCCGCACCCGTTCCGGGAAGCGCTCGAACCGCTGGCGGATTTGCACCGGCGGCGCGGGCTGAAAGTGGAGCTGGTCGACGTGGAAGATATCTACGACGAATTCAACCACGGCATCGCCCATCCGAAGGCGATCCGCGACTTCTTGGCCCACGCCAATGGCAGCTGGGTGGCGCCGGCGCCTCGGTTCGTTTTGCTCGTGGGCGACGCGTCGTGGGACGTCAAGAACGCGGAGGCGGTGGATGCCCACTACGCCGACTGGACCTACCGGCGGGGCGAGAGCCGCGACTTTGCCAAGAATGAAAGTACGACCTACGAAGGCGGGACCGGGCGCTCGCGTCACTTCATTCCGACCTGGCAGACCAGTACCGGCCAGGGCCACGCCGCCAGCGACAATTACTTCGTGGACTTCGACGGGGACCAATCGCCGGAGATGGCCATCGGACGACTGCCGGTGGCGAGTGTTGAGGAACTCGAGCCGATCATCGCCAAGATCAAGGCTTATATCGAGGAACCGGCGCCGGGCGATTGGCGCAAGGACGTTCTCTTCGTCACCAACGAGCAGCCGCGCTACCAGCAGCATAGCGACATCATCGCCGAGGAGATGTTCTCCAACGGCTTTACGCCGAACAAAATCTATCCGGCGTCTTCCGACTCCACCAACGAGGGTAGTACGGATGCCCTCGTGGACGCGATCGGGTCGGGGCAGCTGCTGGTGCACTTTATCGGCCACGGCGGACGCTATATCTGGCGCACGGGGCCGCCGGACCTGACGAAGAACCACGATCTCTTCACCTTGGATGACCTGGATCGCCTGCCGCGTAGCGAGAAGCTGCCGGTGATCGTCAGCCTGACGTGCTACTCGGCGCCGTTCGACCACCCGACGGCGGATTCGATCGGTGAGAAGTTCCTCCGGATCGAGGGCCGCGGGGCGGTGGGCGTGATCGCCGCGTCGTGGCGGAATAGCCCGAGCATCGGGTGGGGGAGCTCGCTGATGCGAGAGCTCACCCAGGAAGGCTCGACCGTGGGCGAAGCGCTGATGCGGGTGAAGCAGGAGATCGGGAGCCGGATGTTCCGCGAGACCTACCTGCTGCTCGGCGATCCGGCGCTGCCGGTGGCGCTACCGGAGAGCTTGACCGTCGCCGGTGACTCTCGGGACGTCGCGCAGGTCGAGGCGTCGGAAGGCGCGGCGGAGCGCGGCGGGCGTTAGCTGGTTGGCGGTCCGGTTGGCGCTTCTTGACGTGGAACACGTCGAGCGGCGGGCCGGTCCTGCAGAGCTAGACCGGATTCGGCAGGTCGATGTAGGTGACGTCGAGGCCGAAGCGTTCCGCGAGTAGCTCGCCGAGTCGCCGGACACCGAGCCGTTCGGTCGCGTAGTGACCGGCGGCGAGGTAGTGGGTTTTTGTTTCCTTCGCCACGTTCATCACCCATTCGCTCACTTCACCGGTGATGAAGGCGTCGAGCCCGCCGTCGATGGCGGCATAGAACTCGCCTTGGGCGCCGCCGGAGATGATGCCGAGACTTTTGACCGGATCGGGGCCGAAAGAAAAGGAGAGCGGCGCCTGGTCAAAGATGCGGGAGCACCGGGCGACCAGCTCTTCGGCCGAGACCGGTTCGGGGAAGATACCCTTGAATCCGACCGGACGGCCTTTAGCCTGGCCGAACATCTCGAGGTTTTCGAGACCAAAGGCGTGGGCGGCGAGCACGTTGTTGCCGACCTCCCCGTGGCGGTCGAGGGGAAGGTGGTAAGCGATGAGGTTGATGTCGCCCTCGATCAACGCCTTGGCTCGGCGGTGCTGGAAGCCGGTGAGCGGCAGGGGCTGGCCGTGCCAGAAGATGCCGTGGTGGACCAAGACAGCGTCGGCTTTGAGCTCGCGGGCTTGGAGAAAGAGCTCTTCGCACGACGAGACGGCGGTGATCAGCCGCTCGATGCGGGGTTTACCTTCAACCTGGAGGCCGTTTGGGCAGTAGTCGGCTTGGTCGGACTCGAGGTAGTCGTCGAGAAATTGGACAAGCACGTTTCTATCCATCGCTATCTCCTCAGATCCGGGGAAAGTGGCCGGCGTCGGTGCGGGACCCGGGTGAGCGATTCGGGCGGGTGCCGATCAGTGGCTGGAACTGGCCCGGCTGAGCGGTTCGAGCTCATCCATCATGCGCTTCTGGATCACTTCGAAGCGATCGCAGCAGCGCATGAAAGTGTCGACCAGGACGGGGTCGAAGTGGAGCTCCCGGTCGACGAGGATCCGACGGACCGCTTCCTCGTGGCTCACGGGCTCTTTATAAGGGCGCCGGCTGGTGATCGCGTCGTAGGCGTCAACCACGGCGACGATGCGCGCCGCGAGCGGAATGTCGTGGCCTGAAAGCCCGCTCGGATAGCCTTTGCCGTCCCATCGCTCGTGGTGGTGGTAGGCGATCTCCATCGCCATCATCAAGAAAGTCGGCCCGCGGAATTTCTCGAGCACGCCGCGCAGGGTGTCACCGCCGATGGTGGTGTGGGTGCGCATGATCGTCTGTTCTTCAGGCGTCAGCGGCCCAGGCTTGCGCAGGATAGCGTCCGGAATGCCGACCTTGCCGATGTCGTGGAGGGGACTCGATTTGACGAGACCTTCGACGAAATCGCCGTCGACCTGGTCTTCATAGGGGCCGACGAGCACTTCCTCGGCGAGGATTCGGCAATACTCTTGGATCCGCTCGAGATGGAGGCCGGTTTCACTGTCCCGGCTCTCCGCGAGCTTGGCCAAGGTCAGGAGGGCGATATCGCGAGTGCGCCGGATTTCTTCCGTCTGATCCTGCACCATGCGCTCGAGGTCCTGCTGGTACTCAGCGTTCTGACGCAAGAGGCGACGGCGTTCGAGGGCCCGCTCGGCCGTATTGGCGAGGTCTTCGAGCTCGAAGGGCTTAGCGAGGTAATCATAGGCGCCGGCGCGGAGGCACTGGCGGACGGTACCCAGGTCGTGGAGGCCGGAGACCATGACGACTTGGGTGTCTTGCGTGATCTCTTTGATTTGAGACAGCAACTCCAGACCCGAAGTTCCGGGCATCTCGATGTCGAGCATCACCAAGGCGGGCGGGTCGTCACCGGCCACGGCGTCGAGGGCCACCTGGGGCTTGCCGGTGGCGGTGGAGAGAAACCCCAAATACTCGAGCTGCGAAGACACCAGCTCACGGACCGTCGGCTCGTCGTCAACGACGAGGATCAGTTCCTTCGGGGGGCCCGGGCTCGGGTTCTCTGAGTCGAGATCTTGAAAAGAAGTCACGCGCAAGGCTCTATGAGTGTGATGCAGGTGGATTTATATCACGGCGCGGAGTCCGGAGACCGTCGGCGGCGGAGGGTAAAGAGCACGACGCCGACACCGAAAGCGACGCCGGCGCTGATCAGATTCTGGCGCGTAGCGCCGGAGGCGAAGACCGCCGCGAGGCCGATGGCCGCCGCCGGAATCGCCGGACCGAAAGGCATTCGGAAGGCCCCCGGCGCCGGTGTGCGGGTGCGCCTCAAGACCGGGATGGCGGCTGCGGTGCCGACGTAGCTGAAGAGGCGAGAAAGGACGGAAAGAGCCGCGAGGCCGACGAAGGAGCCGTAGAGCGACAGCGGCCACGCGACGGCGAGGGTCGCCCAGAGGGCCACCGCCGGCGTTTGGAAGCGACTGTGGACGTCTGCGAGTCGACCGGGTCCGTAGCCATCGCGGGCGAGGGCGAGCAAGTAGCGCGGAGCGGCGAAGACCGTATTGGCCTGGGTCCCGAAGATCGAGATCACCGCGCCCACGGTCAGTAGCAGGCCACCCCAGCCGCCGAGGAAAAGCGCGGCGGCGTCGGCGAGGGGAGTCTGGGATGAGCCGGAATTCGGCAGCGTCGACATCACAACCGCCATCACGGCGATATAGAGTCCGGCGACGATCGCCAGGTGGACCATTAAGGCAAACGGAAGATCTCGCCGCGGTCTCTTGAACTCGCCGGCGGCGGCGGCGGTATTTTCGAAGCCGGCGAAAGCGTAGAGAAGCAGCAGCGCCGCAGCCCCCCAGCCGCCGGTCTCCACGACTTGCTGACCGGTGAGGGTGTCGATCGATCCGGCCAAAGCGCCGAAGGCGACGAAGACGAGCAGCGGGATGAGCTTGCCGATGGTCAGCACGACGGCGGCCCAGGCGCCCGAGCTGACGCCGACGGTGTTGATCAGCCCGAGGATGAGCAGCGGTACCGTCACGACGAAGGCCCGGCCGAGCCCGGTCGCGGCCCCCGGCCAGAGGTATGCCACCGCCTGGGCGAGCGCTGCGCAGAGGGAGGCGATGGAGGCGACGCGCGTCAGCCAGGTCATCCAGCCGACCTGGAATCCGGCGAAATCACCGAAGGCTTCGCGGGTGTAGAGGTATGCGCTGCCGGGCTCTTGGAAGTAGGTCGCCGCCTCGGCGAAGCACATCACCACCAGGCCGACGGCGACGGCGGCGAGCACCACGGCGCCCAGGCTCGACGGCCCCAGGAGGGCGACGGCGGCCGCCGGCAGCAGGTAGATGCCGCTGCCGATGACATCGTTGAGGGCCAGGGCGACGATTTGCCACCGGCCCACCGCGCGACGGAGCGTCCCTCTACCGCCGGTACTCATGGCGTCGTCGCGGACCAAGCGCTGGTGTCACCCGACTCGAAACCGTCGCAGAAAAGGCGGATACCGAGTTCGTTGGCGCCGATATCGAGACCGTCGACGGGCCGGGGCTCGCCTTCAACGTCGTGGCTCGGGGTGGACGTTCTGAGGGTGCCGCGGTCGAGGGCGCAGGTGTCGTCGGGGCTCAGGGGGAAGAGCACGTCGTCGGTCCCCGCAAAGACCGGGTTGCAGAGTCGGGAAACCCCGTCCTCGCCTGAGATCCCGCGCCAACTGGCGAGCCCGCGTCGTGACCCGTCATTCCAGACGAACTCGGCGCCCGGGTCATAGACGTTGTAGTTGGCGTCGAGGCCGCCTGCGAAGAATGTTGTGTAGATCGCGATGTCGGCCTCGTCGTCGGGCGTGAAGCCGCCGATGATGTTGTTCTCGATCACGTAGCTCGGGTGTGGGAAGTTTTGGTCCGGACCTTCGATGTGACCGAGCACGATGGCGGCGTGGCGATTGATATCGCCGTAGAACGTATTATTCGCGATCAAGAATGTACCTGGCGGGGACTGGGAATCGTGGCCGGCGTAGGACCAAATGGCGGCCTCCCACCCGAAGTCGGAGCCCATAATGTTATTGGTGATCTCGACATCTTCAATCCATTCGCCGGCGCTATTGCCGCCCGGCTCGATGCGGACGCCTTGGTCTCCGGTGCGGTAAGGCTCATAGCTGTTTCGCACGATATTTGAGTCGAAGACCACGTCGTCTACGCTGCGGGCGGCCGCGTTGTTGCAGGCGTCGGCGGAGAAGCCTTTGATGCGGAAGGGCAGCTTGTGGTCAATCACCTCGTTATTGCGCACCAGCCAGTCCCGGCTACAGATGTCGACGAAGACGAACGCCGTGCCCGGGGGGCCGCCGTTGGGCTTGGGTTCCCAGGCGGCGACGTTGCCGTCCCACACGGAGTCGAGGATCTCAATCCCCGACATATAGCCCCAGAGTTTGAAGCCGGTCGACGCGGCGTCGGAGCCGCAGGCGGAGAAGTTACAGCTGTGGGAGGTGCGCGAGATATTGATGAAGCGAAACGGGCCGAAATCGGGCGCCTGGTCATAGCCGGCGCCGCGGGCGAACCATTGGCCGTTGTTGAGCACCTCGAGATTGTCGAAGAGGATCCACTGCGGGACGGCGTTGGTGGGGAAGAGATTCACCAGGATCGTCTCCGAAGTGGTTCGCCGATCTTGGTTGATGCCGGTCAGTCGCAGGTCGTGGAAGACCTGGAATTGCAGCACCCCGGAAGACGGGCCGAAGCGCACGAAGCCGCTGTCGTCTTCCTGGGAGTTTCGTCCGTAGTCGCGGACCACGAAGTGGCCCATCTGCAGGTAGTCGGTGTCCGAGTCGAGGCGGAACGGCCGCGACCGGCTGGCGTTGAAGAGTACGGCCGATTCGTCGGGATCGACCGGCGGATACACGCCGTCGTCATCGGTGTCCCAACCGATCAGCATCGTCGGGTTGGACGGATAGCGCCAGTCCCGCTCCTGGCTGCCGCTGGCGGGGACGGTGTAGGTGCCGGGCACGCCGCCGCCGTTGCCTGGACTGAAGCCCTCGAGGGTGGTGCAGGAGCCGCGGAAGCAAAGGATGTCTTCCGCGCCGTCGCCCGGACCGTCGGCGCGGGTATTCCAGGCGTATTCGATGGTGCGGCAAGGGGAGCCGGGGGTGCCGCAGGAGGTGGAATTCACGCCGCTGGCGCAGTCGATATAGATCAGGTCCTCGGCCATGCCGTCGCCGTCGGGGTCGGGGGTGACGCCGTCGCAGACGTGGCAGTCTTCCGGTTCGCCGAACCGGCCGTCGCGGTCCATGTCGAAGCCACAGGCCCTGGGTTGATAGCCGCGGGCGGGCCAGGACGAGCCGTCGGCGGCGGCAGAAGGCGGGGTGAGGGCGGGAAAAAAGACCAGCCCGCAGAAGAGGGCCGTGAGAACAGGTCGGCGGCGCATGGAGAGCGTCTCCTAGGATGGGATGCAGTGTTAGAGAGGCCAGCCGCTTGTCACGGTCTCGCGACAGACGGTACCCTGGCAAGACTCAATGAGATCTCAGCACTTCTAAAGGATACCGCCGATGCGTCACCGTTCTCCGCTTTGCTTCTGCCTGAGCTCCGCTCTCGCCCTTTTCGTCGCTCTGGTCCCGTCCTCCGCTTTGGCCGGCGGCCTCACCGTCCAGCTGGAGCCGATCAAAGACAATACGCTTTACGAAGACGGCGGCGACGTGTCCAACGGCGCCGGCGAGTATCTCTTCGCCGGCCAGACCGCCAATACGAACAACAACCTGCTGCGCCGTGCCGTCCTGGCCTTCAGCCTCACCGGCAACATCCCTAGCGACGCGGTCATCACGAGCGTCACCCTCGATATGACCATGTCCATGTCGATCGTCGGCGAGGCCAACGTGGCGCTGCACCGGCTCACCGCGGACTGGGGTGAAGGAACCTCCGACGCGCCGGGGCAGGAAGGTCGCGGAACGGACGCCACTTCGGGGGACGCGACGTGGCTGAACACCTTTTTCGGCGGCGGCACGTGGACCACCGCCGGCGGTGACTTCGCGCCGACGGCGAGCGCCACCGTCGGCGTGGCCGGCAACGACACTTATACCTGGGGTACCACTTCGGCACTGGTGGCCGACGTCCAGGCTTGGGTCGACAACCCTTCGAGCAACTACGGCTGGATCGTGCTCGGCGATGAGACCTTGCCGCCCCCGACCACCAAGCGGTTCAACAGCCGAGAGAACGGAACGGCCGAGGAACGGCCGTCGCTGACGGTCAACTTCACCAGCCCCGGCCTGATTTTCATCGACGGCTTCGAGTCCGGCGACACGGCGGCCTGGACCAACCTGATTCAGCAGTAGCGCCCTTCGCGTGGGCCGGGCTGGAAAAAGCCGAGGGGAGCTTTCCGTGCCCCCTCGGCTTTTCGCTTTCCGAAGACTCCGCCGGGCCGCCGTCTTATTCGATGGCGGGATCCAGGCCGCAGGTAAACGCGGTCGGGGTCCCCGGCCACGAGGCGCTAAAGCCGAAGCTGCCGGCCGAGAGGGTGGTCTCGACCCACGCCTGCGAGAGCGCGCGCGGATCGGCTTGGCTGGTGGTGTCCACCTGGAGGAAGCCGAAGTCAAAGGGGGCGCCGAGGCTCGAGATGGACGTGCGCTGGGTTGCGATCGGAAATTGCGTGTTGGAAGCCGGTAAGAAGACGTCCGAGTCTTCGTCGACGAAAGCGCTGCTGTCCGTGAGCGGGAACGGGCTGGGGGTGACGCCGCAAGGTGCGCTGAGGCTCGGGGTCTCGGGGTCTCGCCACACGATGACGTCGGCGCCGCCGCCGAACGCGCCGCCGTTCAAGAAGCGCTGATTCCAGCGGAGGGGGAGGGGGACTCGGTGGTCGCGTGCATCGTAGTTATGGAATCGGCCGTAGAACGTGTACTCGCTGGGGCCGGTGAACAACGTCTCATCGGCCCATAGCGGCACCGCCTGCGATCCCTGGGCCGCGCTGCCGGTGAAGTCCAGATAGGTGTAATCACCCCACAGCCGATTGTCGTTGATGGCGAAAGCGAAGCCGTCGCCGTCGTCAAAGTAGGCACCGCTACTGACCGGAGTCCAAAACGGTTCGGCCCCTTCGACGCCGGCGCACTCGGAGGTCACATCGACGGTGATGTAGCCGCGGGCGATGCCGTCGCCGAAGTTGGCGCCCACACAGGTGATGAAGTTTGGCCCGAGCTGCCCCTGGTGATCAGCGCGGAGCTGGGAGACCTGGGAAGCGGTCAAAACGGGATTGGCGTGGTCGGGCGGGAACTGGTCACAAAATCCGAAGGGGGAGAGGTCTTCGCCGGCGCCTGTGGAAGGAATAGTGCCGTCGAAAAGGCTACGGACGCTGAGGGTCTGCACATCGAAACCGTCCAGCCACACGTCGAAGGCCAACGTCGGAATGCCCCAATCCGTCCACACGACCACGCGCGTGAGCGCCGCGTTGGCGAGCCCGTTGTTGATCGAGAGCACCGTGTTGACCCCGTTAACGTCATTGAGGTCGACCTCGAAATAGGGGAAGAGCAGCGTCGCCCCCAGGCCCGGCGGTATCGCGCACTGGCCGGCGGGGATCTGGGCGAGGGCCGGGGAGGTGGTCGCGAGCAGCGCGGCGAGGCAGAGAAAGAGGCCGAGGCTTTGTCTCATGGAGCTCTCCAAAAACGATTAGCGTGTGTCTAGGCTTGGGGCGCTATCGGAATTAGCGCAATCCGACGTGATTCTCGATACCCAGCCGGCGTAGGTGGGATCATGGGCGATCATCGATCAGCCGGCGGCTGGGGCTTGGGGGACGAAGAAAAGCTCGCCGCCCTGGTCGACTTTGCTCGGCATCGGTGCCAGTACCGGCTCCTGCTCGACGCCCTCGCTCAGGCGGGCGACGCTCGCTCCGACCTGGCTGCGCACTTGCTCAAAAAGCGTCGACGCCGCCAGGGGGCCTTCATTGGAGCGCAGCGCGTCGAGGAACGCCTGCGCGAAGACGGAGTGGCGTCCGGCGGCTCCCCGGTCGAGCACCGGCGCGAGGCCGCCGGACGCGAGCACAAGGCGAGACGGTCGGGTGGCGAGCTGCCGAATGCGATCCTCCTCGGAGAGGCCTTCGAGCTCCGGATTGACCAGCTCGCCGCTGGCCACTGCACCCGCAAAGCACGAGTCCGACACCACGAGAACGTGTCGGGCTGAGCTCTGGTCGAGCAGGCTCGCAACCTCGTGCTTGGTCGAGATCCACATCGCACTGTTGCCGGGCGCCGCTTCGACGCCCTGCCAGTATTGGCTGCGATTCACCAGCGCGCCGTGGCCGGCGTAGTAGACGAGCAGGTTGTCCCGGCCGGTCAGGTCCTCGGTGGCGGCGCGGATCGAATTCATCAGCGTCTTGCGATCGGCGTTCTCCACCAGAGTGACCGTAAAGCCGTAGCGACGCTCCAAAACATCGGCGACCGCCTGGGCGTCGATGACGGCCGATTCGAGCTGCGGCAGCTGGCTGTAGCCGTTATTGCCGATCACCACGGCGTGGTAGCTGCCCCAGAAGATATCCGCGGGCGCTTCGCCGGCGTCGCCGGCCCCCGCCGAGGCGGCGGTGCTTGGGGCGGTCTGGGTGTGCGAAGCACGCCCGCGGCTGAAATAAAGACCCACGGCGATAGCGACGAGTAGCAGCGCCACCGCCGGCAGCCACCGGCCCTGGGGCGAGCTGCGGGGGGCCGGAGGGGCAGCGGCCACGGGCGGAGCCGTCGTCGGAGCGGGCGCCTGGACCCGGGCGGCGTCAACCGGCAGGGACAGGGCGGTCGGCGCTTCGCCTGAGATCACCTCGGTGGCGGGGTAGTGCGCCGGATCGGTCGGCATCGGCAGCGTCTGGGGCCCGTCGGGGACCGGCTGGGGGACCGCGGGACGGGTGAACGGGGCGTCGCCGGGGGCTAGGGCGGGCTGGGTCGCCTGCGGTAGCGGGACGCCGACCGTGGCGGTGGGCCGAAACGGATTACCCGCGGCGTCGACCGTGGAGGCGTCGATGCGGGTGGTCGGCATCTCGTCGGAGCCGAGCTCGAGCATGGCGGTTGACTGACCGCTCGCGGCTTGCTCGAGGGCGGTCGCGAACTCATTGGCGGTGGCGTAGCGACACTCGGCCTTTTTCTGCAGCGCCTTCATCACCACGGTGCGCAGCGCCGCCGGAATCTTGGCGTTCGGGTCCGTCTCTTCGAAGGGCCGTGGTTCCCGGTAGAGATGGCCAGCGATCAGCGACATATCGTCGTCACCGGTGATCGGGAACTCCCCGGTGAGCAGCTCGTAGACGACCACGCCGAACGAGTAGAGGTCGCTGCGCGCATCGACTTGGACGCCTTCGACGCCGGAATTCAGCTGTTCAGGCGAAATGTAGCGGACCTTGCCGACCACCATACCGGTCTTGGTCCGCCACTGCGAGCCCTCGAGGCTCTTGGCCAAGCCGAGGTCGATGAGCGTGACCCGCGGACGGCCGTTCTCGAAACTCAGCATCATGTTGTCGGTGGAGATGTCCCGATGCACGAAGCTACGCTGGTGCAGATAGCCGAGGGCGTCGAGGCCTTGGCGGGCCACGTCCACGACCTGGTGGACCGAAAGACGCCCGCCGGCGCGCTGGTAGTCGCGCATGTTCTGGCCTTCGATCAATTCCATGACGATGTAGGCCGTGCCGTCGTCGGTAAAGGCGAAGTCATGCAGCGTAGCGATGCTCGAGTGCCGCATCTTCGCGGCCACTTGCGCCTCGCGCAGGAAGCGCTTCTGGAGATCCTCGTCGCCTTGGAGCTGGGGCCGGATCGTCTTGATCACCCGGAGCTCGTCGAGGAGCTTGTGGCGCGCCTTATAGATGGCGCCCATGCCGCCTTCACCGAGCTTGGTGAGGATCTCGTATTTCTGCTCAATCTCCTGAATCCCGATCAGCACGCCGTTTCTCCACAGTCTGGCCAGGTTTCCGACGGGGGCCGCAGTCGCCCCGAGGATACCAGGAGCTATCGCTTCGATCGGCAGCGCGGGACGGGTCGTCGGTGGGTCGCGTGGCGGATCATCGAGCGTCGGGCCAGCCCGGAGCTGGCCCCGCATCGACCGGCCGGCAGCGATATTGATCAAGTCATGATCCTTGAAACAAAGGCCGGCGGCGACTTTAGTCGCTGCGGGCTGCGAAACGACCCGGGCCCTGGGTAGAAGCCCCCCGGGGTTGAAGATACGAGAAGGTTCTGATCGGTTGACGCGCCCGATCGCCTTGCTTAACCTCGAACCGATGCCGACCTCTGAATCTGCCGCTGCGCCCTCAGCCGCCGTCCTTCTGGCGGAGGGGCTCTATCGCTCTGTTTTCGCCAAGACATCCCACGGTCTCGTCCGCGGCCCGAGCCGCTGGCCGGTCCACGCGGTCGTCGATTCGACCTGTGCCGGGGCCGACGCGGGGGAGCTCTTGGACGGTCTCCGGCGGGATATCCCGGTCGTGGACTCGCTCGAGACCGCGTTGGCGAGGTCCGAGATTCCGCTGACCCACGCCGTGATCGGCGTGGCGACGGTCGGCGGTGTCTTGCCGTCCGAGATCAGGCGCGGGCTCGTCGCGGCGCTTCGGGGGGGGCTGACCGTGGTCAACGGTCTCCACCACCTGCTCACCGAGCGAGAGCCGGAGCTGGTGGCGCTCGCGGAGCGATTCGGCGGCCGTATCCACGACATCCGGAAGCCACCGCCGACCCATGGGCTGCACTTCTGGACGGGGGCGGTCTTGGACTGCGAGATCCCCCGGGTGGCCGTGCTGGGCACCGACTGCGCGGTCGGCAAACGGACCACGGCCGGGCTGGTGCGGGCCGAGCTGGAGCGTCGAGGTCTGCGTGCGGCGATGGTCTTCACCGGCCAGACCGGCTGGCTCCAAGGCTACGAACACGGCTTCATCTTCGATGCGACGCCGAACGATTTTGTGTGCGGCGAACTCGAACACTTCATCCTGCGGGCGGCCGAGAAGAAGCCCGATGTGATCCTCATCGAGGGCCAGTCGTCGCTGCGCAACCCGTCGGGGCCGTGCGGAGCCGAGCTGCTGCTGGCCACGGGGGCGTGCGGCGCTTTGCTGCAGCATGCCCCGGGCCGGCCCTTTTTCGAGGGCCTCGAGACCGTGGGATGCGCCATTCCAGATCCGGACTCCGAAATCGCCTTGATCAAAAGCTACGGCGTCCCGGTTTGGGGTGTCGGCCTCCACGATGAAGGCCTGGCCGGCGAGGATCTCGAGGGCATCCGGGAGGGCCTGGAGGACCAGCTCGGGATCCCGGTCAGCTGGCCCCTGGCCGATCGGGGACGTCGATTAGCGGAAGCGGTGGCCCGCGGATTAGACCGCGTGCTCGAGCCAGGAGGCACGGCGCCATGAGGATTGTCGGATTTAGCGTGATTCCCCATGCCGTGCCGCTCAGTCGACCCTATGTGATCGCCGGCAGAAGCATCGACGCCGTCGAGATTTTCTACCTGGAAGTGCTCACGGACCGCCCAGGCTTAACGGGACTCGGGGCCGCGTCGCCGGCGCCGGCGGTGACGGGCGAGAGCGCAGAGGCTTGCGTCGCAGCTCTCCGGTCGGGGCTCGATTTCCTCCGCGGCGCCGATCCCCGGCGCTTCGCCGCCCTGCAGACGGAGGCGGCGGTGCGTTTGGCTTCGACGCCGGCGGCCCTGGCGGCCTGCGACATGGCGCTTTGGGATCTGGCGGGCAAGATTCTCGAGGTGCCGGCGGTCGACCTGCTGGGCACCCGGCAGGAGGCGCTGCCGACGTCGATCACCGTCGGCATCAAATCGACGGAAGCGATGAAGGCCGAAGCGATGGAGTACCTCGAGCAGGGATTCCGGGCGCTCAAGATCAAAATCGGGACCGACTTTGCCGCCGATGCGCAGCGTCTCGCGGCGCTCCGGCTTCACCTCGGCGAGGATATTCGGATCCGCGTCGACGCCAACCAGGGCTATGCCGTCACCGAGCCGGACCTCGCGGAAGGACTCCTACAGCTCGTCCGCCGCTTTGACATTGAGCTGGTCGAACAGCCCGTGCCGCGGGGGGCCGGGGAAACGGAAGTGCTTCGCTCCATGGGTTCGGAGCTCTTGCGTGGTCTAGCGGCCGACGAAAGTCTGCACACGGCGAAAGACGCCCTGCGGATCGCCCAGAATCGGACCTACGGCATCCTGAATATCAAACTCATGAAGTGCGGGGGCATCACCGGCGGTCGCGCGATCGCCACGGTCGCCGAACATTCCGGACGACGATTGATGTGGGGCTGCATGGACGAAAGCGTCATCTCGATTGCGGCGGCGCTGCACGTGGCCTACGCCAGTCCGGCGACGCGCTTCCTCGATCTCGACGGCAGTTTCGACCTGTCGAGCGACCTCGCGGCGGGCGGTTTCAGCCTGAAGTCCGATGTCCTCCACTTGCTGGACCGGCCCGGACTCGGGGTGACGTGGGCCCACCAAGCGTAAGGAGCTCGCCCTAGCTCGCCGGACCGCCGAGCGGGTCAGCGAGAATCGGACCGGAGTCTTCCTGCGGCAGCGCGATGAGTTTGCGGCCGCGCGGGCCGTCGTGGGGCAGCAAGCGGCTCGATTCCTCATCGGCGGCCAGGCCCCAGAGCTCGACCGCTTCGTCCAGTCGGTCGAGAAAGAAGCTGCCGTGGGCGAACCATCGCGGCGTCGCGTCCGGGAGGGGTTGCTCGCGGAGGGAGCGCCGCGCCAAGCTGCACACTTCCGGCGTCGCCACGGTCTGTCCGGGCCAGGCGAGGGTGGCGAGGTCGCGGGCGACGTCGAGCGCCGTGCCCATGGCTTCCAATCGGCTGCCCCGGTCTGAAAGCGTCACTTCACCGATGTGCAAGCCGGTGCGCAGCCGAACGGGCGCGGTCCCCAGGTCGTGCTGGCGGGCCACATAGGCATGGCAGGCGAGGGCACAGCCCACGGCGTGGCGCGGGCGTTCGAAAAGGAGAATCTGTCCTTCGCTGTCATCGAGGTGCTGCCCCTCGAGCTCGAGGATGAGGCGACGGAGCTCGAGCTGAAAGCCTTCGCTGATCCGATCCGGCATCCGGGCGCCGGACTCACACTCGAAACAGGCCGTCAGGATGGTCTTTAGGAAATAGCCGCTGCTGTAGCGGGTACGACCCTGGGCCGGCCGGAGCATCGGCGGAACGTAGGCGGGGACCTCTTCAGTGATGGAGGTCGGGTCGAACGGGCGCGCCTGGGGCAGCGGTGATCCCGGATCCTCGAGGGCTTCGCGCAGGCTCGGGCCCGCCGTGCGGGGCGAGTCGCTTTGCGGGGGCTGGGCCCGGGGAGCTCGAGCTCCCGTGGCCAGCTCGGCGAGGGATCGTGCCTCGGGTGGATGCTCCGCGTCCGGCAGGACCGCCGGATCGATGTCTAGGAAGGCCGGGCTCGCCTCCGAGCCGGTGTCGGCCGGCTGAGCGTACGGGCCACCCCACTCAGGCAAGCGGAGCTTTTCGATGAGACGGAGCTCGACGACGACCTCGCGGGCGCTTTGGGGGCGATGCTCCGGATTCTTTTCAAGCAAACGATCGATCAAGTTCGACAGCTGATCCGGGACCCGCCGATTGATCTTGCGGGCCGATTCGTGGGGCGCTGAGCAGACTCGGGTCAAAGTGTTGTACACACTGGTGCCGGAAAACGGTGAGCGTCGAGTCACGGTCTCGAAAATCAGCGTGCCGAGCGAGAAAAGGTCCGATCGCGTATCGACGTCTTCTCCCATCGCCTGTTCCGGCGACATGGCCCGTCCGGTTCCGAGGACTTGACCGAGGCCGGTGAGGGTCGCTTCCGTGGCGTCGAGTCGCATCTGCTTGGCGAGACCGAAGTCCAGAATCTTCGCGTGCAGCGATCGGGTGACCATGATGTTTTCTGTCTTCAGGTCGCGGTGCACGATGCCCTTGCGGTGAGCTTCGGCGAGACCCTCGGAGATCTCTCGGGCCAGCGATACGGCTTCGCCGAGTCCGAGGCGTCCTTCCTCCACGAGCGAGTGGAGCGTGACGCCGTCGATGAGCTCCATCACGATCCAGTCGACGCCGTCGAATTCGAAGATGTCGAAAATCTGCACGATCGACGGATGCGATAAGCCCGCCGCGGCTTGGGCTTCTCGACGCAGACGGTGACGGGTCCGGTCGTCTCCGAGCTCCGGAAGAATGTGTTTAATCGCCACCTGCCGGCGGAGCCTTTCGTCATAGGCCTTATAGACCGCGCCCATGCCGCCGACGCCAAGACGTCCGACAATGCGATACGGGCCAACAGTCTCCGGCATCGAAGCTGAGGTCTCACTGGAAGCACCCACGGCCTCAGTTTAGCCAGCGGCGGGACGGGGGGCAAATCCCCCTAGCCGTAATCGCAGTCGTAATGCAGATAAGAGAACGTGGGCAAACAGGCCCTCCATTTCATTGTTTTAGGAGTCAAAATGAACAGAGTTCAATCTCGTATTCTTCTCATCGTTCTTGTCCTCGGCGCGCTGGTCGCGGCGCCGTCTTTCGGACACGGGGGAAATAGGCTCATCGGTTCGTGGATTTCCACCTCCGCTGTCGACGGTGGCGGAGAACTCCAGACGCTGTGGACATTCAACCGCGGCGGAACGGTGGTGGTGTCCTCTAGCGGGGCGAATTTCAGCGCCGCCCACGGGGCCTGGGAAAAAGTCGGCCCGCGGACTTTCGAGGTCGTGAATACCGCCTTCGGCTTCGCCCCTGACGGTTCCCTCGCCTTCACCCTGGAGAACCGAGCGACTTTCGAGGTGTCGCAAGACCGGCAAACGTTCACCGCCGTTTTTGAGAGCGAAGTCAAAGCCCTCGACGGCACGGTGCTGTCCACGAGCTCGGGTTCCGCGACCGGAACGCGGATCAACGTCCACTGAACCGCGACGGGCCAGCGATAGAGCTCGCTCCACGGCCGGTGAGCTGACGGTTTCCACGGCAAGCGGGCCTCAGTAGGCGCCCGCCGTAGCCCCGGCCACAGCGACAGTCACGGGTCCGTTTTACTTCGGCGGCGCGGCTATCCTCTTACTCCGGCGGCGCGGCTATCCTCAAAAGGGGATAGCCGCTTCGTCGTTAAAGACTCCGCCGCTGGCGCCGTCGTCGGTGACCAGCCGCAGGGCGCTCCGGCCGCCGCCCTGTTTAAGGACTTCGATGCGGTGGGCGATTCTTTCCTGCAGCGCCCCGACGTGGCTGATGATCAAGATCTGCGTCGCCTGCTCGACCTGGAGCTGTTCGAGCGTCGAAAGGGCCGTCTCGAGCGTGTCCTCGTCCAAGGAGCCGAAGCCTTCGTCGAGGAAGAGCGTCCCCAGCCGAAGCTGGCCCCGCCGCAGGTCGGCGAGGGCGAGGGCGAGGGCGAGGGAGACGAGGAAAGACTCGCCGCCCGAAAGGGTCGACGTCGGCCGACGCTCGTCAGCCATGTCTCGGTCGATCACCTCGAGTTCAAGGCCCCCTTCCAGCCGGGCGAGGGCGTAACGCGGGGCGAGGTGTTCGAGCCGACGGTTGGCGAGCTCTAGGAGCTGGTCGAGATTGAGCTGTTGGGCGAAGCGCCGGAACTTTCCGCCGTCTTTCTGGCCGATGAGGTCCGCCAGCCGGGCGGCCCGGTCGAGGTCGGCGCGCAGCACCTGGAGGTCCGCCTCGAGCGCCTTGCGCCGCGCCCGAAGCTCGTCATCGCGGGTGATCGCGTAGCGCAACTCTTCCCGCCGCGTTTCGGCCTCGCGCCGGCGCCCGTGGACGTCAGCGAGCTGTTCACTCAGGAGCTGCCGTTCATCGCCGCGGGGCGGCTCACCGGCTTCCCCGTGCGCGGCGAGGTCGGCCGCGGCGAGGTCGACGTTGGCGCGCCGTCGCTCGAGGTCCAGGTCAAAGGCCCGCAGCCCAGCCCTGAGATCTTCGAGATCCGAAGGGGACAGGGTCGCCGCCCTGAGCGCGACGGCGTCGGTGAAGGGGGACGATTCGAGCTCTGAGTCGAGGTGTCGCTGGCTGGCGAGCTGGTCTTTCCGCGCGCGGTCCACATCGTCTTGGGCCCGCCGCCGACGGTCCCGGGCCATCGCGTGCTGAGCGGCGGCGGATTCGAGGGCGCCGAGACTCTGGTCCAGGTGGGCCCGGATGTCTGCGCTATCGGGGACCTTCGAAGCGTCCGTGGGAGCCGCGGCTCCGGTTTCCGGCTGGGGGGGCTCGCCGGCGGGGAACTCGAGCTCGAGGGCTTGGGCCTTCGGGGCGATTCGTCGTCCGAGCTCTCCGAGGTCCCGGGAGCGGCGTTCGGCGGCTTCGTGCTCGCCCCGTCCGCTGTGGAGTCGCTCCTCATAGTCCTCGGCGTCGGCCAGGTCTTGCGGCCACGGCAGGCCACAGTCGCGCGCCAGGGAGCCGGCGGTGTCGCCCCACGCGTCGGCCGCCGAGCGGGCGTCGAGTCGTTTCTCCCCGAGCCGCTCTGTCATTTCTCGCAGATGGCGTTCCGCCTCCGCGCGGCGCTCGGCGGCGACGGCGTAGGTTTTCTCGCCGTCGGCGATCGCGCTGTCAGCCATTTCTCGCCGGCGCCGTAACTCGGTGGCCTCGGATTCAAAGGCGACGAGCGCCTCGAGCTGTCCCTGGGTTTCCCGCCGCCGGTGGGCGAGGGCCCCCGGGTCGAGGTCGAAGGGGTCGCGGGGCAGGTCAACGAGCTGGAGGCAGAGGGTCATCCACGAGGCGGAAAGCTCGCCCTGGGCGCTGTGGGCATCGTCGAGGCGGGACTCGGCGAGTCTGCGTTCGGTTTCAGCCTGTCCCAAGGCCTTCTCGGCGCGCTGGAGCTCTTCGGCGGCGCGGCCGCGCTCGCGGGCGAGGGAGAGGCGGCGCGCTTCGGCGTCCCGCAGCGCCTCCCGCGCATCCCCCTCGCCGTCGGAGAGCGGGCGGGGGTGGTCGAGCGAGCCGCAGAGCGGACAAGGCTCCCCGGGCTCGAGCTGGTCGCGGTGGCGGGAGAGGTCGGCCCCGACCTCGGCGAGCCGGAGGACCTTCTCGTGGAGGGCGAGGTCGCGCTCAGCGCCGTCGGCGAGGGCTTTGGAGGCGTCGTGCTTGGCGCGGGCCTTCCTTTCCTCAATCCGGGAATCCTCCAGCCGCGCGGTGAGACCTTCCGGATCCAGGCGCTCGAGGTCCGAGCGCAGCTTCTGGGCCTGCTGGAGCCAGATATCCCGCTTGGCGAGGACGTCGCGGCCGACGTCACCGACGCTCTCACGTCGTCGCCGCTTGAGGTCCCCGTCGAGCGCCTCGAGGTCCGCGGCTTTCGCTTTCGCGGCTTCAAGCCGTCGGGTGGCTTCTTCCAACGCGGACCGTGCGCTCTGCCCGCGGCTGTCTACCTGGCGTAGATCTTCCGCGAGCCCCGCCGCCGCCTGTTCGAGGGCCCGCGCCTCACGCCGACGGTCGCGGACGGTTTGGAGGCGCTCGGGGGTGGCGGCGGAGAAGGCTTCGACCCGCCGTCGGTGCTCCTCGGCCGCCCCGGTGACGCGGCCGAGCGTGGCGAGTGCGCGCTGTGCCGCCCGCCGCTCGCGGCTGAGGGCCTCGGCGGTGTGTTCGAGTGTCCGATCCGCGCGCTCGCTTCGCTCTTCGGCGGATTGGGCTCTCCCGGCAGCCGCGTCGGCCGCCGAAAGATGGACCTCGAGGCGCAGGGCGGCCTCGGCCCGGCTGGCCCTTGCGCGGTCGAGGTCGACTCGACCGCGCCGCTCCAAGGCCCCCTGGAGGCGGGCTTCGGCGTCGGCGAGGCGTCGCGCGAGTTCCCCGTGCCGATCGAGCCAGGCGAGTCGGCCTTGGATCGACGCCAGGTGGGCGTCGAGGCGGACGAGCCTCGGCGCCAGGTCGTCGAGGTCGTGCTCGATAGCGGTGCGGCGGGCGGCGTCGAGCGGCTCGTCGCTTCGCCACTGACTCTCCCGCGACTCGAATTCCTCGCGCAGGGCTTTGTGGCGCTCGAAGGCGGCGCGGCCGAGTCGCGAGTAGATCTCGGTGCCCGTGAGTCGCTCGAGCAGGGCGCTGCGCTCGGCGTCGGAGGACTCGAGGAACGTGGCGAAGGCGCCCTGGGCCAGCAGAATCACGCCGGTGAATTGCTCGAAGCTCAAGCCGAGGTGACGCTCCACCAGCGCCTGCACGTTCTTTTTGCCCTCGGCCAGGATCTCGCCCGTGCTGCGGTCCGTAATGCGCTGCTTTGAGGCCTGGAGGGCGCCGTCCGCCTGGTTGCGGGCCCGGTGCACGCTCCATTCGCAGGTCCAGCGGCTGCCGTCGTCGAGGGTCAAGTCAACGACGGCGCTGGCCCTAGCGGTGCCGCGGGTCAGGAGCTCACGGGGATCCTGGCCCCGCTGGCGCAAGCGGGGGGTGCGGTCAAAAAGCGCGAGGCAGATCGCATCGAGCACGGTCGTCTTGCCGGCGCCGGTGCTGCCGGTGATCGCGATCAGCCCGACGTCTTCGAAGTCCAATCCGGTGAGCTCAATGTCGGGCTGGCGGCCTTTGAGGCTCGCCAAATTCTCGATGCTGACGCGGTCGATCTTCACGACCCGGCCTCCGGACCCTCTTCGGCCAGGACCTCTTCGAGAAGGCGGGAGAACTCGAGTCGCATGGCGTCGTCCGGAGGCGTACCGAACTCAGCCTCGTGGCGGCGGGCGAAGACGTCTTCCGGGTCGAGCTCGCGGAGCTCGAAACGCTCGCCGGGGGTGGTCGAGGGCGCGACCTGCCGGGCCCGCCGGCGGACCGATACGAGATTCCATCCGCGGTCCCGGCTTCGCTCGATGAGCTCGCGCGCGAGTCCCGGCTCCGGACCCCGCAGGTCGAGCGTCGCTTCGCACCACGGCGCCGGATCGTCGGGACTGGCGAGGGGAAGGGCGTCGACCGCCCGGCGGACGTCGGCGGGGTCCCCTTCGAGCCGTCGATACTCCCGGAACGGCTTGAGCGGCACCGATTCGATGCCCCGAGCAGGGCTTGGGCCGTCGAGCCGGAGCAGCGTCACTTCCCGCCGGACGGCGACCTCGTCGAAGCCCGTGGGCAGCAGGCTCCCGGAATAGCGCCAGTGCGCTCGACCGGCGATTTCCTGGGGGCGGTGCAGGTGCCCGAGGGCGAGGTAGGAGGCGTCTCCGGCGAGTACCCCGGCTTCAACCTGGGCCAGGTTGCCGACCTGGACCGGCCGCTCTCCGCCGCCGAGCAGGGCCGACGTGACGTAGCAGTGGCCCATGACCACGAGCGGCGTGTCCGGATAGGCTCGGCGGGCGGCTTCGCGGCCGGCGACATAGCGTCCCTCAAGCGCCGCGGCGTAGCGGCGGTGCATCTCCCGCGCGCCTTCGCCGAGGGCGGGCAGCCGGAGGTCGGCGTCCCGCAGGTATGGAACCG
>JBCDKB010000078.1:0-23872 GCA_038747035.1 Acidobacteriota bacterium | reverse complement strand
CGAAGCGCTGACCACGGCGAGCGACGTCTATTCCCTCGGCGTCCTGCTCTACCTGCTCGTCACCGGCGAGCGTCCCTATGACTTCGACCGCGCCCGCCCCTCGGAGATCGAGCGGGTGATCTGCGAAGTGGAGCCGAAGCGCCCGAGCGCCCGGGTGTGGATGCGCGCCACGGCAAGCGATGAAGACGCGGCCGCCCTGCCGACCCGCCGAAGCCTCGGCTGGCCGCGGCGCGCCGCCGGCGACGACCTCGACACCATCGTCCGCGAAGCGCTGCGCAAAGAGCCGGAGCTGCGCTACGGCTCGGTCGCCCGGCTGTCGAGCGACCTCGACGCCTATTTGAACGAGCTTCCCATTTCAGCCCGCCCGGATACCTTCAGCTACCTGGCGGGGAAATTCGTTCGCCGCCACCGCGTACCGGTGCTCGGGGCGCTGCTGCTGCTCGCCGTCTTGGTGGGCGGCGTGGTCACCACGTCGTGGCAGGCCCAGATCGCCCGCGAGGCCCAGGAGCGGGCGGAGCTCCAGCGCGCCGAAGCCGCCTCCCAGCGCGACCGGGCCGAGCTCGAGAGGCGCCGCGCCGAAGAGACAACGGCCTTCCTCACCGACCTCTTCGACGTGTCCGACCCGTTCCGGGATGAGGGCGAGAAGCAGCAAACCACCGCCCGCGAGCTGCTCGACCTCGGCGCCCAGCGGATCGCCAGCGAATTCGACGATGATCCGCTCCTGCGCGCGTCCCTGATGACCACCATCGGCCGCGTTTATCGCAATCTCGCCCTGCTCGACGACGGCGACGCCCTGCTGAGTGAGGCCCTCGAGCTGCGGCGCAAAGCCCTCGCCGACGACAGCGCCGGCCCCGTCCTCGAGAGCCTCAGCGACGTCGCGGACCTGCGGCTCGACCAGGAGCGCTACCGGGAAGCCGGGGAGATCCTAGAAGGCTTGGTCAGCGAACGTCGGCGGCGAGGCGATCCCCAAGCCCTGGCCCTCGCCCTCGAAGACCTGTCGCTCGCCAAGCGCGGCCTGGACCTGCCGCAAGAAGCCGAGGCCCTGCTCGCCGAAGCCTTCGACCTGCACGCCGCCGCCGGCGACGACCTGGCCGTGGCCCACAATCGCAGCCTGCTGGGCCAGCTCCGCCTGCGTCTAGGCGACTACCCGGGGGCCGAGAAGCTCCAGCGCGAGGTGCTGGAGGTCCGCAGCCGGGAGCTCAGCCCGGACCACCCGCGGATCACCTTGAGCCTCAACGACCTCGCCCTGACGCTCCAGGCCGCCGGGCAGCTTGAGCCGGCGGAAGCCCTCTTCCGCGAGGTCCTCGAACGCCAGCAGCGCGCCTTCGGCGACCGCAGTCATCACGTGGCGTTGGCGACCCACAACCTGGCGACGGTCCTCACCTATGACCGGCAAACCGACAAGGCCCTCGAGCTCTACGCCGCCAACGCCGAGCGCATCGCCGAGATCTACGGTCCGGATCACCCCGCCGCGGCGCGCAACGCCAAGGCCAAGGGCATGGCTTACCAGGTCGCCGGCCAGCCGGCCGAGGCGATCATCTGGGTGCGCCGATCCCGCGACATCTACCGGTATCACTACGGCCCCACCCACGGCCTCACCCTGAGGGACGCCAACAGCCTCGTCAGCCTGATGGCTAAGACGGGCGACCCCGGCGCCGAAGCCGCCTACCTCGAACTGATCGAGACCCTGCGCCAGAACCTCGACCCGAAGGACTGGCGCCTGTCCTATCCGCTGCTCGACCTCGGCCTCCTGCGCATCAAGAACGGCGAAGCCCGGCGCGCCGAAGCGGTGATGCGGGAGGCCTTGGCGCTCCGCCGGGCGGCGCTTCCGGAGTCCCACTGGGAAATCGCGCTCGCTGAGGGTCACCTCGGGTTCTGCCTGCTCCGCCTGGGCCGGCTCGACGACGCCGCGCCGCTGCTCGAGTCGAGCGAAAAGGGCCTGCTCCAGCTCGGGGAAGACCACGCCAAGGTCGAGACCGCGCGGCGCCGACTCGATGAACTCGAAAAAGCCCGGGCCGCTTCCTGACGAAGCGATCCGGGCTCGACGGGTCGTGACGGGCGATCGATCAGTCGGGGCACGGCGGGCAGCCCCACCCTTCGGCGCTTTCGCCGAGGTCCGGCTGATCTTCAATCCACACCTGGCCTTCGGTCGCCCGGTCGCAGGCGTAGCGCACGGAGCCCTGGAGATCTGAGCCGCGGATCAAGGCGATGAAGTTGCCGCTTTCGGGCAGCTTGCCCACCATCGGGATCGTGACCGTATTCGGCAAATCCTCATCGCTGCCGTTGTCGTAGGTGCAGCCGTCGGTGGAGGTGATGGTGCAGCCGATCACCCCTCGGACTTCCGGGAAGTCGAAGTCCACGATCCAGTCTTTGTGTTCGCCCGGGGGTTTGAGCATAAAGACGCGGCTGTCAGAGAAGTCCTCTAGGTTGCCCTTGTAAACGCTCAGGTAGATGTCCTCATCCTTCAAGAACATGCATTTTTCGTATCCATACTGGTCGCTCCAGTAGTAGATCGCCTCTTCCGGGTCCTTCATCGTGATCGACTGCGTGGAGACCAGCTGCCAGCTACCGCCGCCGGTGAGGCTGCCGACCCACTCCTCGAGCTCGAGCCACAGGGTCATGCCGTCGAGGGCGGCGCTGGCGTCCTCCAGGTTCGGGAAGGGGCCGAAGACGTCGCCGGGGCCGCCGGGCAGCGCCGGCCCGCCGGGCTGGCACCCCACCGTCCAGATGTTGGACTTGAAGAAGAGTCGCTCGGTGAACTCCGTGCCCGCCGCCGGCGCGGTGGCGGTCGCTTCGTCGGCGACGACGTTATTGCCGTTGATCAAGGAGAGGCGATAGTCCGTGCCTGGGACCCCGCCGTCGACCGTGACGTAGAGGCTGCGGCCGACCGTCAGCTCGTCGGTGAGCGCGTTGCCACGGCTGTCTTCGAGGCTGATCGTGATCGCGTTCTGGGCCGACGCGGCGCCGGGGCCGAGCAGTCCGAGGGTGCCGACGAGGGCGACGCCGACGAGGCGGCGGATCCGAGAAGCCGGGGCGACCGTGGGCGCCGCGGCGGTATGGGTGAAGCGTGAGAAGAAGTTCGAAGTGTTCGATTGGGTCATTTTCTGTCCTCCTTGCCCCTAGATCGCAAACCGGCGATTCCCCCCCTCATCGCCGATGAATTTTCTTTACCCCCTTATACGCACTGGCGCAGCCCCGGTCCAAAGACAGGCATATTGCCTTCAATTTCCCCAAGGAATCGCACCGCTGATGAAACCGGCTCGAGGGAAAGGGCATCTATCCCCATACGGCGAGTTGCCGCTTAGGAACTGGCGTCAAGCCCCAGGGAAGCGCCCGGCTCGATTCCCGACGCGGGCTGAAACCGTCCCGAAACAAACCGACAATCCGGCGCAACGCCGGCGCAACGCCCGTCCGCCACACTCGGCACCCTAGAGCTACGGAGCCACCGGCCGACGACGTCACGTCGCCTAGCCTCACCCTGAAACCCACACACCTTTCACCCCTTCCAGGAGCCCGCCATGGAGCTTAGTGGTCCTATCGCGCTGATTTTTCTAACCGCCGTCTTCGCCGAGCTCATCTGGGCCTGGCGGGGTGAAAAGAAGGTCTACGACGCCGGCGAGGCTTTCTCAAACCTCGGCGTTTTACTGGGCAATGCGCTCCTGCGACCGGCGGCGTTCGCCTGGGCCTACTTCCTCTACTCACTGATCGAGCCGCTCCAGATCGCGACGTTCCCACAAGGCCCCGTGATGTTCGCCGTCAGCTTCCTCGCCGCGGACCTGGTCTACTACGGGTACCACCGCCTGAGCCACGAAATTCCGCTGCTGTGGACGATCCACCACACCCACCACTCCGGCAGCCACATGAACCTCACCACCGCCGTCCGGCTGAATTGGCTCGGGAAATTTATCGGCCCCCTCGCCCTCGTGCCGCTGATCCTGGTGGGCTTCAATCCGGAATTTGTCGCGGGCTCGTTTGCGATCGGATTGCTCTATCAATTCTTCTTGCACACCGAGATGATTCCCCGGCTGGGGCGCTTCGAGGGTTGGATCCTCAATACGCCGTCCGCCCACCGCGTCCACCACGGCTCGAACGAGGCCTATATCGACAAGAATTACGGCGCCGTCCTGATCGTCTGGGACCGTCTTTTCGGGACCTACGCCCCGGAGGCGGAGGCGGTGAATTACGGCGTCACCACCGGGCCGGTGGGCCACAACCCCTTCAAGATCGTCCTCGCGCCGCTCGTGAGCTACCTCCGGGGCACGTGGCGACGGGAAAAGGACGTGCTCCGCGACCGGCGCGAGGGCCAGGGGCGGCCTCGCGCCGAGGTCGAAAGCCACTCCGGAGCCCCGCTCCAAAGACCGGGGACCCGGACCTAGCCTACTGCGATTCGCGGTAAGCCCGCAGGGCCGATACGAAGAGCCTGACCGCGTGGCGCTTCGAGATCAGCTCCGCCCGGTGGAGCTCAACCACCGACCGGGCGACGCACCGTCGGTAGGGGCCGTAGGCGAGACCCGCGTCGAAGGAGCACGGGATCTCCGGCATCACCAGGTGTTCGCCGTCACGGACCCGGTATAGCCGATTGCGCACGCCGCTCGGCCAGCGGATTTCGGCGGTGCCGAGGTGGGCGTCACCCAGCCCGAAGTGCTTCTCGAGGGCGTGCTGGGAGATATAGCTCGACCCGCCGAGCACGGGTGAGGACGCCGTCGGCCCGCCGAAGGGCGTGAACGACACGACCGCTCCGATCCCCGAACGGTTGACTTCGCCGCCGGTCACCGCGCCGACGCCGCCCACGGCCTCGATCACCGCCGAGCCGCCGACGTCCGTCGACCTATTGCGCTCCACGGTCAAGTCCCCGGGCTCCATCGCCAGGCCGCCCCAGGTGAATAGCCCCTCCGCATTCGGGGTGTACTGCAGCCAGAAAGCGGGGACGCCGTCGAGATCCGGGTCGCCGTGCTCGATCGGCGACGGCACCAGCGGCGCCCCGTCGGGCACGAGGTGCTCCGAAGCGGTCACCACGTCGAGGCGCCCGTCCCGGTCGAGGTCGCCGAGGGCGACGCCGTGCACGCCGCGGCGGCGGTAGTCGCCCCGGAATGCGTCGACGTTCTGGGTGAACGTGCCGCTGCACTCGTCGTTCTCGAGCACCACGCCGGGGTTGTCCTCGAAGGCGGTGAAATAGCCGTCGATGCCGCCGTGGTAAAGGATGTCGAGGTCACCGTCGTTGTCGAGGTCGGCGATGCCGCTGCCCCAGCCGAAGACCGACGCCTGGCCGTCGCCGAGGGGGTCGATGAAGGTGCCGTCGCCGCGGCCGAGCAGCCACCGGGACATTTCCTGGCCGAGCTGGTACGGCGGCAAGCCGAAAAGCGAGTTCAGCCAGGCGAGGCCGTAGTCGCCGAAATTGGAGCTGAAAAGATCCAGCTGACCGTCGCAGTCCAGGTCGCCGAAGGACATGCTCATCCAATTGCCCACCGAGAACGGGTTGAGATCCACCGGCTGGTCGACGAAGTAGCCGGTGCCGTCGTTGATCAGGATGTGGATCAGCCCGCGACGCGGTCCCGGCGCCGACGCCTGGTCGTCGGCCTGGGCGATGTCGATATCGCCGTCGCCGTCGACGTCGACCATGGCCACCGCCCACGTGATGGTCGCCGGCTGCGGATCGTCGGTCTCGAGGGCCAGCAGGTTGAGCACGCCGGAGCTCGCCGTAGCGTCATCGAAGTGCAGGCCGCCCGTATTGCGGAAGAGCTGGTTGCGGTGGTTGAAGGCGAACGAGTCGACCCCGGCGAGGCCGAATTGATTCGACAGGTCGGTGGCGTTGCCGACGAAGACGTCGAGCAGGCCGTCGCCGTCGATATCGCCGAGGGCGCAGCCGATGTGGGAGAGCTCGCCACCTTCAAGACCGCTCGACGAGACGTGCTGGAACGTCCCGTCGCCGAGGTTCTCGAACAGGCGATTCTCCATTTCGCGGCCGAGCACCACCAGGTCGTCATCGCCGTCGTTGTCGAGGTCGCCGAAACAGACACCGTTCGAGTCCTGGTCGACGGCGCCGGCGCCGGATTCTGCACCCCGATCGACGAAAACCAGGTCGCCGGTCTCCACCAGCTGGTTGACGAAGAGGCTGTTGGCGGCTCCTGGTCCGTTGGTGGCGTAGATATCGAGGTCGCCGTCGCGGTCGTGGTCGATCATGGCGACGCCGGGGAAGCCGCCGGCGCGGTGGGGCAGAGACAGGCTCGACGCAAACTCCACGGGCTCGACGAGGGACTGCTGCTGCAACGCATCAACCTGGGCGTAGGTGGCGCTCCTGGCGCGGGTGTAGTCCAGGCCCATCGCCGGGTCTTCCGCCAG
The DNA here is from genome assembly GCA_038747035.1 of Acidobacteriota bacterium. Classification (GTDB taxonomy): domain Bacteria; phylum Acidobacteriota; class Thermoanaerobaculia; order Multivoradales; family J023; genus JAUIJL01. The sequence continues at coordinate 17,533 of JBCDKB010000078.1, read as the reverse complement.
GTTCTCGAAGGCGATCTCGCCGCCGATCGCCGACGATGCGCCGAGCGTCAGCAGCGCGACAGCGAGTCCCCAGGCGCCAGCTCGGCCGAGGGAACGCCCGGCCCTCGCCGGCGAGACTTCGTGAACGCTGGGCCGTCTGCTATTTTTCACATCGATCATCTATTTCTTCTCCTCGGGTGATCGACACCGCGGGGCCTCCCTCCTCTCAAGCCGGGAGTCCTTCGGGGGTCGAGTGTTCGTGCTCATCCCCTTGCGCGACGAACCGCCCGAGATCTGGACACCGACCGCTGACTTTTTCTCGAGACGCCGTGGCGAAAGACTTCCCCGACCCCGATCCGCAGGCCTTCGGATCTCCAGACGGCGGCGACCTCGACGCCCTGATGCCGTCGCTCTACGACGACCTGAGGCGCCTCGCCCGCGGCCGGCTGCGCGGCGAGGCCCAGAATTGGACCCTGTCGACGACCGCCCTCGTGCACGAGGCCTACCTCCGCCTCCGCAACCAGCGACGCATCGCCAGCGAGGACCGGAGTCACTTCCTCGCGGTCGCCGGCATGACCATGCGCCGGGTGCTGGTGGACTACGCCCGGGCCCGGCGGCGCACCAAGCGCGGCGGCGGCGTCCGGCCGGTGCCCCTCGAAGAGGTCGAGCCTTTCCTCACCGACCACGAGGTCACCGAAGTGCTTGCCCTCGACGAAGCCCTCGACCGGCTGAAAAATATCGACCCGCGGGGGGCGGAAGTCGTCACCCACCGCTTCTTCACCGGCCTCACCCTCGAAGAGTCGGCCGACGTGCTGGGGGTTTCGAGCAAGACGGTCCAGCGCTCGTGGCTGATGGCCCGGGCGTGGCTGCGTCGCGAGATCGCCGTCGACCTCGCGACCCACCTCGAATAGGCCCGCCCACCCGACGGGTCGTCGGCATGCCGGCGGGATCGAGAGCCGGTCACCGTGACCTCCTCGGGAAGATCTATGCCCACAAGCTGAAGCTCCGCGTGGCCTCGGCCTCGCGGAGCTTGAATGCAAGAGCGCCGCGGGACGGCGGCGCCAGTCGGCTGAGATGGCCTTAGTCGACGTAGACCAGGGCGGGCCCGTCTTTCTTGGTCCTACCGACCGCGAGGCCTTCGGGGACCCAGTTCACGCCGTCGTTGGAGTGGGAATAGAAGAGTCTGTTGCTCGACAGGCCCACGTAGAGAACCACGAGGCGATTGTCGCTCGCGGCGAGGGCCGGCTGGCGGGACGTCGTGCCGTTCGCCACCCACATGAAGTCGCCCAAGATGCCGCCGGGGTCTTTCGACAGCAGTCCTATCCTGTCGAAGTGGGTATTGTCGAGGGTCTGGCCAAAGGGATTGCCGGTCGCCGACCCGAAAGCGAGATAAAGCTTATTATTAAAGACGGCGAGCGCCACGCCGTCTGTAACCCACGTCGGACGGTCAGGTCCGAAGGTCCAGGTGACGCCGTCGGAGCTCTTCACGTGCTTCAGCGTTTTCTGGTCATGGCGGTAATAGACCTCGAGCTGGCCGTTGAAAGCCACCGCCGCGGGCGGGCCGTCGGTGCCGTTGCCGTGGGACACGATCAGGCGGGGCGGGCCCCAGGTGAAGCCGTCAATGCTCGAACTCATAAAGATCGCGTCGTTGAATCGTCCTCTGTTGAAGACGTAGATACGGTTATTAAAGACGGTGGCAGCCACCCCCTTATCGGTCTGCACGCCATTTCCGAGCACGCGGTTGCCATCCCAATTCACGCCGTCGTCGCTCCAGGACACGTAGACCTCTTGGTTGGTGGCGCCGCGGTAGAAAACAAAGATCCGGTTGTTGAACTTGACCGCGCCCGGACCCCTGGAGCTCATGGCGCCGTTGCCGAGCACCCCGTCCCCCGACCAGCCGGCGCCGTTGAACGACGTGGCGGTCCGCAAGGTCTTGTTGGACTCGCCGCGGTAGAAGGCCTGGAACGGGAACGCAAAGCAGCTCGTGCAGTCGAAGGAGCAGGTGGCGCAGCTCTCACTTCCGCTGCAGATCCCGTCGCCGCACACGCTGCAGCTGCCGCAGTCGGTATTGCAGGTGGAGCAGGTTTCCAGGCCGTTGCAGACGCCGTCGCCGCAGAAGGTACTCGGGCAATCGAGGGCGCAGAGCTCGCCGGGCTCGCAGATCCCGTCGCCGCAGCAGACATCACCGGCGAGACACGGGCCGCTACCACCTCCGTCGCCGCCGCCGATGCCCGTACCGCCGCCGATGCTCGTACCGCCGCCAGTTCCGCCACCGCCGTCATCGCCGACGATGCCGACGTCGCCGGGGCCGCCGACGCCGCCCGCTTCACCGCCGGACTGGGCGAGGGCGGGCGTCAGACCGATGAGAAGGAAGACAGAAAAAAGAACAGTCGACAAGTACCGAGAAGATCGCATGGGGTTACCTCATGACCGTAAGGGAGTTAGCCTGCCTTTCTCTCCGCTGACCGTCACCGGGCCGCACGAGTTCTTGGGGGTGGAAAGCAGGTTCGGAGAGGCCGGCAAGACGCCGGGTTCACCCTGAACGCGGGAATGGGGGCTACCGAGGATCAGCGGAGCAGCCGGCCCTCGACTGAAGAGCTTTTCCCGTCTCGGCGCCCATCTCCCTACCCTGGATGCCCGGGTCATTCCCAAGTGCCGCCGCCTGGCGACGCACCGTTTGTGGACGCGAGCCAGGGGGACAAACGCGTTGCGGCCAAGGCTTGTGATGTCGGCCCCGGTGAGCCCATGGGCCCGCGGCTCTGGCTCGGGCGCTACCGGACGGCGGGCGGCTCAGCGAGGCGGCGATAGACCGTTTCTTGCTCCGGTTTCCGCCAGGTCCGGTACAAGTCCGCGAGCGCCTTCGCCGACTGTCGGAAGAAGCGGTGCTCGGTGCCGTAGATCGAGCGGCGGACCGGCAGCGCTTCCAGAAGCAGGGCCTCCGCTTCCGCGAAGCGCCCTTGGCGCACGAGGACGCGGGCGAGCTGGGTCATGGCGGCGGCCGTCGCCGAGTGGCCGTCGCCGAGGCTGCGGCGCCGCACGGTCAGAGCTTCGCGGAACGACATTTCCGACTTCGCGAGCTCGCCCCGCGCCAGGTAGAGGCGGCCGAGCTGGAGGTGGGTGCGGGACAGGTCGGGGTGGTCGTCGCGGTAGCGTCGGCGCTGGATCTGGAGGGCTTCTTGGAGCCGCGTCTCCGCCTCCTCCAGCTCGCCTCCGTCGACCAGCGAGACCGCCAGGGTCGACAGCGTCCAGGCGACGTTCGGATGCTCCGGGCCGAGCGTCGCGCGCTGCACGTCGAGCGCCCGGCGCAGCAGCGGCGCCGCCGACTCGGGTTCGGGCCCGTAGCGCTGGGCGAGGGCCAGGTGGAGCCAGGCGTCGCCGACGTCGCCGTGCCATTCGCCGTAGTGGGCCCGCAGGATATCGAGGGCTTCCTGCGCCACCGCGATGGACTGCCCCGGGTTCTGGCCGCTGCGGTAAAGCCGCGAAAGACGCATCAGACTCCGCGCCACGTCCACGTGGTCCGGGCCGAGCGTCGCGCGCTGGAGCGCCAGCGCTTCCCGGTAGAACTCCTCGGCTTCAGCGAAGCGACTGCTGAGGAAATAGGCCTCCCCGAGGCGCAGCAATCCCCAGGCCACCGCCGGATCCTGCTCCGGAAAAACGCGACGGCGCACCTCCAGCGACTTCGTCGCCAGCTCGACGCCGGCGTCGTAGAGGCCGAGGTTCGAGTAGATCGTTAGCACCTCGTCCATCAGCTCCGCCTGAAGCTCGGGCTCGTCCGCGAGGTCCGCCACCAGCCGATCCGACGCGACCTGTAGCCTCTCCGACGACGACCCGCCGGGCTCGTCCGGGTCCATGGCTTTGAACAGGTCGCCGACTAGGCCTTTGACGCGTCGGGCCTTTTCTTCCTCGAGACGCACCCGATCCCGCTCCGCTTCGAGCGCCTGCGCCTGCTCGGCGACCCGCGCCAACTGGATCGCCGTGGTCACGCCGAAGGCGAGGGTCAGGAGCATCACCGCCACCGCCGCCGCCACCGCGAGCCGGTGGCGACGCACGAACTTGCCCAAGCGGTAGCTCGCCGTATCCCGCCGGGCGGTGACGGGCCGGCCGTCCAGGTGTCGACGCAGGTCCTCGGCCATCGCCTCCACCGACGGGTAGCGACGGGACGGCTCGTGGCGCAGCGCCATCATCACGATGTTGTCGAGGTCGCCGCGCAGACGTCGACGGAGCTTGGCGGGCGTCGTACGGCGCTCGGCGCTCCGCGCCTCCACCGTCGCCGTGTCTGGACGCTCTCCGTCGGCGGGGGCCCCCCCGTCTTCACCGCCGACGGCCAAGCTCGGACGCCGCGGCACGGTCTGGCACACCAGCCGCTCGACGTCGGCCGGGGCCCGGCCCGTGACGCGGTGCGGACGCTGTCCGGCGAGCAGCTCGTAAAGCACCACTCCGAGGGTGTAGACGTCGGTGGCGGTGGTGATCGCCTCGCCGCGGATCTGCTCCGGCGCCGCGTACTCCGGCGTCATCAGGCGCTGCTCCGTCCGGGTTACCGCCGTCGCAAGGTCAAAGGCCCGGGGGTCGAGCAGCTTGGCGATGCCGAAGTCGAGCAGCTTCACGTCACCGCCTTCGGTGACCAAGATATTGCCGGGCTTCAGGTCCCGGTGCACCACCAGGTGCAGGTGGGCGAAGTGCACCGCCTCGAGCACCTGCAAGAACAGACGCAGCCGCTGCTCCACCGTCGGCCGGCGGCGCTGGCAATAGTCCGTGAGCGGCAGACCGTCGACAAAGGGCATCACGAGATAAGGACGACCGTCGGCGCTCACGCCGCCGTCGAGTAGCGGCGCGATCCGCGGATGGTCCAACCGCGCCAGGATCTGCCGCTCGGTGCGCAGCCGCGACGCCAAGTCGCCGCCGAGGCCCGGCCGCACCAGCTTGATCGCCACGCGCTGGCGGTACTGCTCGTCCCAGCGCTCCCCGAGATAAACGTCCCCCATGCCGCCCCGGCCCAGACGCCGGATCAGCCGGTGGGGTCCCAGCTGGGTGCCGATCAGCGGATCCGGAGCCGGTCCGTCATCGCTCACCAGCGACGACTCAATCTCGAGCGCCCCGTCGCCGTCATGGGCCGCGAGCAGCGACAAGACCTCCGCGACGAGCTCGGCGTCGCCGCACTCGCCTTCCAGAAAGCCCGCCCTCGCCGCCGGCTCGACGTCAAGCGCCTCGGTAAAAAGCGCCTGCGCCCGCTGCCACCTTTCCGCATCCATGGATGCCGGAAGACTAACCCAAGGTGAATTCACCGATCACCGACGTCATTGACCAAAAGCCTGTACTTTCAGCCTCCGCGGCGGGCGCGCTAGACTCGAAAGATGGATTTCTCTGGGATGATTCGAAGCCTTCTCACTACCCTCGCCCCGGCGAGTCTGATCCTTCTAGCGACCTGTTGCGCCGGCGCCGACACGGCCGCAGGAGCCGCGGCCTTCGGAGAGACCGGCGAATCCTCCGGCCAGGAAGGAGCCCCTCCGCCCACACGGCGTCCCTTGCCCACCGGTCAGTCCCCCGAATCAGCACCGAATCGCTCCGAAGTTCCGCTCCCCAACTTCCTCAAAGGGAAGATCCCGGGCACCGAGACCTCGCGGGCCGGAGCCGACGGCCGGGCTCAACGCCTGAACGCCGACGAGAACCGGGAGCACTTCCGACGCGTCCTCGATCTCTCGGTCACCGCGGGCCTCGAGGTGGCGGAGCGCTATCGCCTCAGCCTCTCGAGGGACCTAAGCCTGGTGACCCGAATCCGCAGCCACGGCGCCCGGCCGACGGACACTCGACGCGGCCTGGGCGTGGCGCAGAATCCGCCCCAGCCGCCGCCGGAGTTGCCGTCTGCCGTGGTCGAGGTCATCGGACAGATCCGGGCGGTCACGGAGCAGCTCGACGGCCTGGGGACCGGCGATCCGCGGGTCCGGACGCTCCTCGACCGCCGCGAAGTCCTGCATCAGAAACGGCGCGACCTGCTCAACCGGGCCTGGGCCTCCGTGAACTCGGTTGATATCCCGACCTATCACTTTGACCTCCAGCCCCGGCTGGCGCCGGATGCGCTGATGCTTTATTACCTCGTGGAAGCGGATCAGGTCGACATGTTCGTCGTCCCCGCCGAGGGCGAGGTCCTCTATCGGAAACTCGAGGTCACGCGAGAAGCCCTCGACCGCGACGTCAAAGAGGTCATCGCCGGCGGTCAGCGTCCGGCGAGACGGGGGGTCGGCATTGTCGAAGACGCCGAGTCAGGGGCCGAGTCTCGGCGCTGTGAGCCATCCATCCTGCAATTCTAGATCGGACAGCACCCCAAGACCCCGCGGGGCGCGACGGCTACGCCGTCGGTCGCCCAAAACCTGCCCCGCGAGGGACGGCTAGGGACAGGTCGCGAAGGCTTGCGTGTCGAGCACCGTCGACGCGACGTCGCCGAGCTCGTTGTCGTAGATCCGTTCTTCGCCGGTGACGGTGTCGAGCACGCGGAGCGAGAATTCGACGTTGGTGGTGCCGGAGAGGAAGACCCAGACGCGGTCGTTGAAGCCGCAGCCGTCGAGGACTTTGACCATCAGCTCTTGGTTATCCGGGGAGAAAAAGGAGAAGAGCGTCGTCGTGTCACTGGCTCCCGGCACGACGCGGCCGGCGCCGGCGCGGTCGTCAAAGTCGCGCCAGGTGGCGCTCACGCGGTAGCGCTCGCCTTGCAGGCAGATAGACGTGTCGTCGCTGCGGCAGGTCGCCGGGTCGCCCCTGCGGATCGCGAACGGCATGCGCTCGCCGATGAAGAAGTAAGCCGCCCGGTCGGCGCCGTCGAGGGTCTCGGGATCGAAGGCGGTGAGCACCTGCTGGGGCGGAAAGAAGATCGAGAAGGAGTACGCCACCCAGAGCAGGCCATCCGAGCCAATGTCACTCTGGAACGGTCGCTCGACCGTCAGCTGGGCGTTTGAAAGGGGGAAGAGGCCCGCAGACGCGGTGCCGACGGTATGGAGTCGGGGGAAAATAAGATCGGAGTCAAAGCCGAGGATCTGACGGTCGGCGGTGGTCATGAGCGTCAGCAGCGTCGTGGGGACCTCCGGCGCCACGGGGCGGTTCTCGCCGCTGCGGAGGGTCCCGAGGTTCTGCTCACGGCCGGTCTCGAGCTCGAGCAGCTTCAAGTCGCGGCTGCGATCGGGATTTTCGAAGAGCAGGTAGAGCCAGCCCGGCGCGGCCCTCGTCAACTCGACATATCGCCCCTCCCCGTCCCCCCGCGCCGCCACCACTTCTTCCGTGACGGCCGTTTCAGGGTCGATGCGATGGATCGCCCCGTCCTGGAGCAGCGCCAGTAGCTCGCCGACGTCGGTGAATTCGAGCGTGATCGGCTCGATATCGACCGGCCCGACGACCGTCCTTGATCTTTCAATCGTGCCGAGGCGGGTCAGCTCGCCCGATTCGATCAAGAAAATATCGTCGGCGACGGCGGGAGCTGAGAGCCCAAGGAGCAGAACGACGACGAGGACAAGCCGGATCAGGCAGAGCATCAGCGGAGCCCTCCGGGAATCGCCGCGCCGAAGCCGCCGCCCGAGCACGGAAAGGCGAGCGTGTCGAGTACGGTGTCGGCGGTTTGCCCGAGGGCGTTCGAATAGACCCGGCTGTCGAAAGTGTCGAGGTCGGTCACCGTCAGATCGAACTCGACGTTGGTCGTGCCGGCGAGGAAGACCCAGAAGCCGCCGTTGAAAGTGCAGCCGTCGATCACTTTCACCATCAACTCGCGGTTGTCTTCGCTGAAGAACCAGAATTGTCCGGCGGTTTCAGAACGGTCGACCACCACCTGGCCGGCCCCCCGGTTGCCGTCGAAGTCCCGCCACTCGGCCCGCAGGCTGAATCGCCCTCTTTGCAGGCAGAGGGTGCCGCTGTCCTGGGGGCACACGTCGCCGGGGGGCTGGAAGACGACCGCCCGCGGACCGAGGCCGAAGGGAAATCGATAGCGGGGTTTCGTCAGGTCGACCGCGTCGAAGAACTGGCTCCCCACGCCGACGAGCTCCAAGCCCGCCGCGCCCTCGGTGCGCTCGCTTAGCACCCAGGCCGTCCCGCTCTACGGGTCGACTCCCAGGTCGGCGATTCTGAGGAAGTCCACCGGATCGAAGATCGCCCGGGCGAAGAGTTCGTCGAGACTCGCCCGGTAAATCGTCGTGCGGTCGACCAGCAGGACGTTATTCGGTCCGTCCGCGACCACGGTGCGCGGGTCGAAGGGGGACGCCTCTGGAGAAGACGAGGTCCCCAACTCCCCGATCACCGCCCGGTCGCCGGTGCCGGGCGTGACGCGGACCAGCTCCGCGACGTCTAGCCCCGGGCGCCAACGCAGCACGAGGAGGTCTCCGCCGTCGTCGATTGCCAGATCGCGGTACTCAAAAAGATCGCCGTCGGCGGCCGGCCAGAGCCGAGAGCCTCGGGCCGTTTCCGGGTCCACTCGCCACAGGTCGCCGGTGACCTCCATGGCCCACAGGTCGCCGGACGGATCGAGCTCGAGGGCCACGAAGGGCGCGGGCAGCGTGCCGACGCGGATTCTCGACGGAGTCTGCGCTCCGAGCTTCCACAGGCCGCCGCGCACATCCGCGGCGAGCACCGCCCCGGCCTGGACGGGGTCGGGCACGAGCTGCCAAAGAACCAGCAGGCAGAGGACAAGGCCGAGACGAGGTCTTTGCATAGTGGAGATCTCCCAAGTTTCGGCAATTATGCCATCAAGGCATATAAACGCCAGCGCAAGCCTGAGGCCGCGTCCGAAAAAGACGAATGCACGTCGATTCCGGCGGGATCGATCCGCGGTCGGCCCGCGTGGCGGCGTCTTGACCCCCGCACCCGTTGGCCGTCCGATCCGGATAGAATGTTCAAAATCACAAAGTGTATTCACTAGCTGCTCGGAAGCTCCTTCTCCATCGAGAGCTGCTCGGGCGGCTCCGCGTCGTTGACGGGTTTTGTCGACGAGGTCCCCAAGGCCCCACCGCGACGCGCTTGACGAGGATCGCATGGACGCCCACCGCCTCCAGCAGTTCACCGATCTCGGCGAGCGCCCCCCGGCGACCGAAGACATCACCGGTCTGCTCGAAGCCTGGGGCGACGGCGATGCGTCCGCCGCCGATGAGCTGCTGCGTCGGGTCTCGGGGCGACTGCGGCGACTGGCCGGCAGTTTCCTCATGCGTGAGCGTCGGGACCACACGCTGCAGACCACCGAGCTGATCCACGAGGCCTACCTCCGACTGATCCGCCAAGAAAACGTGCGCTGGGAAGACCGGGAGCACTTCTTCACCCTCACCGGTCGCATGATGCGCCGCATCCTCGTCGACCATGCCCGGCGACGCGCCTTCCTCAAACACGGCGGAGCGATGGAACGGGTCGATGCGGAGATTCTCGAGCGCGCCGCCGTCGATTCAGACCGGCAGCTGGTCGAGATCGACGAGGCTCTGGAAGCCCTCGGCGCCGAAACGCGCGAGCTCGCGGCGGTCGTCGAGCTGCGGTATTTCGTGGGCCTCACCGGCGACGAAATCGCCGCCACCCTCGGCATCTCCCGCCCCACCGTCCAACGGCGTTGGCGGGCGGCGCGCGCGTGGCTCCACCGCTACTTGAGCACCGGCGGCGACACCACCGCCGACCTGGGGCCGCCGTCGTGAGTGCGCCGTGAACGACTGGCGACGGATCGAGTCGATCTTCGGCGAGGCTTTGGAGCTCGCGCCGGAGGCCCGCCAGGCCTTCCTCGACCGGGCCTGCTCCGGCGACCCGGCCCTGCGCGCCGAGGTCGACTCGCTGCTCGGCGCCGACGCCGACGCGTCCCCGACTTTCCTCGACCAGCCCGTGGACGACCCCGTCGACTTACTCGGAGACGCCCCCGAGCCGCCGGGCGCCGGCGACCGGGTCGGAGCCTACCGGCTGGTCAAAAAACTCGGGGAAGGGGGCATGGGCACGGTCTACCTCGCCGAGCGCGACGACGGCGCCTTCGAGCGCGAAGTCGCCGTCAAGGTGCTGCGGGCCGGGCTCTGGGACGAACACGCCCGCCGCCGGTTCGACGTCGAGCGCCGCATCTTGGCGACCCTCGACCACCCCGGCATCGCCCGCCTGCTCGACGGCGGCACCACGCCGACCGGCGCCCCTTTCGTGGTCATGGAGCGCGTCGACGGCGAGCCCATCGACCGCTACTGCCGGCGGCTGGGCCTCTCGGCCGACGCGCGGGTCGACCTCGTGGTCGAGGTCTGCGACGCCGTGGCCGCCGCCCACCGGAGCCTCGTCGTCCACCGCGACATCAAGCCTTCCAACGTGCTGGTCGACGTCGACGGGCGTCCGAAGCTGCTCGACTTCGGCATCGCCAAGATCCTCGACCCGGAACGGGCCGAGGCGCTCGGCGCCGATGGGAATACGACCGTCGGCTGGCGCCGGGCGCTGACGCCGAATTACGCCAGCCCGGAGCAGCTCTGCGGCGAGCCGATCACGGTCGGCACCGATGTTTACCTGCTCGGCATCGTGCTTTATAAGCTGCTCACCGGCGAGGTCCCCCACCGACTCCAGGGGCGTCGTCCGAGCGAAGCCGAGGACATACTGACCCGCCACCGTCCAGAGCCGCCGAGTCGACGCCGGCGGGCGTCGGACGGGGACCCGTGGCCTCCCCTCGACATCGACCCCGACCTCGACCTGATCACGCTCAAGGCGCTGCGGCGGGATCCCGTGGACCGCTACCCGTCGGTCGAGGCCCTGGCCGCCGACCTGCGGCGCCTGCGCGGCGGTCTACCGATCGAGGCGCGGATCGGCAATCGGCGCTACCGCCTCCGAAAATTCGCCGGGCGCCACCGCCGTGCGCTCGCGGCGGCGGCGGCGGCGGTCCTGATGCTGACCCTCTTCGCCGCCGACCGGGCGGTCCAGGTCGAGCGGCGGCAGGAGGCGTTGCAGCGCGCCGAAGCGTCACTGGCGCGGTCGGAGTCCCTTCGCGGATTCGTCGAAGGCCTCTTCTGGGAGGCGGACCCGGCGGCCGCCAAGGGCTCACCGTTGACCGTGACCGAGGCCCTCGACCGCGGCGAAGCCAAGCTCGAACGGTCAAGCGACGCGCTGCCGTCGGTGCGCGCCGCCATGCACGCCCTGGTCGGCCGCATCCGGTACGACCTGGGCCAGGTGGACAAGGCGGTCGAACACCTCGAGCACGCGCTCGAGCTCTACGGCGACGCCGGAGCCACCACTCCCGCTGATCGCATCGCCGTCCTGCGGGCCCAGGGAGCCCTCGGGCTCGCGCTTTTCCACGGCCTGGGGGCCGTTGAGGTCGACGACCGGGGGGCTGCCCTGGAACAAGCTCTAGAGAGCGCACGCACAGCCTACCGAGACAGCCGCTACCTGGTGGCCATCGACCCGGGACTGGCCTTTGAGCTCTCCGACCCGCTGGCCGAGCTCTACTGCCGGCTCGACCGCTACGACGAGGCCGCGCCGCTCACCGCCGAAGCCCTACACCTGCTCGAGCTGGCCGGCGAGCCGCGCACCACCGCCGCCGCCGCGGCGATCGCACGCCGGGCCCTCGTGCTCAAAAACCGACAGCAGGATCTCGGGGGCGCCCGCCTCCTCTACGGGCAAGCCCTCGAGCTCTTCCGGGAGCTCGAAGGGCCGACCTTCCCTGAGGTCGCCAATACGCTGAACCAGCTCGGCCTGGTGGCAGAAGCCCTCGGCGACGGCGACGACGCCCGGGCTCTGCATACCGAGGCCTTGGCGGTCCGTCGTCAGCTCTACGGCGAGGTCCATCGGGAGGTCGGCCAGAGCCTATTCCACCTCTCCCTCTTGGCCCTCCGCGCCGATGATGTGACCACGGCCATCGGGCATTTCGAGGAGCTCGTCGGGATCCTGACGGCGCTCTACGGCGACACCGACGGTCGCACGGTGGAGCGCCACCTACTCTTCGCCGAAGCGCTCATCGCCGCCGACCGCGCCGCCGAAGCGGAGGCGATCCTCCGCATCCAGCTCGATGACGTCCACCGGGCGGCGAGGCCCGCCGGCAGTCGGCTGATCGTCTGGGCGGAGGGGATGCTCGGCGTCGCCCTGCTCGACCAGGGCCAAGACCGCGGCCGACCGCTGCTCGAGACCAGTATCGAGTCGCTGCGCGCCAAGCCCCGGCACTACGAGGAGCGCCTGGACTGGCTCGAAAAACAGGCCCGGCGGCTCGTCGCCTAGACATCGACACGGACGAATCGACACCCGCTTGATCCAATCGCGAGCCCCCTCTCGCGCATCGGTTAACGGCTTCCCCGGAGCGGCAGCGTGTGCCGCCTCCGCACTCCGCCACCGCGACTTTGGAGACGAACGATGCGTTGCTTACCCCTGCCCTCCCGCCGACTCACTCTCTTCCTGCTCACCCTGGCCGTGCTCGTCGCCGGCTCCGTGCTCGGCTATGCGCCGGACCCGAGGGAAGACTATTCGTTCCACGCCTGGGTGCCGAGCGACGTCACCAAAACCCATGAGGTCCTCGGCACGGCGCCGAAGACCTGCGGCGAATTCGAGCTCGGTTCAGTGTGCGCCGAATATCGAAGCTGGGTGTCGGGGGACGTCGCCGGCGTCTGCTGCCTGTTCCCATCGGACCTCGGATCCACGGACCCGCGGCGGTGCTTGATCGGCGCCACCTACGACCGGGACACGGCGCCGATCGAATAGGGCCGACGGCGCCGTGCCGAAGAAACTTCGCAGCGGCTGACACAAATCGAGGCCGGTTCTCGCGCGACGTGGCAACCAACCACTGACATCCCCGGGGCCGCGGCCACGGGGAATCGACGTCCCGGAGGACGCCCATGCTGAGACCCCGCCCCCGCCAGTTGCTCGACCCTCGACCTGAAGACTCCGCGCCGATGAACCGGCGCGGAGTCCGACGCCTATTGACCCTCGCCCTGCTGGCGGCCACCGCCGCCGTCACCACGGTCTCCGCCCAGGAGCTGGTGCTCGACGGCGCGGTGGACCCGGCACGGGGCCACGCCCGAATCGACCACACCGTCGACGACGCTCCGGCGCTCTTCGACGAGAAGTCGGTGGCGCCGATCGCCGAGCTCGCCCAGGAGCTCTCCGCCCGCCACGACTGGCTGACCCCCGACGCGCTCGACGTGCTGGCCCGCGGCGCCCTGCGGCTGGACGAAGCGTTCCCGGCGGCCCCGGCTTTTATGACCGTGGACGGCACCACCTACAAGATCCGCATCGAACCCGTCGGCGCCGACGCTAGGGACCTCGATCCCGAGTTCGACTCCTGGTACGTCTTCTTGAGTCCCGAGGTCTACGACGGCCTCGGCGAGAACCGCTTCCTGGCCTTCAGGGACGGCGTGCAAACCGTCTTGACCGGCCGCGACCTCGAGCGACTGCCGACCGCCGGCCTGACGCTAGCGGGCCTTTCGAGTGAAGCTCCACAGCCGGGAGACCTCATCGCCGGAACGACCTCCCGGATCGAGCTCGGGGACTTCTCCCCGGCGGCGCTCAACAGCCCGCGCCTGCTCGCCGCCGCCGGCAGAGCGCCGCACAAGAACTCCTGCGACGGCGTGGCGCCGTCCAGCTGCTCCCAAGGTCAGCCGATATGTAGCGACCCCAACCGGGAGCCTTACTTCATCCTCGACGCCATCAATATCAAGACCAAGCACGAGCGGCGGGGATCCAGTCCGGAGATCGAGCTCTTCCCGCTGCTTCCTGAGGTCGTGGCCGTCAACGGCACGAATCTCGAAACGGAGGCCATCTTCGACGGCCGCATCGCCCGCGACATGGCCGGGCGCTATCGCTTCCTGCCCGACATCAACACCACCCACACCTTCCACACGATCAACAACGGCTATGCCCTCTTCCCCACCGACATGGGGACGGAGTGGGCGGCACTGCTCGTCGAGGACGACAAAAACACCGGCAAGCTCGACGTCAACAGCACCGCCGAGACCACGATGAAAGTGTTCACCACCGCGGTCAACTTCCAGCAGGCCGTTAAGAAGATGGACGACTTCAAGCTGCTCAAGTCCATCAAAGACCTCTTTGACCTTCTGTTCAACAACAACGGCGACGACTGCTTCGAACATTCGATTGCCATCGATCGCGCGCTCTTTTGCAATGACGCCCTCGGCCAGCCCTTTCCCCACGTTTTCACCCTCGACTCCGCCGAATGGACGCTCCAGGGCCACTTCGCCTGTATCGAAGAGAATTGCGCGCCGCCGCCCCCCCTCGACGCCTCGGTGTCAGGCCCGAGCGCCCTGGACCCGTGGGAGGTCGGCACCTACACCTGCACCGCCAGCCACGGGGCGCCGCCCTATACCTACACGTGGCACAAAGGCTACGGCACCACCGGCCCGGTGGTCGGGGGCACCACGACCAGCAACACCAGCCACAGCATCGGCCTCGCCGACACCGTGGACTTCCAGGTCACCTGCGACGTGACCGACAGCGCCGGCGACTCGGATAGCGCCGTCAAAGGCGTGGTCGTTGAACAAAACTCGACGGGCTGCGACCCCGTCCAGTGCAACGCCACCTGCGGCGGCCTCGGCCAGTGCCTCGGGAACGACCAGTGCCTGTGCATCTAGCTTCGGAGCCGCCCAGTTCTTAACCCCGGGCGGCTCTTCGACTTTGATCCGTCGACTTTCGGGTCGAAGGCGCCGCGGTTCAGGGAGGGACCGCGGCGTGTTTTTTTCCGAGGGGGGATTCAGAACTCAGAGCCTTCTGAGGGCAGGTGCCAAATCGGATGGGTAAAGCCGAGGCGCTCAAAGACGGCCCGGGCCTCGGGGATGCTGATTTTCTTCCAGGTCGGACTGAGGTGCTGGCCGTACCAAACCTTCGCCATCTCAAAGACCTTCGCCACGGGCTGGATGTCTCCCACCGGCAGGTGGTGTCGGTCGGCCCACGCCGCGACCTCGGCGCGGTCCCGAAAAAGCAGCATGGTGCTGCACGTGAAGATGACGTTGTCCCAGGCCTTCACCATCGGAATCGGGAAATGGACCACCAAATCCCCTTGATCGACCCGCCCCTCCGCGATCTCCAGCCGGACCTGTTCCGTGCCCGCCCCCAAGGTCGACGTGATCACGCACGGCTCGTCCACGAGCGCCGCGATACCGAGCGAGCACCACGCGCAGGGCCCCCACCAGCGCCGGGGACCGGCGTCGACGACGAAGGGCGTCGGCGCTAGCGAAAACGGGTGAATCACCCACACGTCGCGCGTGCCGGGGTGCGGTACCACGCCGTGGATCTCCACGAGGCGGTCGAAGGCCCGGTCGAGCTCCTCGGCCGAGCATCTAAGCCGCGACCGGAGCGTCCGGCGTTCCGGCGCGCAGCCGCGGTCGACGACGCTCCGGAGGACCTCGGAGTGCAGGGGGCCCAGGAGTCGTTCGGTGGCGTCTTCAGTCACGTCGTTCAGGGGCATCGCGGGCCCACCTCAGTCGTCCACCGGCCGCCGGCGCCCTGCGAGCTCACCGGTCGCGAGGGACAGGTCTAGATCAGCCACGAGCAGGCCCGCGACGCCGTAGGGCTGGAAGCTCTCGAGCGTGCCGTCCGGGCGGACGACGGCGGACGTGGTGCCCGAGCCTGCGCTGGCGCCATTCACCGACGCGAAGTAGCAGGTGTTCTCAGCCGCGCGGCAGAGCATCGCTTTTTCGTGGAACGAGTTGGCCGGGTCGGCGAAGGTCGTCGGGCGGTAGCTCCCCGGCTCGGCGATGTGGGCGTGGGGGTGAAAAACCACGTGGGCGCCTCGGCGCGCCGCCCAGCGCACGGTCTCGGGGTAGCGCCAGCCTTCGTGGCAGATGACGACGCCGAAAGTCAGCGGCCCCGCCGTAAAGAGTCGGCGCTCGACCGGCGGGAAGCTGTAGGTCGACTCCTCGGACGGGTCGAGCTGCACCTTGTCCTGCCAGCCGGCGAGCCCGCCGTCGGCGTCGACAACGAAGGCGGAGATATAGCGCCCGGCGTCGGAGAGCCGCTCTGTGCCCATGATGACGGTGATCCGGTGCTGCCCGGCGGCGCCCATGACGCGCTCCCGGGCCCCATCGAGAAACTGGGCGTCGACAAGCGGATCCGACGTCCCAGGCCAGCGGTAGCCGGGGATGTAGCACTCGGGAAAGCACACGACGCGGGCGCCGAGGCGGCTCGCCTCGGCGATCCCTGCCGCGGCGAGCCCGACGGAGTCTTCGGGGCCGGTCGGAAGCCGGAGATTGGCGAGGGCGATGCGCACGGTCGTCATCGCCCTAGCTTAGAGGACGCCGTCCCCCCGCAGGCCTGTCGTTCGCGGCCATTCTCGGTCAAAACCCGGACGGCCTCGGTGAGGCTCTGGGCTAGGATGGGGTCATGCGACGCGCCGACCGGCTCTTTCACCTCGTGCAAGTCCTGCGCAACCGCGGCGTGGTCACGGCGCGCCAGCTCGCGGACGAGGTCGGGGTTTCTGAACGCACGGTCTACCGCGATATCCAGCATCTTTCATCCGCCGGGGTCCCGATCGAAGGTGAAGCCGGGGTCGGCTATCGGCTGAGCGGCTACGACCTGCCGCCGATCCAGTTCAGCACTGAAGAAATCGAAGCCATGGCCCTCGGGCTGCGGGTCGTCGAGTCGTGGACGGACCAGGAGCTGGCGAAGGCGGCCCGCGGCGCCCTGGCGAAGATCGAAGCCTCGGTCCCCGAAGGACGGGCGGACCAGGTGCGCAATACGGCGCTCTTCGCGCCGCCGCTCAGCGACCAGCCGCCCCTCGCGATCGATCTCCCGACCCTACGCGGCGCCATCCGCGACCAGCGCAAAATCAGCTTCGACTACCGAGACGCCACCGGCGCCGCCACCCGGCGCACCGTCTGGCCCTTCGGCCTCGCCTTCTACGGCTGGATCTGGGTGATGGCGGCCTGGTGCGAACTGCGCCGCGACTACCGGGCGTTTCGCCCGGACCGCATGCTGACCCTCGAAGTGCTCGATGAGCACTTCGAAGTCTCGCCGGACGACGTTTCCCTCGAAGGATTCCTCCGCCACGACCTCTGCGGTCCGGAGCCAAACCCCGAGCCGGATCAGTCCGGCATTTCGCCGTAGGGCATCGGCGGCACCAGGCCGAGGTGGCGGGCGTAGACCGTCAGGACGCCGCGGTGGTGGGCCGTGTGCTCAACCGTGGCCGCCACCAAAGCGGCGCGGGGCGCGCCGGGGATGACCGGGTCGTTTTCGGGCAGCTGGACGGCCAGGGACTCCGGCGTTGAGGCTTCAACGAAAGCCACCAGGCGATCGTGGGCGCGCCCGAACCACTCCCGCGCTTCCGTCACCGTCGACGGTTTATTGATGCGGGCGGTCATCGCCTCAAAGTCCATGTCGAAACCTTCCATATCGAGCAGGGCGTCGTGGAACCAGTCAAAGGTGTCCGCGGTGTGGGCGATCTGCTGCGTCACGGTCATCAAGCCTTCGAAGGGCGCAAAGCTCGAGTGCTCATCGGTCAGCTTCGACGTCGACAATTCGAAGAACGTGCGGCTCGAGTGCAGCTGGTGGAGAAGAAATTGGGGCTGGGCGATCACGAACGGGGCCTCGACGGTGGTGGTCATGGGGGTGCTCCTTAAAGGGGAAGAGTTCTGAGGATTCGGGAACAAAACGGGGG
>JBCDKB010000077.1:0-23877 GCA_038747035.1 Acidobacteriota bacterium | reverse complement strand
TTCGCGCGGATCCTTGGCGCTTTCGCGCGGATCCTTGGCGCTTTCGCGCGGATCCTTGGCGCTTTCGCGCGGATCCTTGGCGCTTTCGCGCGGATCCTTGGCGCTTTCGCGCGGATCCTTTGTGCTTTGCGCGGATCCTTTGCGCTTTTGCGCGGGCTCGGCGGAGCGCCTTTGCGCGGGCTCGGCGGAGGAAGAATCAGCCGCCGTCGTTGGTATTGACGGTCGGTCCGATATCCACGCCGCCGATGGAGCCACCTTCGCCGGGGATATCAACGAATTGCTCAAGGCCGAAGCTCGTGGGTGGCGCGTCGTAGAGGTCGTCGTTCTCGTAATAGGGCCGGGCGTTGTCTCCGCCTCCGCCTTTGCCGCCGTCATCGCCGTCGTCATCGGACTCGTCGAGCAGGTCATTGGGAGACCACCCGAGGAAAAGGGTCGCCGTATCCACCTGGTACCCGAAGCCGGAGATCTCGGCCTGGGACGCGACATCGACGATTTCGTCCTTCGGCAGCGCGATCCAGTTGCTTTGGTCGGTGCGGATAAGGGCGATGGAATCGTCCCAGTCCGCGAGCACCGGCCGGTAGCGGGTCTGGAGGCTCGTGCCGTTGGCGAGGGTGACGGTGAAGCTCGAAGCGAGGGCTGAGCCGGCGGTGAGCGCGGCCAGCGCCACCGCGAAGAGCATGCGGCCGGCGATCCGGGCAGGGCTTAAGCCGTGTGACGGGTGATTCATGGGTGCTGCTCCTCGGGAAAATCTTGGCCCTAGAGGGTACAACACCCCAATTGCCCGTGGCAAGCCGACATCCCGCGCAAGTGACTCATCTCAAGGGTTTTGTCCGTCACCGGTGATGTCTTCGAGGGCTTCGATCACCTTCGCGCGGGTCTCGGCGTCCAGCTTGTCGAGGGCCCCTGAGTCGGTCAGATGCTCGAGGGCAGTCTTGGAGTCGCCGGTGGCAAAAGCGAAGGCCTTGCCGGAGTCGACCCGGATGACCTTCGTGTCGTCCGATCCGTCGCCGGAACCGATGAAGACCAGCCGCCGACCGTCGGCGTCATCGATCTCGACGTTGGATTCTCCGGTATGCAGACGCATCACCCGGATCTTGACGTCCTGCTCGCCCCTTTCGAGAACCTCGATGTGGGTGCTTTGCTCGTCGACCTCCACGACGTTGACCCCAGAATCGCCATTGAGTACGTCCTCGCCGTCGACGCTGATTTCAAAGCCGGATTCGGTGCGCAGGACGACGACTTCCTCGCCGTCTTCGGTAAAAAACTGGCGACTCTCGCCGATCTCTAGGTCGTCGCCGTCGACCATGAAGGAGTCTGAGTTCCCGGAGGTCTTGACGATGACGTGGGCGCGGTGTGATGACTTCGTCTCGTCGTCGTCGCCGCCGTAGATCGTCGGGGCGAAGACCGCTGCGGCTATCGCTGCACAGGCCGCGTATCGACCGACCCGGATGAATGAAGTGTCGGAGGACGGCTTAGCTGGGGAAGGCATCAGAGGCATGGGATTCTCCAGGGTTTTCTCTTTGGGGTGTTGGGCGGCGCCTAAGGCGCTCGCGTGGCTCTTGAACTTCCCTCTTGAGCAACTTCAGTGCCATCGGCGCTGGGCCGCGGTCCAGGCGGTGTCGAGGGGGGCCGGCCGCGGTTGTCGCCCGGATGCGGCTTCGGCGAGTTCCCCATTTCGGGATAAAGATCCCCAGATCAGCATCGCCGTCCGTCAAGACCGGGCCCAGTTCTAGGCCGTAAGGCCGTGCTTCTCAAGCCGATAGAGAAAGGCTTTGTAGGGTAGCTCGAGCAGTCGCGCGGCGCGGGCCCGGTTGCCGTGGGTGAGCTCCAGGGCCTGCTCCAGCAGGGAGCGTTCGAGCTCTCCGAAAGAGAGGCCGCCTGGCGGTAGGCGAAAGCCGGGGGCGGTTTGGGGGCGGTCACCCATCTCATCCGGCAGGTCGTCCACGGAGGCGTGACCGCCCTCGGCGAGCAGCATGAGCCGCTCCACCGTATTGCCGAGCTCGCGCACATTGCCGGGCCAGCTGTGGTCGAGCAGGCGTCTCATGACCGGCGCGGCAAAGGGCTCGACCCGGAGCCCGTGGCGGCGGGCGGCGCGCTGCTGGAAGTGCTCGACGAGCCGAGGGACATCCTCCCGGCGATCCCGCAGGGGCGGCATGCGCAAAGGCACCACCGCCAGCCGGTAGTAGAGATCTTCGCGAAAGCGACCCGCGGCCACTTCGTCTTTGAGCCGGCGGTTGGTGGCGGCGATGAGGCGAATATCGGCGGAACGCTCCCTCGTGTCTCCGACGCGGTGAAACCGGCCTTCCTGGAGGGCCCGCAGCAACTTCGGCTGTACGGCAAGGGGCAGCTCCCCCACTTCGTCCAGGAAAAGCGTGCCGCCGTCGGCCTGCTCGAGGCGCCCCGGCCGAGACCGATCGGCGCCGGTGAAGGCGCCTTTGTCGACGCCGAAGAACTCCGCCTCCACGAGCGTGTCGGGAATCGCGGCGCAGTTGACGGCCACGAAAGCTGAGCCTGCGCGCGGCGAGAGCGCGTGCAGGGCGCGGGCGGCGAGCTCTTTGCCGGTGCCGCTCTCGCCGGTGACAAGCACCGTCGCGTTCGTGCTCGCGAGCTTCTCCACCTGGCGGAAGAGCTTCTGCATGCTGGGCGCCCGGCCGACGAGGTCCACCAGTCGGTCCCGCTCTCCGAGCTCTTCGGCGAGTCGGCGGTTCTCGCCCTGCAGTCGGCGGGCGCGGAGCGCTTTGTCGACCGCCAGCAGCAGGGCCTGGCGTTCGAAGGGCTTCGCCAGATAATCATCGGCGCCGTGGCGGACGGCGTCGACGGCGCGGGCGATGGTGCCGTAGGCAGTGACCATCACGAAGGCTGTGTCGGGGAATTGCCGGTGGACGGCTTCAAGGATGCGCAAGCCATCGCCATCGGGCAGCTGCCAGTCCGAGAGCACGAGGTCTAAGGGCATGTCGTCGAGGGCGGCGAGGGCTGCTGCGACGGTGGCCGCTTCGGTCACCAGGTGGCCGGCGTCTTCGAGTATCCCCGCGACCAGGAGTCGCTGGTCGGCGTCGTCTTCAACGAGCAGGAGGCGGGTCGGTGCGGCTGAAGGCGTCATCGCGACGGATCCTCCGCGTCCAGCGGGCGGCGGGGGCCGAGATCGAGTCGTGCGGTGGTTCCGCCGTTTTCGCGGTCCAAGAGCTGGAGGCGGCCGCCGTAGCGAAAACCGGCGATGCGGTGGGCGAGGAAGAGCCCCATGCCCGAGCCGTTGGGTTTGGTGGAAACATGGGGTGTGAAGAGACGCCGTCGGACTTCGGGGGGGAGGCCGGGGCCGCGGTCGTCGATCTCGAGGGTGGCGCCGTCGCCCGAAGAGCGCAGGCGGATGTGGACCCGCCCGCCGTCCGGGCTGGCTTCCGCGGCATTGACCACCAGCGCCTGCACAACGGCGCGCAGCTCGGCGACGACCGCCGGTAGGGAGATGGGGCCGGGGTCCAGGTCCAACTCGAGGCCCACCCGGCCGCCGGCGTCCTGAAGCACCTCGAGCACCACATCGCGCACCAGCTCCTGCAGCACGACGTTCTCGACGCCGGCTTCTTCGCCGGGGCTGGCGAGCACCAGGAAAGAACGAATACCGGCGTCGAGCCGCCTGACCTGCCGGCCGGCGGTTTCCACGAGGCGCGACCGCCTCGGCGGCTCGGCGGTGGCGAGCTGTTCCACCGAGAGCCCGAGCGCGTTCAAGGGATTCCTCAGGCTATGGGCCAGCCCGCGGGCGATATCGCCGATTTCTTCCAGCTGACGCAAGCCTTCGAGCTGGCGATTGCGGGCATCGAGCGACTCGAGGCGGGCCGACATGTCATTGAAGGCCCCGAGGGTGCGCCGAATCTCCGGACCGCCGCCGGCGTCGTCGACGCGCGTGCCGAAGTCTCCTCCGCCGACTTTCTCCGCAGCGTCTGCGAGCTTGGCCAAGGGCGAGGAGATCCGATGGGAGATCAGGGCGGCGCCGAAGAGACCCAGGACGAGGATGAGTCCGCTGCCGATCCACAGGCGCTCCTGGAAGCGATCGACCCGATTACGGATGCCGGTGCGGGAGATCGGGACCTCGGCCCGCAAGTCCGGGCGTTCGAGGCGGAGGACCGTGGCGTCGCCCTGGTCCTGTAAGTGCATCGTGAGCTGACCGGGTCCGAGCTCCAGGGTCTTCTCGATGACCTCGGCGCGGATTGTGGAGTGGGGGGCGCCGTCCGGGATGACGACGTGGACCTCGGACACGCCCCGGGCCTCCGAATCCGCGCCTTCGGGAAAAACCCAGATATTTTCGGCCTTGGCTCCGTGCTTGACGATTTGCACACCGCGGCGGTCGATACCGATGTCGACGGACTGTGACGGCTCGCAACCATCGCACGGGGGCTCGGTGGTCATCGAGCTCGAGACGCTGAAGAATTGGGCCACCGAGTTTCCGACCTGGAGCGCGACGGTGTCGACTTCCGCGCCGAGCTCCTGAGTCAAGGAGCGAACCCACCACAGTTGTGCGATGACCAAGAGCACCACGACTCCGCCGATTCCGGCGAAGAGTCGGGTGCGCAAAGAAAGGCTTGGGGTGGTCATTGGAGCTTCTCCTCGCCGCCTCAATCGGTGGCAGCGCCAGCCGGCTCGACTCTGAGGCGGCGGCTGTAGGGCGTGGTCAAAGCAAAGCCCGTGCCCGCCGCCGTCGGCGGTGCTAGATTATCTTGAGCCGAGCGCGGCCGTGCCTCGCCGTGCCTCGCCGCATCCCGCCGTCCCCTTATCCCCCGGGACGTCTCCGTAAGCCATCCTCCGTTAACCGTCTCCGCGACCTGCGAAAGATCCCCGCGACGTGACGATTCCATTTTCCATCAACGGCTTCGGCCGCATGGGCCGGGCGCTCGCCCGCGTGGCCCTCGGGCGCGCCGACTTGGAGCTGGTGGCGATCAACGACCGCATGCCGGCCCGGTCGCTCGCCGGGCTCTTGGCGCGGGATTCGGTTCACGGTCGATTTCCCGGCGTGGTCGAGGCGGCTGACGGGGCGCTCATCGTGGACGGTCGTCGAATTCCGGTTTTCCAGCACGAAGACCCGGCGGCGATTCCGTGGGACGGCACCGGAGCTCTGGTGGTCGTAGAGGCGACGGGGGCCTTCACCCGCCGCCGGGCCGCCGCCAGGCATCTTCGAACCGGCGGCCCCCGCCGGGTGCTGGTCTCGGCGATCGTTGACGACGCGGAGGCGGCGATGTGCCCGGGCCTCGAGTCCGCCGTCGCCCCCGAAGCGCAAGTCATCTCCGGCCTCTCCTGCACCAGCCACTGCCTGGCCCTGCTGCTCGACGTGCTCGACCGGGGCCCCGGCATCGAGCGGGCGCTGATGAACGAGGTGCACAGCTACACGGCCGACCAATGCCTGCTCGACGGCGACCACAACGACGCTCGCCGGGCCCGATCGGCGGCGATCAATATCGTGCCGACCCGGACCGCGGCTCCGACCGCTTTGGCGAAGTGGCTGCCCCGCTTCAACGGTCGCCTCGACGGCATGGCGGTGCGCGTTCCGACCCCGAATGTCGCCCTGCTCGAGCTCGTCGCGACCCTCTCCCGACCTTCGGAGGTCTCGGAATTACGTCGTCTTTTTGTGGAGGCCGCCGCCGGACGGCACGTGGGGCTTCTGGCGGTGACCGAGGATCCGCTGGTGTCGTCCGACATCGTGGGTGATCCCGCGTCGGCGCTCGTTGACCTGGAGCTGATCACAAGCGTCGGCGACCTATGTCGAGTCGTGGCTTGGTATGACAACGAATGGGGCTACGCCCATCGCCTCGCTGATTTCCTCGCGACCCTCGGCGCCGAAGAGGCTGTGGGTTCCGTCGCTTCGAACCCCCGTGAAACCCTGGCGTCCCATCGCTGATTTAGGAGCTTCCATGCCCATCTGGACCCTCGATGACCTGACCCCCGACGACCTCCGCGGCCGCCGCGTCTTTGTGCGGGTGGACTTCAACGTGCCCCTCGACGGCGAGAAGGTGCTCGACCGCACGCGGCTCGAAGCGGCGATGCCGACGCTCCGAGAGCTGATGGGTGCCGGCGCCCGTCTCGTCTTGGCGTCCCACTGCGGGCGACCCAAGGGTGAGCGGAACCTTCGATATTCCCTGAAGCCGGTGGCCGCCGAGCTCGCCGGGCTCCTTGGAAAAGACGTGGCTTTCGCCGACGATTGCGTCGGCGAAGTGACGGAAAAGGCGGCCTCGGCCCTCGACGACGGCGACGTGCTGCTGCTCGAGAATCTTCGATTCCACGCCGGCGAAAAAGCCAACGATCCGGAATTCGCCGCCCAGCTGGCGCGCCTGGGGGACGTCTTTATTGGGGATGCTTTCGGCGCGGCGCACCGGGCCCACGCGTCGGTCGTGGGGGTCGCAGAGCGACTCGACGCGAAAGCCGCCGGTCGCCTGATGACCCGCGAAGTGGAGGCTTTGAGCAGTCTCTTGGGCGAGCCGGCGCGACCCTTTGTGGCGATCCTCGGCGGCGCCAAGATCGAAGGCAAGATCGACACCCTCGAGAACCTTCTGCCGCGGCTCAACGGTTTGATCCTCGGCGGCGGCATGGCCAATACTTTCCTCACCGCCCGCGGCCACGACCTCGCCAATTCGCTGGTGGAGAAAGAGCGCGTCGGACTCGCGGCGGAGATTCTGGCCCGCGCGGAGGCCCAGGGGACGGAGGTCCTGCTGCCGACCGACGTGGTGGTGACGGACGATTTCGCGTCGCCCCACAAAATCGACACGGTCGACGTCGCCGCCGTGCCGGAAAGCACCCTGGCGGTCGACGTCGGGCCGGCGAGTCGGGCCCGCTTCATCGAGAAGGCGAAAACGGCCGGCACGCTTTTCTGGAATGGCCCCCTGGGGGTGTTTGAGAAACCTCCTTTCCACGAAGGGACCCAGGCGGTGGCCGACGCGCTCGCCGGGTGCCCGGGCTTTACCGTGATCGGCGGCGGTGAAACGGTGGCCGCGGTGCGGCGCGCCGGCGTCGCCGAACAGCTCGGCCACGTGTCTACCGGCGGCGGCGCCTCCCTCGAGCTCCTCGCGGGTAAAGCGCTGCCGGGGGTGGAAGCGCTGTCAAAGGGGGCGACGTCATGAGCCGCCGGCCGATCGTCGCCGGCAATTGGAAGATGAATCTACTGCGCAGCGACGCCGAGGCCTTCAGCGCGGCGCTAGCGTCAGAGGTGGGGTCCCAGCCGCCGGTGGACGTCGTGCTCTTTCCCCCTGCCGTCCTGATAGACACGGTTGTGGAAGGCTTTGAAGGCACGCCGTTCGAGGTCGGCGGCCAAGATGTTCACCCGGCCGCGTCGGGGGCCCATACCGGCGATATCAGTGCCCCCCAGCTCCTCGACGCGGGCTGCGCCTGGACCCTCGTCGGGCACAGCGAGCGTCGGCGGGACCACGGGGAGGACGATCACCTGGTGGGGCGCAAGGCCAGCGCCGCGGCACAGCACGGCCTGCGGCCGATGATCTGCGTCGGCGAGACGGCGAAAGAACGCGAAGCGGAGGCCACTTTCGAAGTGCTCGAGCGACAGCTCGATGCCGCCCTCGGCGAAGGTCTCCTTGGAGGCGCGGACTTCGCGCTCGCCTATGAGCCGGTCTGGGCCATCGGCACGGGTCTTACGGCGACGCCGGAGCTCGCCCAAGAGGCCCACGCCCACCTACGCCACCTCTTGGGCCAAAGGCTGGGGGCTTCGGTCGCCGCGGGGATCCGCGTGCTCTACGGCGGCTCGGCCAAGCCGGGCAACGTCGCGGCCCTCTTCGCGGGGCCCGACGTCGACGGTTTCCTGGTCGGAGGGGCGAGTCTTGACTCCTCGTCGTTCTGGGCTATGATCAGCGCTTGCGCCGACCGGTAGCCGAGCGCGAATCCTGCCCATCAGGGCACCGATCGCCTCCATGCGATCCCGCGGCACCGTCGCTCGCCTCCCCCCGCCTCGGACTTGGGCCCAAGCCCAGGACTTCAAGACGTAGCTTCAAAATCGAAGACGCTGGTTCGGCCGGCCCCCACCGCGCCGCCGACCCGGATCCATACTCGACCCTCATTCACGCCCCGACTCCATCGCGAAGTCGGGCTCCAGTGCGAGGCCTTGTGGCAGACCGCCGCAGGACTCCACGACGGGACTCCCTCGGAGATTCTTCACCATGATGTTCTTGCTCTACTCGCTCCACGTGCTGATCTGCTTTTTTCTGATCGCCGTGGTGCTCCTCCAGCAGGGCAAAGGCGCTGACCTCTCGGTGTTCGGCGGCGGCGCGACCCAAACGGCCTTCGGCGCCCGCGGCGCAGCTTCTGTGCTGCACAAGCTCACCGTCGGTTTTTTCGTCGCCTTCATCGCCACCACGTTGGCCATCGGCGTCGTGCAGTCGGACAACAACTCGGGCGTCATCGAAGGGCTGCCGGAGCAGGAGCTGGCCGAGGCCGTGGAAGAGGCGGAGCCTGAAGGCGCGCTGCCGACCGGAGACGAAGAAGCTGAAGCGCCCGCCGCGGACGACGCCGCGACGGCAGATGCCGGCACCGCCGAGGCCTCCGAAGGCGATGCGGCCCCTGACGCCGCGGCCTCCGAGGCCGGCGATGCTGGCGCCGAAGGTGACGGCGGCGACGAATCCGAGAATTGATCGAGAACATCGCCCGGAAGCCTTGCTTTCGGGCGGTGGTTTCGTATTAAAATCTGCGACCTTGCCGCGGCGGTCCCGCGGCGGCAGCTTCCAAGCCGAAGTGGCGGAATTGGTAGACGCGCACGGTTGAGGGCCGTGTGGAGTAAAATCCGTGCCGGTTCGAGTCCGGCCTTCGGCACCATCCCTCGCCTTTCCCCGCACAGCGTGGATGAGGCACAAAAACCTGGCTCTTCCTCACCCGAAGGAATGGAGCCGACGAAAGGCCCGCCAACCGGCGGGTCTTTTGCGTCGTATACCTGTCGTATACCTAATGTGTCGGGGCCTAGCATGTGTTGGGGCCGAGCGTATTGGGACCGTGCGTCTAGGGACCGTCTGGTGAAGGAGTTTGCGATGGGCACAGCATCGACCCCAGTCCTCCATGAGGGGCAAGTCAAGTGGTACAGCGTCGCCAACGGCTATGGCTTCCTCAGCCCGGATCAAGCGCTGTCGACCGCCGACGGCGAGGTGGCGACGGATGTTTTCGTCCACCACTCTGTGGTCGGCGAACGGGAAGACTTGGTGCCGGGTGAGCGGGTGCTCTTCGCCATCGAAGAGGGGCCAAAAGGGCTGCTGGCGACCCGGCTCGAGCGCGTGGAGTGAGCGCGGCGGAAGCGCCCGTAGGAGTCGTTCTCGCCGGCGGCGATTCCCGGCGCTTGGGTCAAGATAAAGCTCGCCTGCCGCTGCCCGGATCCGCCGGGGAGGATCTGCTGGCGTGGGCGGTTCGGCGAGTCGCCGAGGTCTGTGGATCCGTCGCGGTGGCCGACCGCGGGCGTCACAGCGTCGGCGGTGCGCGATCTGTCGACGACGGGCCAGGGCGCGGCCCCGCGGCGGGGATCTTGGGCGCGGCCTGTGCCTTCCCCGGCCGTCCGCTGCTGGTCCTCGCGTGTGATCTGCCCCTCGTGCCGGTAGCCGCGCTGAGCCATATCGCTTCAGCCCCAGCGGGCCCCTGCTGGGTCGTGCCGGAGCGCAACGGCCGGCTGGAGCCGCTCTGCGCCCTCTACCGCCCCCCGGCGCTCCTAGCCCTTGCGGCGCGCGTCGGGCGACGGCGATGGGACCTCCAGGGGCTCCGGGCCGACCTGGGGACCGAGGCCATCGAAGTCCTCCGGGCGGACCTCTGGGAACCCGCGGAAGGCGAGGTCTCGGTTTTTCTGAATGTGAATCGTCCGCAAGATGTCGACATCCTCGCCGCAGCGCGGCGCAATTGCTTGCGGGACGGTTCAAACAGCCGGTAGAATCGATTTTCCTACGCTGCGCAAAACCGGCTGCACACTCCCGGATTTTTCATTTTTCACCGCAGGAGAAGATAACGACTATGGCCTCTGCCAAGCTGGATCTCGACGGCACCCAGTATGAATTTCCGACGACGGTCGGCAGCGAAGGGGAAGTCGGTATCGACATTTCCAAGCTACGCGCTAGTACCGGAGCCATCACCCTCGACAATGGATACGGTAATACGGGCAGCTGCAAGAGCTCGATTTGCTTTATTGACGGCGAAAAAGGAATTCTCCGCTACCGCGGCTATCCGATTGAGCAGATCGCCGAGAACAGCTCCTTCGCAGAGGTTTGCTATCTGCTTCTGAACGGCGAGCTACCCACGGCGGACCAGCTCAAGGAATTCGAGTACGGCTTGACTTACCACTCGATGATCCACGAAGACATGAAGAAGTTCTTCGAGGGCTACCCGCCGACGGCCCATCCGATGGCCATCTTGTCCTCTATGGTGGCTTCGCTCTCGGCTTATTACCCGGGCGCCAACGAAGACGAGAACGTCGAGCTCAATATTGTTCGCTTGCTCGCCAAGGCGATCACCATCGCTTCCTTCTCCTACAAGAAGTCGATCGGTCAGCCCTTCATGTACCCGCGCAACGACCTGTCCTATACGGGCCGTTTCCTCAACATGATGTTTGCGGTACCCGCCGAGCCCTACGAAGTGAATCCGGTGCTGGAGAAGGCCCTGAATCTCCTCCTGATGCTGCACGCGGACCACGAGCAGAACTGCTCGACGTCGACGGTGCGCATGGTCGGCTCGTCCGGGGCCAACCTCTTCGCGTCGATCGCGGCCGGCATCTGCGCCCTCTGGGGCCCGCTCCACGGCGGCGCCAATCAGAAGGTCATCGAGATGCTGCGCATGATCCACGAGGACGGCGGCGGCTACCAGAAGTTCGTGGACAAGGCGAAGAACAAGAACGATGATTTCCGTCTCATGGGCTTCGGTCACCGCGTCTATAAGAATTTTGATCCCCGCGCCCGAATTCTGAAGAAGTCGGCGGATGACGTGCTCGATGACCTCGGCATCGATGACCCGCTTCTCGAGATCGCCACCAACCTTGAGCGGGTGGCCCTGTCGGACGAATACTTCATCGAACGCAAGCTTTACCCGAATGTCGACTTCTACAGCGGCATCATCTATAGCGCCATGGGCATCCCGGTGAATATGTTCACCGTCATGTTCGCCCTGGGCCGGATGCCGGGTTGGCTCGCCCACTGGCGGGAGATGCGCAACGATCCGAAGCAGCGCATCAATCGTCCGCGGCAGGTCTACACCGGCGCCACCGCCCGCGACTATGTGGCGATCGGCGACCGCTAGGCGCGAATCCGCGATCCGCTGACCCGTGGGGTCACCGCAAAATCCCCGGAGCCTCCAAGGCGTCGGGGATTTTTCTTTTGCATCCGCCGCTCGGCTAGTGTCCGAGGTCGAGAATCTCGACCGCCATATCGTCGAGGTCGACAATCGCCACCGTGGCGCGTCCGCTCAGCCAGCCGCCGCATTCTCCGGGGTTGAGCAGGAGGGCCTCCCCCGCCCGGATGTCGATCTGGTGGGTGTGACCGTAAATCACCAAGTCATAGCGGCCGCTCGCGGCGATGGGCGTCGCGAGCTCGGGGTAGTGCACGGCGGCGATCCGGCGCCCTCCGGCTTCCGTGTCGAGCAGCTGGGGGGCGAGCTCGGCCCCCATGGCGTCGAAGCGCTTTTGCAGTCCAATGCGCTCGCCGTCGTTATTGCCGAGCACCGCCTTGACCGGGCAGCTGAGCTCGGCGAGCGGCGCGACGGCGAAAGGGGCGACGAAGTCGCCGGCGTGGATCAGGAGGTCGATGGAGCGCCGGCTGAAGAGCTCCACCGCCCGATTGACGAGGGGCACGTGGTCATGGCTGTCTGCCATCACGCCGATTTTCATAGTCTCCTCCTGCTGAATGGATCTTTGGCGATCCGAATGGATTCGTTAGGTGCCGAAGTCGATGTCGACGCTCTGGCCGCGCGCCGGCACATCGACGGGCCAGCCCATGGCTTCCACCTTCTTTTCAAGGGCGGTGAGGGCCGGCGTTTCTCCGTGGACCAGGAAGGTTTGATCCGGCGGGTATTCGGCTGTTTTGAGCCAGTGGAGCAAATCGGCCTGGTCACCGTGGGCCGAGAGTCCTTCGAGCTGTTCGATGTGGGCCCGGACGGCGACGTCGTGGCCGAACATACGCAGCGTGGGCTCGCCTTGTTTTAATCGCCAACCCCGGGTTCCTTCGGCTTGATAGCCCGAGATCAAGACGGTGGTCTCCGGGCGGGGCAGGCGCTCGACGAGGTGGTGGAGCACGCGCCCGCCGGTGGCCATGCCGCTGGCTGAAAGAATGATCACCGGACCGCGGACGCGGTGGATGGCCTTTGACTCCTCCACCGTCCGGGTGAGGTGGAATTTCGCCGTGCGCAAGCGGCGGGAACCGGAGGCGAGCTGGTCGCGGACCTCCGGGCGAAGGTCGTCTTCGAACTGACGGTAAGTCTCGGTGGCGTCGATGGCCATCGGCGAGTCGAGGTAAACCGGCAGCTCGGGGATGCGCCCGTCGCGCTCGAGGCCGTCGAGCAGATAGAGCAGCGATTGAGTGCGGGCGACGGCAAAGGCGGGGATGATCAGCGCCCCGCCCCGGTCTACGGTCCGATGGACGGCCTTGGCGAGCTGGTCGGCGGGCGGCTCATCGGGGTGCAGGCGATCGCCGTAGGTGGACTCCATGACCAGATAGTGGGTGTTGCCGATCGGCGCCGGCGCCGGCTGCAGCGGTGAGTCTCGGCGTCCGAGGTCCCCTGAGAAAACCAGACGCCGGCCGCTGGCGCCGTCGTCGACGAGGAAGCTAACAATGGCTGAGCCGAGGATATGGCCGGCGGGCTCGAAAGTGAGGGAGAGGCGCGGGGCGAGCCGCTTGGACTTGCCGTACGGCAGCCCCTCTATGAACTCGGCGGCTTTCCGCCCCTCGTCGGCGGTGTAGAGGGGCTTCGCGGGCCAGTGCTTGGACGTGCCGTGGCGGTTGTGGAAGCTCGCCGCTTCTTCCTGGAGCTTGCCGGCGTCCCGCAGCAGAATCTTGGCGAGCGCCGCCGTCGCCGCCGTGGCGACGACTCGCCCGCGGAAGCCGTCTTTGATCAGTCTCGGTAGGTAGCCGGTGTGGTCGATGTGGGCGTGGGTCAGGACCACCGCGTCGATGCTCTCCGGGGGGACATCGAGGGGTTGCCAATTGACGCTGCGAAGCTCCCGACGACCTTGAAAGAGGCCGCAGTCGACCAAGATCCGTCGCCCCGCGGCCTCCACGAGATGTTTGGAGCCGGTGACCGTCCCCGCAGCTCCGAGGAAGTGAATTTTGGCCATTCTTCGATCGTCAGGGGGAGTCGAACACCAAGGGGTCGAGACGAGAGTCCATGTTAACCCGAATGGCGCGGGCCCAGGCTCCCCGGTCGATCGTCAAAGCTGTAGGAGCAGGGCTTCGGCCTTGGGCCGATCGGCGGCGTAGCGCGGCGGAGCCCCCTCAAGAAAACGCCTGAGGGCGTCGCGGGCAAGTTCGGTCTGCCCCGCGCGGGCCGCTTGAAAACCGAGGTTGTAGAGGGTGTCCCACAGCTCTGGATCGCGCTCGATCGCCTGTCGCCACGCCTCGAGTCCGCCGGCGACGTCTCCGCCCATCACCTTCGCGACGCCCAGGTTATTCCAGGCCTGGGCGAGGCTGTCGTCGATGTCGAGGGCCTTGCCGGCATACTCGAGCGCCGTTTCAGGTCGCCCCAGATCGAGGGCGACGGCGGAGAGCCGCTCGAGGGTGATGGCGTCCCCGGGCCGCTCCGCGAGAACCGTCTTGAGCAAGGCCTCGGCCTCGGGAGCCCGCCCGTTCTCGCGTAGGACCTGGCCGAGCAAGCTGCGGGTGTCGAGGTCGGGGTCGTCTTGAAGTCTTGACATCACCTGCAGGGCGGCGCGGGCTTGGCCCCGCGAGAGCAGGGCCGACGCGAGACGGCGGGTGAGGGTCGGGCTGGCGACGCCGCTTTCCCAGGCCCGCCGCATCGTGCCGAGGGCTTCGTCCTGGGCTCCGGCCCGCCACTGGGCCTCGGCCAGCAGGGTGTAGGCGAGACCCATCGAAGGTTGCTCGCGCAGCATCGCTTCGGCGGTCGCGATCGCTTCACGACTGCGGTCGTTCCGGAGGTGATCCGCATATTCCTGCTTCAGCTGCTCGACGTGGATCCAGCGCTTGGGGTCATCTTCGACCCCGAAGTCGCTCTTGATCGTGCCGGAGTCATCGGAAAGGTAGCCCAGGCTGCGGAGACGCGCGGCGGCTTCGTCAGTCAGCTCCCCCCGCGCCGGCGGCCAGCTCGATTCTTCGGGCAAAAGTCCGCGGAGCCGGTGGAAGTCGCGGCGCCGTTGCGACGCGAGATTGTTTTTTTCCCCTGGATCCGCCTCGAGGTCGTAGAGCTCGGGAATGGGGAGGTCGATCACCTTGAGTCGGCCCTGCACCAAGCCGCGCAGCGGCGCCCATCCGGAGTCGAAGGTGGCGCTCAGCGCTTCGAAATAGCTAGTGGTGTCCGGGGACGCCGGTCCGAGCAGCGAGCTGCCGGGCAGACTGGCGGGCGTTTCGACGCCGACGGCTTGGAGCAGCGTCGGCACGAGGTCGATGTGGCGGGCCAGGCGATCGTCGCTACCATTCGGAATACCCTCGCCCCACAGGAGGAGGGGGATATGGATGGTCGACTGGTACGCGAAGATGCCGTGGGCCGGCTCGTCGTGGTCGCCGAGGGCCTCCCCGTGGTCCGCCGTGATCGCCAAGACCAAAGGGCTCTCGTGGCTCCGGAGCTCTTCGAGCAGGCCGGCGAGGAATGCATCGAGGGCGGCAACTTCCCCGCGGTAGGGCTGGTCTTCGTGGGCGTCGAGAAAAGGCGGCGGCGGCTCGTAGGGCAGGTGGGGCTCGAAGAGATGGAGCCAGAGGAAGCGACGCTGGTCCGCATGGGTGCGCCACCAGCGGAGCGCGGCTTCGAGGGTGTTTGGCGCGCGTCGCTCCCAGATCCTGAGCGCGCTCGGTTCGCCGTCCCTAGGAATGTGATCGTCGTAGACGTCAAAGCCCTCGGCGAGTCCGAACTTCTCATCGAGTACGTAGGCCGAGACAAAGGCGCCGGTGGCGAAGCCGTACTCCTTCAGCCGCTCGGCGAGGGTCGGGGTGGCGTCGGGCAGCCGGTAAGCGGCGTTTTCGCGCACGCCGTGCTCGTAGGGGTAGCGGCCGGTGAGGATGTTCGCGTGGGAGGGCAGGGTGATCGTGTTGTGGGCGAGCGCAAAGGAAAAGGTCAGCCCTTCAGCGGCCACACGATCGAGGTGCGGCGTCGGGGTGTTGTAGGGGCCTTCGATTCCGGAAAGGGAAAGGGCGTCGTAGCGCAGGGTGTCGAGCGTGATGAGCACCACGTCGCGCGCGGGCTCGCTCTGGGATCCGAGCGCCTCGCCGAGGGCCGCTCCGGACTCGTCGTCAGACGGCGCGCAGCCCGCGACTGCCAGGGCCGAAAGGAGGAGGAGAGCGTGCAGTGATCTTGATTTGAGCATGGTTTCGGCCAAAGAAAAACGGCCGCCCGGATGATATCCGAGCGGCCGTTTCCAGCTCCTAGGAGCTCAGGTGGATGCCGAGATCACTTCCACGACAGGCGCACGCCGAGGCGGGCGACGCGTGGGCCGATGATCTGGTCGACGAAGCCACCGCGGCCAGGGGCCGTCGGGTCGCTCGAGAGAGCGACTTCGCGCTGCAGCACAAAGCCTTCGTTGAAGACGTTGAAGACGTCGACCGAGAGGGTCACGCCGAAATCACCGAAGCGGAAGTCCTTGTCGATGCGGAGATCCGTGGTGATGATGTCTTCCACGCGGCTGTCGCCGAGGGTTTCAGCCTGGATATCGACGGAGCCACGCGAGGAGTTCTCGTCGTAGAAGCCGAAAGCCAGCGGATAACCTTCGCGGCCGTTGATGTTGGCCGAGACGTTGATGTCCCACGGCAGCTGGTAGAGACCGCTGATGTTGAACGAGTAGCGGCTGTTCAGGAAGAGATCAACGCTACCCGAACCACCGGACTGCTCAGCAAAGATGGCGCCGTCGTCATCCGTGCTCCACGAGAAGAAACCACCGTTGTCGTTGACCGCGTTGGTCGGGTTGTCGAAGCGACGGAACTCCGGACCGATGTCCCATTCCCAGTCGTAGTAGGTGAAGTGGGCGCGGAGCATCCAGCGGTTCGACAGGCGCTTGGTCACACCGGCGCTGATGCCGATGTACTCGGTGGAGCGATCGGTGTTGGTCCAGAGCACGCCGCCGGTGTCTTCGAGGCCGGGGCGGACTTCGAAGAGCGGCACGGAAACCGCGGTGCCGTCGGGCAGGTTGCCTTCGACGTTGCGCTCGAACACGTAGTCGTCCGCGGTCACCAAGACTTCGTTGCCATTGGCGTCACGGAAGATCGGAATGCTCGAGTAGTAGTCGTCGGCTTCGCGCCAGGTAAGGGTGACGTTACCCACCAGTTCCGGCAGGAAGGCGTGCTCGACGCTGAGGATGATCTCGTTGGTGATCACGGCTTCGATGTCGGGGTCGATGCGGGTCGGAGCGACGAGGCCCGCCGGAGCCGCGGCGTCAAATCCGGACGTACCCAGAAGGTCAGCGGTCTCGCCCTGGTCCGGCTCGAGGATGCCGTTGCCGTTGAGGTCGGTGCCGATGTAGGTCGCGGTCGCCGAGCCCACCGGATCGGTGGTCGAGGCGAGGCCGAGGCCGAGCTGGTCGGCGAACTGGCTGAAGCTGGCGCGCAGGAGCGTGCGACGCTCTTCACCGAGGGCATAGGTCACGCCCAGGCGCGGCACCAGGTCCTGGAACTCGACCACTTCGGGGCCGGTCTGGGCCGAGAAGGCCGGGAAGAGATCCGCATCGAAGGCGGTGCCGAAGGTCTGGCCAGCTTCCACATTGCCGACCTGCTCGTCGTAGCGGAGACCGACGTTGACGGTCAGGCGATCGGTGGTGAACGTGTCCTGGACCCAGAACGAGGTGTACTCGGCGTGTCCGGAGTTCTCGACCTCGCGGTAAGCCACCGCCAGGATGGTGTCGCCACCGATGTTCAGGTGGATGGCGCCGTCGCCCGGGGCACCCCAGAGGGAGGTGTTGTCGGCTTCACGGAAGCTTGCGCCCCACTTCAGCTCGTGCGAGATATCGCCGGTGTTGAAGAAGTTGGAGCCGTCCAGCTTCAAGCGCTCGCTCGGGCGAGTGTTGTCGAGGAAGAAGTAGGAACCGTGCCAGACGCGGTTGCCATCACGCCACGCGGTGACGTCGCGGCCGCCCTTCGGCTCGAGGAAGAAGCCGCCGGCCATCTCCGACCAGGATCCGGTCAGGAAGAAGGAGCTGTTGAAGATGTGGGTGTCTTCGAGCTTGGTCAGCGGCGACGGACCGCCCTGGTCCCACGTGGTCTCGGCGGGACGGCTCGGGCTGGCGCCGCGGCCGTTCTTGACCTTCTCGCCCACGTTGCGGGTGTAGACGAAGGAGTTCGAGTCGGTGATCTGGGCGTTGACTTTGACCGCCCAATTCTCGAGCAGGGTGTCATCCTGCTGGCCGCCGAAGACGCTCTGCTGGATGTCGTTCTCGTCCTGGGAGCCCCAGACCCAAATCCGGTCCTTCCACACGAAACCGCCGAGCTCGTAGCCCCACTGGGTGATGTCGTTGATCTGGTTACCGGTGAGACCGCCGAGGTCGTCGCCCTCTTCCTGCTGCTGGCGCGCGGGCACGTCGGCGAGGTTGAGGTTGTCCGAAGACTGGAGGTCATCGCTCGTGTTGTTGTAGGAGCCCGAGCCGCGCCACTCGTTGGTGCCGCGCTTGGTGACCATGTTCAGCTGCACGCCCGGGGTGGCCGCGGTGACGTCGGCGCCGCCGGTGGTGAAGGACATTTCCTCGAACTGCTCGAAACCGAAGTAGGTCGAAGACGCGCCGACGGCCGACTGGTCGGTGATGTCGACGCCATCGATCATGAACTTGTTCTGGGAGCCGTTGGAGCCGGAGCCGATGAAGTTCGGCTGCTGGCCGGACTCGTTACCGCCGACGTTGATGCGGTCCATAAGGACGCCCGGCGTCTGGCCGGCGACGGACCACGGATCACGGGCGGAGGGGATCTTCTCCAGCTCGAGGGCCGTGACTTGGATGCCCTGGGTGATTTTGCGCTCGTCGAGCAGTGGCGACTCGGTGGTCACGGTGATCGTGTCTTCGATCGCCGGCGAGAGCTGCATCTCAATGGTGGTGTTACGGCCGATGCGGATGTTGACCGCTTCGTAGATCACCGTGCTGAAGCCTTCGAGGCTGGCTTCGATCTGGTAGTTGCCCGGCGACAGTCCCAGGAAGCGGAACTCGCCGGAGGCGTCCGTGACCTGGATCTGGGTCGCACCCGGGCCGGCCAAGGTGACGGTGACGCCGGGGAGGCGTTCGCCGCTGTTGTCGATCGCGCGGCCGTACAAATTGCCGCTCTCGGTTTGCGCGAGCACCGTGCCGGTAAAAGTCAGCGCGAAGCTGACCGCCAGCATCACAGCGCAGCGCCAGGAGAAATACTTTCTCATTGCTTCTCTTCCTCCACGTTTACGTGGTGTCCTCTACCCGGCAAACGACTGCCGGGTCTCTCTCTGCCATGGGTGGCCGCAGGGGTCCTCATGCGGCCGCACATGAAAAAACGAATATCGAAACCAAAAGCAAGATGAATGCCAGGTTTCGACTTCGTTGAGTTGCCCAAAGAGGGCGTTTCCGGTTTTGTGGATGAATCTTAACACGATGCCCACGGGAAATTACGAATCGTCCCGGGTGTGTTGAGCTTCATCCCGAGGGGGCTCGGGAGCTTGGGCGGCCGCGTGAAGGGGAGCTCGTGCTGAAAAAGAAAGGTAAAAACTCACGCGGGCTGCATCCAGCTCCATTTCCTTGAATCCGAATCCAAGATTTCGGTTCAGAGGCGGAGTTTCTGGAGGCCGGGGTGCCCCGGGCCCTACGCAGTGACGTCTGTCGACGGTCCGTGGAGTGTGGCTTCTGCGGACAGGATAAGGAATCCGCCCGCGGCCGCGCAGACGTCGATGGTCCCCGAAAGGGTCGGCGAGCCCTTAGCCTTCACCGGCAGAGCCGGGGGAGTCTGCGCCTTGGGCGTCGCCGGGTGACCGGCCTAGCCCTCTTGGGCGACCGTTTCAGTGGTCTCTTTTTTCGGCCACAGGCGCATGACCCCTTCTTGGGCCACCACGGCGGCGAGGGCCCCATCTTGACGATAGATCAAGCCCCGGGAGAGGCCGCGGGCGCCGGCGGCGCTCGGACTCTCGATGGAATAGAGCAGCCATTCGTCGATGCGGAATGGCCGTTGGAACCACAGGGCGTGGTCGAGGCTCGCGAGCTGGAGCTGGGGGTCGAAGACCGAGGTGCCGTGGGGCCTGGTGGCGGTGCCGATCAGGTAGTAGTCCGAGACGTAGGCCAGCATATTGCGGTGCAGCTGGTCGTTGTCGGGCACCTTGTCGATGGCCCGGAACCAGATATTGGCGCGCGGCTCCCGGGGTTCTCCATCGATGAACTGGGGCAGCTGGACCGGGCGGAACTCGAAGGGTCGGTCGTGCATCAGGTAGCGGGGCAATGACGGCTCGTTGACCTGCTCCATAAGCTGACGGCGATAGTCGGTGACGTCCTTGAGTGCGTCGGGGGCGGGCACCTGCGGCATGCTCGCCTGGTGCTCGAGACCGTCTTCGGGCACCTGGAAGGAGGCTGCTAGATTAAGGATTGGTCGCCCGTGCTGGATCGCCACCACCCGGCGGCTCGCAAAGCTGCGGCCGTCGCGCTGGCGATCGACCTCATAGATGATTGGGGCGTCCTGGTCGCCCTTGCGAAGGAAATACGCGTGGAGCGAGTGGACGACTCGATCCTCGACGGTGTAGTTCGCCGCCGCGAGCGCTTGGCCCAGGACCTGGCCGCCGAAGACGCGCTGGGTGCCGATATCCCGGCTTTCGCCGCGGAAGAGGTTGGTGTCGAGCTGCTCGAGGGTGAGCAGGTGGATGAGGTCTTGGAGAATCGCGTTCATCGCGGCCCTTTCGCGCCGAAGCGGCGTCTAGCGGGTCTTGGACAGAGCATGGCGTCGAGGCAAGCTCGGATCTTCTTGGAAGGGGTGCCGACGCGGACGCCGGGAGCGCTGGCGCGCCCCGGCAAGCGGGAGTGTCGACGGCGGACCAAGAGTATCGACTCTTGCCTCCCCCGGGCAGCAGATCAGATCAGTCCGACATCCGCGACGATGTGAACCATCGACGGGCCGTCGTGGGCCAGCGCCCGCTCAAGCGCGTGGTCGAGCGCGTCGGCGCTTTCGACGCGAATCCCCAAGGCGCCGGAAATCTCGGCGAATTGGGCGAAGTCCGGATTGTGAAGAGAAGTCT
Organism: Acidobacteriota bacterium; assembly: GCA_038747035.1. Classification (GTDB taxonomy): domain Bacteria; phylum Acidobacteriota; class Thermoanaerobaculia; order Multivoradales; family J023; genus JAUIJL01. The sequence goes on along the minus strand of JBCDKB010000077.1, from coordinate 3,567 downwards.
GCCAGACATGCCAATCGCCGGCGCGCTGCTCTTTCGAGATCTTGCCGAGCTCCGAGTTGTCGACGAGGACGTGGGTGATGTTCATGTTGTACTTCACCGCGGTCAAGATCTCGCCCATGTACTGGCCAAACCCGCCGTCGCCCGTCACGGCGACAACCTTGCGGCCGGCGAAGGGGGAGTCCTCTTCTTGTGTCGCCGCCCAGGCGCCTATCGCCGCGGGGTAGCCGAAGCCGATCGAACCGAGGTAGCCGGACATCAAGACCGCTTGGCGGGTGCATTCGAAATAGCGCCCGAAAGAGTAGGTGTTGTTGCCGACATCGACGGCGATGATCGCGTCCTCTGGGACCTGGCGGGTCATCGCCGCAAAAATGGCCGCCGAGCTCACGCCTTCCCCGCGGTCATCACCGAGGCGCCGGTCCTTTTCCTCGCGCCAGATCGTCCACCGCTCAGCGACTTCCGGTCGCTGATCCTCGCTCTGGACCTTGCCGGCGAGCCGCTGCTTCAGCAGGCGGGCGGTGATGCCGATTTCGCCCCAGACGGGAACGTCGACCGGGTGGAACTTGCCGAGCGCCATCGCGTCAAAGTCCACTTGGATCAGCGGCTTCTTGGGCGTGATGCCGGTGTGGTTGGAGAAACTAGCGCCGAAGACCAGCAGCGTGTCGGACTCGTTCATGAACCAGGACGCGATCGGCGTGCCGCTGCGCCCAAGCACGCCGCATCCCAGCGGGTGGCGGTCGGAGATGAGTCCTTTGGCTTTGAAAGTGGTCAAGATCGGGGCGTTGAGCGCTTCGGCGAGCTCGATGACGGCGTCCATTTCAAACCGGGCGCCGTGGCCGACGATGATCACCGGTCGCTTGGCCTCGGAGAGGAGTTCGACGGCCTCGTCGACCGCGCCGGCGGGCGGCGTGATGTCGCGACGGGTGACGCGCCCTCGGGGCGATCCGGCCTTGGCTCCCTCTTTGGCGGGCAAGGTTTGCACTTCGTCGGGAAAAATGAGGTGGGAGACGCCGCGCTGCAGCGCCGAGCTCTTGAGCGCCAGGTTGATGAGCTCCGCATGCTTCGAGTCGTGGAGCACGGTCTGACTCCACTGGGCGACCTTGCCGAAGGCGGCGTTCAGGTCGATCTCCTGGAAAGCACCCGGCCCGAGCACCTGCGTATCGACCTGCCCGGTCAGGGCGAGCACTGGCGAACGGTCGACGTTCGCGTCCCAGAGTCCGGTCAGCAGGTTGGTGGCGCCGGGGCCGGCGATGGCGAGGCAGGCGGCGGCGCGGCCGGTGAGCTTGCCGTAGGCCGAGCAGGCGAAAGAGGCGGCGCCTTCATGGCGAATGCCGTAGAAGGTCATGGTGCCGGCCTCTTCTTGGACGCGGAGGGCGTCGGCGAGTCCGAGGTTGGAGTGACCGACCATGCCGAAGACCTGCTTGATGCCCCAAGCGGCCATGGTCTCAGCCATGACGTCGGTCACCGTGCGGACGTGGGGCGCTTCTCCTTCGACGGCGACGTAGATCCCGTCGTCCCTCACGTCGACATCGAAGCTCTCGATGCCGTCGTCGTAGCCCCCGGGCGATTTACCGGTCAGCGGGTGGTAGTCCCAGCCGTGCCACGGGCAGCGGAGCCAGCCATTTTCGATCGACCCTTCCCCGAGGGGCCCGCCCTGGTGTGGGCAGCGGTTGTCGAGGGCTGCGTATGTTCCTTCGTGGTGGGTGAGGCAGAGCGTCTTCAGGCCGCAATTGACCGTCATCACGCGGCCGTCGGGAAGTTCGTCGAGGGCGGCGGCTTTGTGCCACACGATAGTGCCGCGGGGTTTAGCGATGCTGTGGGTAGACATAGATCTCCTCAAAGGCGCCGGGGTGCATGGTCGCCAGGGTGGATGGACAGGATGTTAGGTGTGGAGCCAGGAGGTCGAGAAGTCGCCGCGTTCAGCCGGTGGCCGTCGGCCTGATTTCGATACGGCTCGGCAAGGCGCGGGCCGGCATGTCGAGCACGCCGAGTATGGTCTGGGCGACATCTTTGGGCTGGAGCTTCCAGTCGTCGCTGCCGCCCTGCCAGAAGTCGGTGGCGACGCTGCCGGGCAGGACCGCGGCGACGCGAATCCCGTCGCCCCGGAGGTCGAGCATGCAGGCGTCAGAAAAGCCGACGAGACCGAACTTGCTCGCGTTGTAGGCCGCACCGCCTTTGATGGCGTGACGACCGGCGAGGGAGGCGACGTTGATGATCAGTCCCTCGCCGCGCTCGCGCATCGAGGGCACCACGGCCCGGGTGAAATAGAAGGCGCCGTCGAGGTTGGTGCGCATCAAGCGGCGCCAGTCGTCTCCGGAGAGCTCGTCGACCGGCGCGAAATAGCCGATGCCGGCGTTATTTACCAAGAGGTCAACCTGGCCGTGACTCTCGAGCACCGATGCGACGAAGGCATCGACCTCAGCCTGGTCGCTGACGTCGACGGCGCTTCCGAAAACCGAGTCTTCGCTGTGGATCCGCCGCAGGTCGCGCAAGGTTTTCTCGACGCTCTCGGCACTGCGCGAGCAAAAGTGGACGGTGGCGCCGCGACGGAGCAGGGCGTCGACGACCGCGCGGCCGATGCCGCGGCTGCCGCCGGTCACGATCGAGATCGGAGGGGTCATATTCAACATCACCTGTAGCGATTGACGCGGAAGAAGTTCCGTCGGGATGCTTGGGCTTGGTTGTTCGGAAATACGCGGCCCAGACTATCGCGGATCACCCGGGGGCTCGCCGTGTCGGAATTTCGGAAGGCGGCCGGCGGTTGCGTAGAATGCACTGGCGCAGCGTTTTCTCCAGGTACCCAGGGCCTGGATACGCCGCCCAGTAGAGAACAATCCCTAAAGAAAACGACCCCCGGAGGCTCCAATCTCCGCTGCCCGGCCCGAGTTTGACTCAGACGGCCGGAGCCCTCAGGAGGACATCGCCCATGGTCTTTGACCCCATGTACTTTCTCTTTGTCGGACCCGCCATGCTTTTGGCGTTCGCCGCCCAGTGGATGACGAAGTCCGCGTTCAAAAAATACTCTCGGGTACGCACGGCGCGCAACATCACCGGCGCCCAGGCGGCCCAGGCGCTGCTCGATCACGCCGGCATTTCCGACGTCAAAGTGGTGCCGACCCAGGGCTTTCTCTCCGACCACTACAACCCGGTCACCAAGACTTTGGCTCTTTCCGAAGCGGTCTACTCCCAGCCGTCTGTCGCGGCCGTCGGAGTGGCCTGCCACGAAGCCGGCCACGCCATCCAGCACGCGAAGAGCTACGGGCCCTTGTGGCTTCGCTCAGCCCTAGTGCCGACCGTCGGTATCGGGTCGTCGATCGGCTTCTACGGCATGTTGATCGGCGCGGCCATCGGCGCCAAGGGACTGGTTATGGTCGGCGCGGTGCTCTTCTCCGCCGTGCTTCTCTTCCAGCTGGTGACGCTGCCGGTGGAATTTGACGCTTCAGCGCGCGCCAAGAAGCTATCGTTCGAGCAGGGGCTGATCCTGCCGACGGAGCGCGAGGGTGTTTCCAAGGTGCTTAACGCGGCGGCCCTGACCTACGTGGCGGCGGCGGTTTCAGATCGGAAGAGCAC
>JBCDKB010000076.1:0-24431 GCA_038747035.1 Acidobacteriota bacterium | reverse complement strand
GGCCTCGGCCTGCTCCTGCACCGCGACCTGGTGGGTTTGGGCGAGCTTGTCGAATTCATCACTCGAGAGCAGCTCCTGCTCCATCAGACGCTTGCCGCGTTCGTAGGCGAGGCGGGCCGTTTCGGCGCGCACTTGGGTTTTCTTGAAGGCGATCTCGGCGTCTTCGCGGGCCAGCTCGGCGAGCACGTCGCCGGCTTCGATGCGGTCCCCTTCGTCGACGTGGAGGCGGGCGAGGCGGCCTTCCCACTCCGCGAGGACCCGGACTTCGTTTTCCGGCACGAGGTTGGCGGTGGAGGACAGGTAGGACGAGACGTTACCGGTGGCGGCGATTTCGGCCTCCACCGGCACGGCGGGATCTTCTTGGGCCTTCTCCTCGGCGTCGGTGACGGCGGTCGCTTCGGCGGTCTCGTCGTCTTCGGCGTGGGAGTCGAAGCTCAGAACGCCGAAGGTGGTGACAACGGCGAGGGTCGCGAGGATGGCGAAAAGGGAAAAACGCTTTTTGGCGGATTCAGTCATGGTGCTCTCCGTGTGGCGGGAAGGGGTGTTCGTCCCTTCGAGCAAAACTACGAGCGCACCTCCGCTTTGTTACATGGGATTTGAAAATGCGATTCGGGAGGCCCCCGGCGACATCGCCGCCGGCCCCGTCCGTCGGTCGCGCCCGCCGGTCCGGTACGTCTGGCCCCGCGCGGGGGTCAAGCGCCGGGCAAGCTCTCGACGGCGTCGTGGATCTCGACCCGATTTCGACCCTGCTCCTTGGCCCGGTAGAGGGCGCGGTCGGCGGCGTCGATCAAGAATCGTCCAAGCTCGGCGTGGCGGCGACTCTTTCTCGGCAGCTCCGCCAGCCCGATGGAAATCTTCGGGTTGACGGTGGCGCCGTCGCCGAGCGGCAGGTGGAGCTGTTCGATGCGTCGGCGCAGCTTCTCGGCCACCCGCGAGCCGCCGTCGAGGTCGGTTTCCGGGAAGATCAGGAGGAACTCCTCGCCGCCGTAGCGGCCGACGGCGTCGGTGCCGCGCAGGCCGGCGGAAAGCTCTTCGGCGACTTTCTTCAAGACGGCGTCGCCGGCGAGGTGGCCGAAGCGATCGTTGACCGCCTTGAAAAAGTCGAGGTCGGCCATGCCGACCACCAGCGGTCGGCCGTGGCGCGCCGCCCGGTCGATCTCGCGGTCGAGCAGCTCGAGGATGGACTCCCGACGCAGCAGGCCCGTTAGGCCTTCGTAGGTGGCGGATTCGAAGAGTCGGATGTTCTCGAAGGCGGTGGCTATCTGGGGGGCGAAGAGGCTCAGCATCTCGATCTCTTCGCGCCGGAACGGCAAACCCGTGGAGCGGGGCCCGAAGACCAGGACCCCGACCATGCGGTCATTGTGGACCAGCGGCGCGAGCAGGCGCGCATCCACCGACGAGAGACGCTGGGCCAATACGGGGCTTGCGCGCAGCACCTGATCGGCGGTGAGGGGCCGGCCGGCTTCCCGAAGTCGCTCCAAGCCCGGATCGTCGGGGGTGAGCAGGAAAGATAGCGCGTCATCTTCCGGCGTCGCGTCCCTGCGGCTGGAGGCCACCCGGAAGAAGATTCCGCTTTGGGGGTCGCTGAGCAGCAGGGTCGAGGCCTGGAGGCCAAAGGTCTCACCGAGGTGATTCAAGAGGTGTGAGCCCATATTGGCGACGGTGCCTTGGGCCGGCAGCTCGCCGGCGAGCTTCACCAGCCGCTGGTGGACGGCGCGTCGGGCGGGAAAAAGCCATGAATCGATGGTGCGCTGGAGCGCCTTTCTGACCGTTCCGAAGGCGAGGCCGACGAAGAACATCGCCCCGGAAATCGCCCAGATTGAATGCTGTTCGCCGTCGACGACCTTGGAGAAGACCATCCCGATAGCGCCGAGGGCGAAGTAGAAACCGAGCACCAAGGCGCTGGTGAGGGCGGTGTACAGAAAGCCCCGGTGGACCACCAGCTCGAGGTCGAAGAGGTGGTAACGGTAAATGGCGATGAAGACCGCGACCGGAAAGAAGAGAACGAGCAGCGGAAAAAGATCGGTGAGCACCGCGGGCACCGTGCGCCCGAAGACCGGCGCTGCGGCGCTGATCACGACGAAGAGGCCCCACGGCAAGACGCCGACGAAAATCAGGCCTGCCTGGTAGCGCCGGGTTGGCTCGGGGTGCCGGAAAGCGGGGACGGCCAGAATCCCGAGCACGGCGAGGGCCCACAGCGGCAGCACCGCCTGGTTGAGCGCCGTCACGACGTGGCCGTAGCTCCACGGGAAAAGGTCGAAACCGCGCATCTCCTCGCCGACGAAGGTCGCCCAGCCGAGGCCTCCGAATCCCAGCCCGAAGACGTAGAAAATCGCCACCAGCCGCGGGCTCAGCCATCGGCGCCGTTCCGGGACCACCGCGGCGAGGTGCAGCTCGACGGCGATTTGGGCGCCGGTGAGCAGCCAGAAAAGGGACTCCGCGACCTGCTGCGGCCGTGACGGGACGCCGAGGTCGAGCGGCAGCGACATCTCGACGGCGCATAGGAATGCAAATGCGGAGATCAAGCGGGCGCGCAGGTCGCCGAGACCCACGCCTTGGACCAGGGTCAGGAGCCCCAGGGCCAAGCACGCGAGGGCCGTGACGCCTTGGATCGCCAGGTTCAGCCACGGCCCCTCGCCGCCCGGCGACACCGGTATCGAGCGCCGGGCGCCCCCGCGGTCGATCTCGAAATCGACGGGGACGCCGCGCGAAAATCCTTCGGAGACCGCGTCATAATCCGTAATGGACGCGATCGGCTGCCCGTCGACGGCGGTGATGAGATCGCCCGCTTCGAGCCCGGCGCGGTCAGCCGCGCCTTCCGGGATCACCGTATGGATGCGCGGCGTGTCGCCGTCGACGGCCCAGGCGATGCCGACCCGCCGCCCGGCGTTCTCCCGATGCTCCTGGGCTCGCACCAGCTGCAAGCTCAGGACCAAAAGGACAAAGATGCCGGCCGCCACGAAATGGAGTGGATGGGGTCGTCGTGCAGCCATCGTGAAAGCCGCGGCCGGAGGCACCGCGCGGAATGACAGCGACCACCGCCGAGTACGGCTGGAGTCAGCGTCGGTTCCGTCTTAAAAATTGTCTCTGTAATTCGTAAGCTTAGGGGTGAAATGCTATGAAATCAAATGTTTTGCGTATGGGCTGCGGTCGTCTATTGCCTAGACGGCCCCCGGGCGCATCGATGGCCCGCGGGGGTCGAAGGGCCCGCGCGGAGCCCGCCGCCGGTCCGCCTTCAACGACGCAGCTGCTAGTATCTCCGCGGCCTCGCGACAGGTCTCCACGCGGGGATCGCGCGCTTTCCTGTGCCGGAGGTGCGCTGCCGGTCGCGCGGCGTCGCCCGCGACGGCCCCGCGGAGGAGCGAGCGTGAGCGTCGACACAGCCGATACCGACGCCGGCCCGGCCGAGCTGCAGGTCGCGGACGGGGGAGGCGATCCGCGTCCCGCCGTCAGTGGCCCGGCGCACGGCCCGTTGGCGCAGCTTTATCAGCGCCAATACGGCGCCCTCTGCGGCTACGTGCGCACGCTCGTCGGCGCCGGGCCGCCGGATCCCGAGGACGTGGCCCAAGAAGCCTTCGCCAAGCTCGCCGCACGGCCGACCCTCGATGATATCCAGTCCTTGCCGGCATTTCTCTGGCGTACGGCGCAGAACGTGTTGACCTCGTACCGGCGCACGGCGTCGGGGCGCCGGGCCCGTGACGCCGAGGTCGACGATGTTTTTTCCCGGCCGAAGACCGACGATCTGGACCCCGAGCGCGTCTTGATCACAAAGGCCGAGCTGAAGGCGGTGGTCGCCCAGCTCCGAGAGATGACCCCCCGGAGGCGGAAGATCTTGATGTTGAGCAGAGTGCACGGATTGTCCAACGCGGAGATCGCGAGGCGTGAAGGCCTGGCCAGGTCTACCGTTTCCGAGCACCTGGCCCGCGCCCTGCTTGAGCTCGACGCGGTACTCCACGGCGACGGGGTGTCCTGAGTGTCCAAGGAAATCTCCGAAAGCGCGGCGACTGTCCTCGAGACCGCCTACGTCTTCCGGGCGAAGGTGGCCGGCGACGACCTCAGCGTCGACGACCGGCGGGCCCTCGAGGAGTGGCTGCGCGCCGATGAAGAGCACCGCCGGGCCTTTGAACGCACGGATCTCGCCTGGCGACGGCTCGCCCATCTCAGCGAAGATCACTTTGTGGAATCCGGGGAGCGGGTCCCCAGCTCCGTCGAGCCGGTGGCCCAGGACGCGCCGCCGCCGCCGGCCCCGTCCTTCTTCGGCGGCTTCTTCGGGCCGCGCTTCGGGCTGGCGACGGCGCTCGCCGGCGCCTTGCTCGCCGCGATCTTCTTTGCGCCGGCCGCGGCGCCTCCTCCGCCTCCGCGGGAAGCGGTCCCGGAGACGGTGCATCACCGCTCGCCCGTCGCCGAGCTGCGCTCGGTGACCCTGTCCGACGGCACGGTCGCCACCCTCGGCGCCGAATCGGAGATCGCGGTGTGTTTCGGCGGGGCGTCGCGGGCCGTGGAGCTGGTGGCCGGGGACGTTTATTTCGACGTCGCGACCGACAGCGACCGCCCGTTTACCGCCTCGGCCGACGGCCTGACGGCGCGGGTGGTCGGCACCCGCTTCTCCCTGCGCCGCGGCGCCACGGGGGTCCGCCTGGCGGTGGCGGAGGGCTGGGTCGCGGCGGTCCCGGAAGCGCCGGCGGGCGAAGGTGCCGTCGAACCCGAGCTCCTGGTGGGCGCCGGGCAAGGCGTCTCCTTCCCGCGCGGGGGCGGTCTTTCGCCCGTCTATCAGATCCCCCCGGAGGACGTCGCCGCCTGGCGGCGCCACGAGTTGATCTACGCCGGCGCCGCCCTCGCCGACGTCGCGGCCGACGCGGACCGCTACTACTCCGGGAAGATCACCGTCGACGACGACGCGGGCGCGTTGACCCTGCACGCCGCCTTTGACGGCGGCGATATCGAGGGACTGCTCGCCGCCGTCGAAGAGGCGCTGCCGGTCCGCGTCGAACGCCGCGGGGACGGCTCGATCCACCTGCGCAAGGAGCCGGGGCGCTAGCTGCATCGCACCTAGAAACGCCCCGTGGCGACTTGAGGAGTGACCGGTCAAGCGACCACGCCGCCAAGCCCGGTGTTGCTGGACAAGAGCTCGCTGGCCGCGCGCACGGGCGCGGCGGCGGCCCGGATTCACGTCCACACCACCTCTTCGGTTCGCTTCCGCAAAAATAATTCGCCGCCCGACCGACGATTCAAGAACCCTAGGCGTCTCTCTCATAAAACGCGCTTGCGCGTATCGCGCAGCGCTGGACATAAAGAGGTAGCCAATGACCGCATCGCATCCCCGGACCCGCCCCCTGACCCTGTCGGCGGCGCTCATCGCGTGGGTCCTTATCGCCGTCGCTCCGGGCCCCGTCGCGGCCCAAGGAGCGCCGGCCGCTGTAGATATCACCGTCGACGCCCAGCCCCTCGGTTCGGCGATCGTCGACCTGGCCCGCAAAACGGGCCTCCAGGTGCTCGCCCCGGATAGCGTCGTCACCGGCAAGCGCGCCCCGGCCATCTCCGGCCGCCATACCCCCGAGGAGGCGCTCGAGCTCCTGCTCGCCGACGCCGACTTGACCGCCAGCCGCGCCGCCGGCGGCTCCTGGGTCGTCAAGGCGAGCGCCGTCGGCGCGGCGGGCGCCGGCGGCGGCGACGTCGAAACGAGGACGCCGGAGACGATCCTCGAAGACTCGATCGTGGTCACCGGCAGCCGCCGCGAACAGAAGCAGAGCGAGCTGATCCGAACGACGGCGGTGGTCGACAAGGAGACCTTGGCGGTCGAGCTGACCAAGACCTCCAACGTCGGCGACGTGCTCGGGCGCATGATCCCCGGCCTCGGCGCCCCGTCATACCTCGACATCCTGCGCGTCCAGACCCTGCGCGGCCGCGAGCCCCAATACCTTTTCGACGGCGTGCCTTTGATTTACAACAGCGGCGCCGCCTTCGGCGAGAGTCCGCTGGTGAATTTCGACCCGCTGGTGGTCGACCGCATCGAAGCGCTCTACGGGCCGACCTCCAACTACGGCGCCGGCGCCACCGGCGGCGTCATCCAGATGATCACCCGCGGCTCGTCCGGCGCGCCCTTCCGCCTTGAGCTCAGCCAGCAGGCGACCACCTACACCCAGGCGAGCTCGCCCCTCGACGACGAGGCCTTGAGCTACAAAACCTCCGCCCTGGCTTCGGGTCGGGTCGGCCGGGTCGACTATCTGGCCTCCGCCAGCTACGACGAGCAGAACGGCGTTTTCGACGGTGAAGGGGACCTCAATAACCCCATCTTCTACGGCTTCAGCGAAGACACCAACTACTTCGGCAAGCTCGGCGTCGACTTCACCGACAGCCAGCGAATCGAGGGCTTCTACAGCTTCGTCGACCGCGAATACGACGGCCGCGTCTTCGACCTGGTGGTGCGTGAGGACGGCTTCGCCACCGGCGTCGAAAGCGCCAGCGGCGTGCCCTTCACCTACGGCCCCGACAACACGCCGCGGGACGAGAAGTTCCTGCTGAGCGTGCGCTACAGCCACGCCGACGTCGCCGGCGGCCAGCTGACGGTGCAGTACTACGACCGCGAAGACGACATCATCCGCGACCTGGTGGACCTGCGGGGCTTCCCGCTGCCGGCGGTCTTCCCGGACAATTACCAGACGATCCAGATCGACGCCAGCGAAGGTCTCCGCAGCCAGTACTCCCGCGCCTTCGGCGACCGGTTGAACGTGCTCGTGGGCTTCGACTACGAAGACCAGAATCGCGGTAGCCGGGGCCTGGTCTTCGAGTTGGGGCCGGACTTCGACCTCACCCGGCAGGTGATCACGCCGGCGCGGGACGACCTCTTCGGCTACCCCTTTGAGCTCGAGACCGCGGGTTATTTCGCCTCTTTTGACTTCCAAGCTACCGACCGGCTGCTGGTGAGCGGCGGCCTGCGCTACGAAGACGTGGAGTTTGAGATCGAAGGCGGCCTCGACATCTTCGACTTCCTGCAGGTGGTGCGCCCCGGCGGCTTCGGCTCCGGTGAGGGTACGGCCTTCAACCTGGGCTTCACTTACCAGATCGGCGACGCCGGCCAGTTCTACGCCAATTACGCGGAAGGTTTTGAGATCCCGAGTCTGTTCTTCGTCGGCTTCGCCGTCCCCCCGGACCAGCCCCTCGAGAGCTCGGACGCCATCGAGCCGCAGATCACCGACAACTACGAAATCGGCTTCCGCGGCTATAGCGGGGACGTCAGCGTCTCGTTCGCCGCTTACTACTCGGAGTCGGAGTTCGGCCAGAACTTCATCTACGACCCGGACACCAACCTCGGCTCCTACAACCGGTCGCCGGAGCGCACCTACGGATTTGAGTCGGTGATCGGCTGGCAGGCGTCCGCGGACCTGGCGATCACCGGCACCCTGGCGTGGACCGAAGGCGACTTCGACCCGGACGGAGACGGCCCTTCGGAGTTCGTGCCCCAAACGACCCTCGACATCACGCCGTGGAAGGCGACCCTCGAAGCGAACTACATCGTCAGCGACACGGTGACGATCAACGGCTTCGTGCTCGCCGTCGGTGACCGCGACCGCGCATTCGATGACGGTATCGACCTCTTCCCGATCGACGGCTATGTGGTCGCCGACCTCGGCGTCGACTGGGCGCTTCCGCGGGGCCGACTGCTGGCGCAGGTCACCAACCTCTTCGACAACACCTACCTGTCGCCGGCGTCGCAGACCTATCTGAATAATCCGCTTTTCCTACCCCGCGTCGCCGGCGCCCCGGGGCGGGCTCTGTCGCTGACGTACTCGATCGACTTCTAGCGTCGACCGTGCCTTGGCCTTCACGGGCCGGGGGGCGGTGTCCGCGTCTTCGACCCCCTAACCAGGCCGAAGCGCTTTGCGATCCGGGCCGGCGACTCGAACGAGTCGCCGCCTCGGTGTAGGAGATTCATCAATCCACAGCCGCGCAGCGTGTTGATGAAAAGACGCACGTCCGCGTCGCCGGGCTCACGCCCGAAATAGCGCGCGACGAGCTCGTCGAATTGGCGCGTGTGGTCGACCAGCAGGGCCCGTAGGCCTTCGTCTTGCTCGCACTCCACCACCAAGCCGAGGAAAAAGCGCATGCGGGAGGCGTCGCGGGCGATCAGGTCCAGCGCCCCGGCGACGCCGGCCGCGTCATCGCCGTCGCGGCCGGCGAGCGCCCGGTCCATCTGGGCGATGTGCTCCTCGAGCAGGGCGACCACCAGGTCGGACTTCTTGGGGAAGTAGTAGGTCAGGTGGGACTGGCGGACGCCCGCCGCTTTGGCGACGTGGGTCTGGGACAGTTTCTTGACGCCGTCCCGGGCCAGAACCTCCTCTGTCGCGTCGAGGATCGAGCGCCGGACAGAGCCGCGGCGTCGGCGTGTGGGTTCGGCCATAGCGACGATTGTCCGTGGAAAAGACCCCGGCGATCAACCCCGGCGATCAACCTGACGTATCCCGGATGGCGGCGTAGCCGCGTACGTCGAGGGCGGCGAAGAAAAGCTGTGGCTCGCCGAGTCCGCAGCCGGCGCAGAGCTCCGCGAGGCGCGCTTCGGTGATGCTGGAGAAGCGTCCGTCGATCCGCGACAGGACCGACTCCGGGTCGGCGTCCTGCGCCGACAGCCATCGCCGGAAGGCGCCGCGCAGGCGGCCGGCGGCGTCGGCGGTGAAGTCGGCGCTGACGTAGAGCCCGCCCGGCTTGAGGCGCCGGGCGACGGCGCCGGTATACGCCCTCCTGGGGCCGCTTTCCTGCGGATCGTCCGGCATGAAGTGGGCCACCAGCAGGCTGACGGCGGCGTCGAAGGTGCGGTCCGCGCCCCAGCTCTCGAGGCGACTTTCGACAAAGCGCACGCGATCGCCGAATCCCGCCGCCAAGACCTTGCGCTCGGCCTCAGCGAGCATCACCGGCGAAGGATCGAGGGCGGTGAGGCGCCATTCCGGACCCGCCGTCGCTAAACGCACCAGTCCTTCCCCCGACCCGGCGCCGGAGACGAGCACCTCGGCGCATCGTCCGAGGTGCCCGGCGAGGAGGTCCGCCGTCAGCCGGTGCAGGAGCTCGTACCCCGGGACCAGGCCCCGGATCCGCCGGTCGTAGGTCGTCGCGTCGGCGCGGTCAAAGTCACCCACGGTCGTCGCCCCGCCCCCGGAGCAGCCGGTGGCAGATCGCCGCGGCGCCGAGCAGCGCCGCCGCGGCGCCATATGGCGTCGCGGTCGAGTGCTGGTAGAGCAGGGCGCCGCCCGCCGGCCCGGCCACCATACCGAGGGCCTGGGCCATTCCGTTCACCCCCGCGGTGCGCCCTTGGTCACCGGTGCGCAGGCTCATGACCGCCAGGTTGGCGGGCAGCATCAGCCCGACGGTGGAGCCGAGCAGCGCCATGCCGGCGGCGAAAATGACGAGGCCCGGCGCGCGGGCGAGGACCAGGAGGGCCGCCGCGCCCGCCGCGCCGCCGGCGACCACCAGCTGTTCCGGCGCGGTCCGCAGCACCCGGGTGCCCACGCCCTGGGCCAAGACCATGGCGAGGGCGGTGAGCATCATCAGACCGCCGGCGAGGCCGGCCGCAGCCAACGGCTCGCGGCCGAAGTCGTCCTGGAGCCGCAGACCCGTGACCTGCTGGATCACGCCGTAGACGAAGACCCCGGCGAAGGTCACCCCGAGGTGGGGGGCGAGGTCGCGCAGGGCGACCCCCGACCACCCGCGGCTCGGCCCGCGGCCGGCGGGGGAGGTGGGTTCCTCGAGGCCTGCGAGGCAGAGCAGCCAGGCGAGCGCGGTCAGCGCCCCGATGAGGAGGAAACCCGCCTGCGGGGCGACGCCGCCGGCGGCGAAGAGCACGGCGGAACCCAGGACGCCGCCGACCCCGAAGGCCGCCGCCATGAAGCCCATGCCGCCGGTCCTGGCCTCGGGGGAGGTGGAGTCGGCTATCCAAGCCTGGGCCGCCGGCAGCATGCCGCTCGAGCCGAAGGCCTGGACCCCGCGGGCGCCGACGAACAGCATAAAGAGCGCGGGCGCGGCGACCCCTCCGCGCAGGCCGAGGCCGGTCACCGCGCCGTAGCCGAAGGCGGCGACGCTCGCCGCGGCGAGGGATGTCAAGAGCACCCGACGGCGCCCGACCCGTTCGGCGAGACTGCCCCAGAGCGGTGCGGTGAGCAGCAGGCCGAGGGCCCCGAGGCTCAAGAGCCAGCCGGTGTGCACGTCGCTAAAGCCGAATTGCCGGCCCAGCGACGGCAGGGCCACGAGCAGAAAGGAGTGCCCCATGTCGCGGGTCATGAGCCCGATGAAGAGAGCCCAATCGCCGACCCGGGCGCCCGGTGCGTCGTTCGTCATCAGAACTGGACCCGCAGACCGAGCTCCCATTCGAACGGCCGTCCTGGAACGCCGCCGATCACCGGGCCGGCGCCTCCGGGCCGCTGGCCGGCGAGGAAGCCCGACTCGACGAAATCCTCGTCCAGCACGTTGTGCGCTGCGGCGAAGACCTCGATCGGGCCCCGCCGGTAGGTCAGGCGAAGGTGTATCAGGTGGTAGTCGTCGAGGACGAAACGAAGGCGGGGGTCGAGGGCGCGTTCACCCACGTACCGGTGCCCCAGACCCAGCCACAGGGATTCTGGCCCCGCCGGCGCCTTCCGGTGACGCAGGCGCAGGCGGAGGTCCGCGCTCGTCGTCAGGTCCGGCGCGTACGGCACGGCGTTGCCGGCCCGCACCAGGCCGCGGGTCGAGTCGGCCGTGGCCTCCGCCTCGAGGAGCCCGAGACTCGCGCCTAGCCGGAGCCATTCCGCGGGCCGAAGCTCGGCGTCCAGCTCCAAACCGTAAGACTCGGAGTCGGCGTTGTCGACCTGGAACTGGCCGAGGAGGGGATTGAAGATGAAGAACTGCTCGTCCGCCGTGTCGGTCAAGAAAATCGCCAGCGCGTAGATCGAACGGCCGTCTCCGTCTCCGCCCTTGACGCCGGCCTCGTAGGACCAGCTGGAGGACTCACCGAATGGCTGCTGGGCGAGGCCGAAGGCGGCCCCTTGATTGAAGAAGGGAAAACCGGCGGCCTTCTCGCCCCGCGCCACCGTGACGTAGCCGGTGGCCGCGTCGGTGAGGTCGAAGCTCGCCCCGAGGCGGCCGGTGAGGAAGCTCGAGTCGACGGAGTCCGCTTCGTCGAAGGCCCCTAGCGACGGCGGCCCCCGGCCGCGCCAGGTGCCGCGCAGCTCGTTCTCCTCCCAATTCAGGCGCACGCCGCCGATCAGGCGGAGCCGTCCGCTTGTCGCGAAGGTCGTCTCGGCGAAGAGGCCGACGTGGGTGCGCTCGACGTCGCCCGTGTAGGCGCCGCTCGGTAGCGCGAAACTCTCGACGTCCGTGGTCGAGGAGAAGTCCGAGCGCAGCACGCTCAGCCCCGCGACCCAGCTCGACGCGCCGCTATCGCCGTAGGCGCCCTGGGCGCGAAATTCTTGGCTGAGCTGGGTCGAGTCCTCCGTGATTCGGCGGATATTGTTCGGTTGGCCGAAGACGAAGGGCGGTGCACCGGTGCCCGCGGCGGCGATGAAGCCGTCGCTGATATCAGCCCGCAGCCCCAGCTCGTAGTCTTCGACGGCGGTGGTCGACGTGAACCGGAGCCGGTCGCCGTCGCGCGTCATCGTCACCGACAGGCTGCGGGTATCGAGGTCGTTCTCGGGTAGGGGGTCGAGCGCCTGCCGGGACCCGAGGGGGGAGTCGGTCAGCAGGCCGGTCGTCGGACGACGCCGGTCGTTCAGCAGCCGGCCGGCGACATCGACGGTGGTGCGGGGGCCGGCGTCGATGTGCAGCCTGCCCGCGAGGGAAAAGGTCGACCGTTCACGGACCACCTCGTCTACGGACGGGGTGTCTGGGCCCGCGAAGGTGAAGTTGTCGATATCGCCGTCTCGCTCCCGCGCCCGGACGCTGACCCGCCCCGTCACCCGGGTGCCCAATCGCCCGTTCGCCGTCGCCTCGCCGCGCGCGGCGCCGAAGCTGCCGAGGCCGGCCCCGACGTCGAAGCGCCGCTCCGGCGTCGGCTTCCGGGTGACGATGTGGACCGCGCCGGCCTGGGCACCTTGACCGAAGAGGGTGCCTTGGGGGCCGCGCAGGATCTCGATACGCTCGACGTCCAGGAACTCGAGATCAAAGGCTCGCGGCGGCGCGGGCACGCCGTCGAGGTAGTAGACCACCGAGGAGGTGAGAAAAGTCGACGACGAGCCGACGCCGCGGATATTGAGCAGGTTGGCCTCCGGCAGCCCGGAGTCCGTGTAGTTGAAGTTGGGGACGGCGCGGAAAAGATCCGCCGTTTCCAAGACGTCGAGCTGTTGAAGTTCGGCGGATTCGAAGACGGTGAGACTGAATGGCACCTCGCGCACCGGCTCTTCAATAGCCCGAGCGGTCACCACAGTCTCGTCAAAGACCCGCATTTCACTGGCCGCTTCCGGCGGCGGTTCGGGGGGTGGGGTGTCGCCTTCGCCGCCGGAGGCGCCGACGGCGGGGGCGGCGAGGACAAGGGCCGTCCACAGAAGAATCGGTGTCCTATCGATCAAGGGAGTGCTCCAGAGTCGGTGCGGGGGCCGGGGGCGGAAAGCGTCCGGGTGCTGTTTGCTATTTGGTAATCTTACCAAGTAATTTGGTAATTCAACCAAAGATACCGAAATGGAGCGATGTCCGGATCTCAAAAAAGCAACGGCCCGCCGGAAGTGGCGGGCCGTTGATCGGCACGTGGTGCCGAAGGGGGGGGTGCCGGTCGACCTGGACTCAGCTCACCGGCGCCCCCAGAGGTGGACCGTCGCCCCGCGCCGGCGGATCGATGATTCCTCGTAGACGAAACGCACTTCCCGGATCACTCGCCGGTCGCCCCGCAGGTCGACGGCGGGGGATCGCTCGCCGCGGGCGAGCGTGAAATTGCGCGAATATTCCTGCCGAGAGCCGTCGGCGAAGACCACCACGACGTTGCGCACTTTCACCCGGCTGCCGGCGGCGCGGAGCTGGATGGAGGAGAAACGGCCGTCGTCGACGCCGACGCGGATCACGTCGTGGTCCACGCGATCGGAGACGTGGCGCTGTCCCAGCTTGACCCAGCGATCCGGGGCGGCGTGGATCTCGGCGGCGGCTAAGGCGAGGAGGAAAAAGGCGAGAATCGTGGAGAAGCAGCGGAGCATGGGGAATCCTTTACCGGGAGTCATTCTTGGGATGGAGGGACGCCGTCGGCAGCTCGCCAGACGGCGTCTTCAGCCTGTAACCCGTACCCGGTTGAATACTTGCGGTCGCCCCGGCGCCCCCCGCGACCGCACTCGCTCCGGAGGCTTTCCGCTAGAAGAATCTGTAGGTCAACGTCACGCCCGCGGTTCGCGGCTCGCCGGCGTTATTGAAGCCGTCGATACGCCGCCGGGAGAGGTAGTCCTCGTCGAGCAGGTTGCGGGCGTAGACGAAAGCCGACCAGTCGCGCCAGCGGTAGCCGAAGCGGGCGTCGACCAGCAGGTAGGAGTCCGACACTTCCTCAGGCCGGAGGGCCAGTCGATTGTCGATCAGCGGCACGTTCGCCGCCGCCGCCAGTCGCGACTCCTAGGGTGCGCTTTGTCAAGCGGACGCAGATCTGCGTCTATCCCGCTCGGTGAGCTGGATAGCGTCGGCTAGGCGGAGTCGACCAGGGCCGGCGGAAACTCGAAGCTGACGCTGGTCTCTTCGTTCGGCCGGTGCCCCGACATGATCTTCCAGCCGGTGACCTTCTCGTCGACTTCGCGCAGGCGCTGGCTCATCAGCTGGCACAGGAGACGGATGAAGTCGATCGACGCCCTCGGGTCGACGAACTCGACTTCGTTGAGCGTTTGCTGGTCGAAGCTGACCACGGTCACCGGCCCCTGGAAGGCTTTCGCGTCGGCGGAACGCGGCGCGCCGTCGACGAGCGACATCTCGCCGAAGAAATCGCCACGTTCGAGGATGGCGAGGGCCTCTTCGCCGCCGCCCGGGATGAACTTGCTGATCATCACCTTGCCTTCGAGCACCACGTACATCTCGCTGCCGGCGTCGCCTTCGTGGAAGAGGTAGGTGCCGCCCGGGTAGCGTTTGACGTTCGAGAAGTTGGCGAGGGTCTGGAGCTCGGTGCCGGATAGGCCTTTTTCGCGGAGCAGCTGGAGGGTCTCCGTCGACGCGCCGTCGACGTCGGCGCCCTGGCCGGCTTCCCGGAGCTTGCGCAGCTGGTCTTCGTCCTGGGCGTCTGAAAAGAAAGTGCGCAGCTGCTCGTTGGCGAATCGCAGCTTCAGCGCGAGACCTTGCCAAAAACTGGAGTAGATCTTGACGCCGAGGTCGGGGCGGTCTTCGATCAGCTTGTCCAGGCTGATGGCGTCGAGGCGGACCAGCTGGACGTCGCCTTCGGCCACGGCTTCGCCTGAACGCTCGACCCGGGAAATGAAGTTCACTTCGCCGAAGATCGATCCGGCGGTGAGGCGGGCGAGCTCGAAGTTGCCGTAGTGGGTCGGCCGCCGGATGACGATCTCCCCCTGTTCGAGGAGGTAGAGGTCGTAGCCGCCGTCGCCGTAGCCGAAGATATTCTCGCCGTGCTCGAAGGTCTCCCGCGTGGCGACCCGGGTGAGCTGGAAAATATGCTCGTCGTTCAGGCGCTGCCAGATCTCGAATTGACGCAGCTTGACGGCGAGCAGAATGCGGCCGCTCTCGGTGTCCTCTTCCGAGTCGGCGCTGCGTTCAGACCGCTCCTGGAGGTAGCGCTCCCGCTGGAGCTCGAGGCGATCGAAGTCGGTTTGCAGCTTGAGCTGGCGCTCGTGGAAGAGGGCCGTGGTGGCCTCGCCGTCGAGGTTGACGAGCTTCTTGAGCTCGCGAATTCGCTTCTTGAGCTTGGCGGCGTCGTCACGGTCATCGTCGGAGAGCAGGAGGAAAGCGTCGACCACCGCCTCGAGGGCTTCTCGGTAGTGCTCCCGCTCGTATTCGACACGGCCGAGGAGTTCAGCCGTCTTGCGGTCGAAGGGATTGAAGCGCCTCGAGGTGCGCAGCGCTTCGCGGGCGCCGTCGTAGTCGCGCTCGGCGAAGAGCATGCGGCCGCGGAGCTTGTAGGCGGAAGGGTGGATCGGCTCCTTGCCGAGGGCGATTTCCAAGCACTCGTCGGCGAGCGCCTTCTTACCGCGGTCCCGATAAAGCGCGGCGAGACCAAAGAAGTGGCAGGCGTCGATCGCATTGCGGCGGAAACGCTCCCGCAGCGCTCGCTCGGTGTCGTCCTCTTTGGCGTTTTTCTCTTGCTTCAGCTGCTGGCGGATATTGGCCAGGCCGAGCTGCAGGCCCCGGTTGTGCGGATCGATGCGCAGGGCCAGCTCAAAGAGCTCCTCGGCCTCGTGGAACATGTCCATTCCGGCGAACTGCCGGGCGAGGTCGCTGAGCTTGTCGAGGTCGACTGGAAGTTCGAGGCTTTCCGTCATGCGACTGGGGATCTTAGCACGCGGCTCGCGGTGCAACCGAGGGCTCGCGGGGCCCCTGTTGAGGGGCTAGGAAACACTGTCAAGGGATTTGGAGTAGTATGTCAATACCACTATTTGATGCCATCGTCCGAAGAATCCAGGATTCCGGCGAGCGCCAGAGAGACACCCGAGTCACTTGAGATGAGCCCCAACGTGCAAGCCTCCCCCGATTCAGCGGGCGATTTGGCCTGGCGCGGCATCGAGCATGGTCGCCAGGGTGAGTGGACCGAAGCGCTCTACTGGCTCACCCTCGCTGCGGAGTCGCCGGCGAGCGAAGACGAAGTGCCGCCGGTCTTCTACGCTTATCTGGGCTACGGCCTGGCCCGCTTCCAGGGCAAGATGCGCGAAGGGGTCAAGCTGTGCCAGCGGGCGGCGGAGCTCGACCTGCTGCAGCCCGAGGCCTCTCGGCTCCTCGCCGAGACGCTGCTCCTGGGTGACGAACGCCGGGCCGCGAATGAGGCCATCGAGCGCGGACTCGAGATCGACCCGGCCGATGCCAGTCTTCTGGCGCTCAAGCGGGGGCTCGGCGCCCGCCGCCAGCCGGTGCTCGGCTTCCTCCCCCGACACCACCGGATCAATCGCTATCTGGGCAGACTTCGGCATCGTCTGCTGGGCCCCGAGTCGCGGGGCCTTTGACGCGCTCCAGGCACCGGCGCTTCATCGCCTCGAGGGCTTCCGGGCACGGCGCGCCGTCGTCGGCGCGTTGGCGGGCGAGCGTTCCGATCGAATCGACCTGCTTTTGGTACTGACGGCACGGCGGGCATAGCCACGCGTGCAGTCGATGACGCAATCTGTCGAGCCAGCCGAGGCGCTCGATCCTGCCGGACGCGATATCGGCCGCTAATTCTTCGCAGGTCGGTTTCATGGGTGCTCCCCCTCGCCGCGCGCGCCGTGTGCGGCGCCGGCGG
This sequence comes from Acidobacteriota bacterium, assembly GCA_038747035.1. Lineage (GTDB taxonomy): Bacteria > Acidobacteriota > Thermoanaerobaculia > Multivoradales > J023 > JAUIJL01. Next base: position 8,080 of record JBCDKB010000076.1, on the reverse strand, counting down.
CGATTCCCTGGGACTCTAAGCAGTTTCGCACGCGATTTCGAAACCGGTGCAGCATCACACCCAAGTTAGTGCGCGAGATGTCGAGAATCTTACAGATTTCGTCACTCGAGAGCCCTTCCACCTCCCGCAGCAGGAAAGCCATGCGCTGGACCGGCGGCGCTGAGTCCATGCAGTCGGAGAGTAGGTGGCGGGTTTCGCGGGCGTAGACGAAGGCCTCCGGGCCTTGCGGCGGATGGAGCCAAAGACCGTCGTCGTCGAAACGATCGGCGAGCTGGTCCAAACGCTCGGCCGCGACGTCGTCAGCGTCCGGGGCGAGGGACTCGTGGCGCCTCGCCTGGGACAGCCACCGACGGTGTTCCCTTAGCTTGTTGTAGAGGATCCCGAAGAGAAAAGTCCTGACTGCCGATCTGCCTTCGAAGGTGTCGGCCTTCTCGAGCAGCGTCATAAAGGTCTCTTGGGTGATTTCTTCGGCCTCGCCGTCGTTGAGGCCGGCGCCGCGGGCGGCGCGGAAGATCTGTTGGAAGTACTGGTCGACGGCTTTTTCAATATCGATCGGAGACGACGCCGGGGCGTCGTCGCGGGGGGACTCTGCGGTCTGCGACATTTTTTCTGGGGGGCACTGTAAGAAATCGAAGACTTGAAGCACTCACGGTTCAAGGCGCCGGGATCGTCCTAACCGAACGGCGTCACCTGAATGTGAAGGAGATCACCGTGGGATATGACACTCGCTTGCTCAAGGCCTTGCTCGCAATGACTCTCGCCCTGCTGACCCTGGCGCCGCTCCTATCAACGCCGGCGGCCGCCCTAGACTTCCGCTTTGAGACAGAAAATGACTTTTTGACCGGCGATAACGAAGACGACCTCTACACCTTTGCCGTGGCCCTGGAATTTGATCGTGGAGAGTACCTATGGGCGATCCGCGAAAAAGCCTTCACCGATCGGGACGGCGGCGTCCGATTCGACGAGACGCAGATTGCCGTCGGCCGCCAGGTCACGCTGCCCGGCGGCTGGTTCCGGGGATGGGACGCTTACGGCGAGATCGGCGTGATTCGCTTGGGCGAAGGCCTTCTGGGCGAAGACGTGCAGAACGCCCTGCATAGCGTCATCGGTAGCGATGAAGTGGATCTCGACTACGTCGCGGAAGACGATGTGCACGCGTCACTCTTCCTTCGCCTCGACCGGCTCTACAAGCTCCGCCACAACCTCACGGCGGGCCCGCGGATCGAAGCCTTCTCGGCGCCCGGCTTCCGGAATACGGCCGTCGCCAGCGTGCAGGCCTTTTGGCAGCCGACCGACTACCTGGCGGTCGAGGCGCTGGCCGGCGCACGATTCAGCGAAAGCTCGCTGCGCTTCCTCGACCCGCACCTCGAAGAAGTCGACGCCGTCGCCGAGCTCGGCTTCGTGCTCCAGGATCGAATCCTCGTTTCGTGGAGCTATAACGACCACGGCACGGCCCGGGAGCATTTCTCGATCGGCTACCGGTTCGGCAACTTCAAAGGCGAGAAGGATCGGCGCGGCGCCATCGACTGAACGCCGCCGGCGGCGGCCGGTCAGGGGTGCCCCCATAGGCCTCGTGACCGAACGGGCCGCGTCTTAAGAAGGACGCGGCCCGTCACGGTTTTAGACCGCGGGTGGGAAGAGCCCGCCGGGGTATGCTTCGCGGGATGTCGAATAGACGGTCCGCGATGGAGAGTTTTGCCGTGGAGACGCGGGTTGGAGGGCGGCGGTGAAGCTCGCCATCCTTTCGCGGGCGCCCCGCTGCTACAGCACCCGGCGCCTGGTCGACGCCGCGCGACGCCGGGGCCACCAGGTCGACGTGCTCGACACCCTGCGCTTCGCCATCGAGCTGCAGTCCCAGGAGCCCGGACTCTTCTACCGACGCCGTAGCGTGGAGGAGTACGACGCGATCCTGCCGCGCATCGGCGCTTCGATCACCTATTTCGGCACGGCGGTGGTGCGTCAGTTCGAGCAGCTCGACATCTACACGCCGGCCACCGCCAGCGGCATCGCCAATTCCCGCGACAAGCTGCGGGCCCTACAGATTCTGTCGCGCCATGACATCGGCATCCCGCACACGACCCTGGTGCGCGGGCGCCATGACGTCAAACGGGCCATCGATCGCGTCGGCGGAACGCCGGTGATCATCAAGATCCTCGAAGGCACCCAGGGGCGCGGCGTGATCCTTGCCGAGACGCCGAAAATCGCCGAGGCGGTCATCGAGACCCTCGATAGCGTCGATCAGCGGGTCTTGGTGCAGAAGTTCGTGGCCGAAAGCCGGGGGCGGGACGTGCGCGCCATCATCGTCGGAGATCGGGTCGTGGCGGCCATGCGCAGGATCGCACCGGCGAACGGCGAGTTCCGCAGCAACGTGCACCGCGGCGGCCGCACCGAGGCGATTGACCTCGGCGCGACCTATGCGCAAACGGCGGTGCGGGCGGCCCAGATCATGGGTTTGCGGCTCGCCGGCGTCGACATGTTGGAAAGCTCGGACGGGCCCCAGGTGATGGAAGTGAATTCGTCGCCCGGCCTCGAGGGGATCGAAGGGGCGACGGGGCTCGACGTCGCCGGCGCCTTTATCGACTACATCAACGCCCAGGTCGACTTTCCGGAGATCGACATCCGCCAGCGTCTCACCGTCAGCGCCGGTTTCGGCGTCGCCGAGCTGCAGGTGCGGGAAGGTCACGAGCTGGTCGGCAGGTCCCTCGACGCCTCGGGACTCCGCGAGCGCGACGTGCTGGTGCTCACCCTCCACCGGGGCGCGTCGGTGGTTTCCAATCCGAAGGGGGCGTGGGTGCTCGAGGCCGACGACCGTTTGCTGTGCTACGGCCGCCTTGAAAACATGCGGGAGCTGGCGTCGGAGCGCAAGAAGCGGCGCCGGCGCTACCAGATCGGCAAGCTGCCGGTCGAATTCGGCCGATGAGCCGGGTCCGCGGCGCCGCTCGATCGGCGCGGGGGACCCTCCGAAGGGGCGTGGCGGCATATGGCGAAGAAAAAGCTAGAGCGTAAAGACCCCCACCGCTGGCTCGGGAAGACGGTGGCCGCGGGGGAACATCGCACTTTTCAAGTGACCGTGTCGAGTAGCTACCTCGGCGCCGACATTACGATTCCGATCGTCGTCTGGCGCGGGCTGAAGCCGGGGCCGTCGGTCTTCCTGACGGCGGCGGTGCACGGCGACGAGCTCAACGGCACCGGCGCCGTCCACCAGCTGCTCTCCTCTCCGCCTTTTGCCCTCCGCGCCGGGACGCTCATTTCAGCGCCGGTGGTCAACCTGTTGGGCTTTGAACGCCACTCGCGCTACCTGCCGGACCGTCGCGACCTGAACCGAATGTTCCCGGGGTCGAGCCGCGGCAGCCTGGCGTCGCGGATGGCGCGGGTGATTTTCGATGAGATCGTCGGGCGCGCGGACTTCGGCATCGACCTCCATACGGCGGCGCTGCACCGCACCAATTTCCCCAACGTGCGAGCGGACCTGAGCGTGCCGGCCCTCGCGAGCTTGGCGCGGGCCTTCGGGACGGAGCTGATCGTCGATTCCCTGGGCCCGTCGGGTTCCTTGCGCCGCTCGGCGACCAAGGTCGGCTGCCCGACGCTGATCCTGGAGGCCGGCGAGGTCTGGAAGGTCGAGCCCGCCGCCGTCGCCTACGCCGTGCGCGGCGTGACCAACGCACTGATCCACCTCGGCATGGTGGAGGGGGAGCTCGAGCGCCCGCCTTACCAGGTCACCCTCCAGGACCGACGCTGGATCCGGGCCAGGCACGGCGGGTTCCTGCGTTTCCACGTGAGCCCGGGGGAGCTCGTCGATCGCCACCAGCCGATCGCCACCCATACGCGGCTCACCGGCGAAACGGTGTCGCAAATCAAGGCGCCCCGGGGCGGCATCATTTTGTCGATGACGACCCTGCCGTCGGTGGCGCCCGGAGATCCGATCTGCCACCTCGCCTTCCCGCAAGAGGACCTGCGGAAAGTCGAACAGGCGGTCCGTCGGCTCGAAAACGATAGTCTGCATGAGCAGACCCGGGAAGACCTGGCGACGAGCTTGAACGTGTCGCCGCCGGCGACCCACGACGGGCCGGCGAAGCCGCCGACGGCGGTCGCCGAGGATTGAGGTTCTCGCGGGAGCCGGCGACCCGGGAAGCTCGAGTCTTCGGGGCGCCGGCCGCCGTCGATTTCTTAATGAAAATGAATTATCATTAAGGCATGATGTTGCCACCTCGTGTAACCCTGACCCTTTTCGCGGCGGGCGCCGTGCTCTGCTCGGCGTGCGCGGCTCCGCCGGTCCCCGAATCCGCGGACCGTGACTCGGCGTCAGCGCCGGTGACCGTCGCCGTGACAGTGGCTCCCCAAGCGTGGCTCGTCGAGTCCATCGGCGGAGAGCGCGTGAAGGTCGAGGTCGCCGTGTCGCCTGGAGAAAGTCCCGAGTCGTTCCAGCCCACCCATGCGGAGGCCAGTCGACTGCTCGCCTCGAATCTCTATTTCAGCATCGGTGTGCCGGCGGAGAATGGGCCGTGGTTTGAGGCCGTGGGTCGGAGGATGCCGGTGGTCGACCTCGTCGCCGAGACCGCGACCCTTGCGCTACCGCCGGCGGCCGCCGAAACCCTGGACGACCCTGGGGATGTCACCGCCGGTCCTGGCCATGGCCACGGCCACACCGGGGGCGGGGGAGGTTCGGTTGAGCCCGGGCCTAAGCGCCCCGATGGGGCGGGGTCGGAGCTTTCCGGTCACGGGGGTTCCGATCCCCACAGCGCCCTCGCCCACCACCACGACGCCCGCCCCCACTCCCATATCCATATCCACGACGGGGCCCATGGCCACGCCGGCGGACAGGCCGGACACGGCCACGTCGACGACGGACGCGCCCACACCCACACGCATACCCACGCCCAGGCCCACAACCATGACCCCCATCCATGGCTGAACCCCGCCGAGCTCGCGCTCTTCGCCGACCGGATGGCGGCGGCCCTCACCGAGGTCGATCCTGAGCACGCCGACGTCTACGCGCGGGGGCTCGAAGCGACCAAAGCGCAGCTGCGCACCCTGGACGCGGAGCTCCAGGCGACCCTCGACCCGCACCGGGGTCGCGCCTTTCTGATCTACCACCCGGCGTGGGGCCACTTCGCAGAGGAGTACGGTCTCATCCAGCTCGCCGTCGAGGTCGACGGTCAGTCGCCGAGTGACTCCGAGCTCACGGACATTCGACGGATGGCGGTCGAGCGCCGGTGCGCTGCGCTTTTCGTACAGCCGCAAATTTCGGACCGCCTGGCCCTCCGGCTCGGCCAATCCCTCGGCGTGCCGGTGAAAGTCCTGGATCCGCTCGAGCGCGACCTGCCGACGGCACTCCGCACGGCGGCTGAGCGGCTCGCCGCCAGCTTTGAGGTCGACGAGGCCTCTTGAGCACCGGAGCCCCGCCATCGCCGATCGCTGAGCTGCGGGGCGTCAGCTTCTCCTACCGCGGTGGCCACGGCGGCTGGCTGCTCGACGGCGCCGACCTCGAGCATCACCCGGGCGAGATCCTCGCCATTGTCGGCCCCAACGGCGGCGGCAAGACGACGCTGGTCAAGCTTCTGCTCGGTTTACTCGAGCCCCAGCGCGGTGAGATTCGCCTCTTCGGCGAGCGCCCCGCCGCCACGCGCCACCGGGCGGGCTACGTGCCCCAGGCGGCGGCCCTCGACGTCGGCGTACCGGCGGACGCCCTCGATATCGTGCTGAGCGGCCGGCTGCGCCTGGCGCCGTGGGGACCGCGCTACCGCGCCGAAGACCTCGACGCCGCCCGCAGCGCCCTCGACGCCGTCGGCGTTTTGGACTTCGAGCGGCGTCCCTTCGGCGAGCTTTCGGGCGGCCAGCGTCAGCGTGTGCTCATCGCCCGCGCCCTGGTCGCCGACGCCGAGCTGCTGCTGCTCGATGAGCCGACCACCGGCATCGATCCGCTGCGGGAACGTCAGCTGCTGGAGCTGCTCGCCGGCCTCGCCGACGATCGAAGCGTCATCATGGTCACCCACGACCTAGACATCGCTTTCCAGCACGCCACCCGCGTGGCGTGCGTTCACCACCGGCGCCTGCTCGCCCTGCCGGTGGACCCGCCGCCGTCGGCGGCGGAGGTGATCGAGCTCTTCGGAGTCCATTTACCCTCGGGGGCGCACGGCCATAGCCCCAATGATCACGGACGCCGCGTCGGGCCCGACGGGGGAGAGAATTCTGCCCCCGGTCCGGGCGAGAACCCGCAAGCTCCGGGCGGTGACGGGACGTGAGCTTCTTCCACGATATGGCGGGAAATCCGTTCCTCTGGACCGGCTTGCTCGCCGGCTGGCTGGCCAGCCTGGCGTGCGGGGTGATCGGGCCCTACGTCGTCACCCGGCGGCTGGTCTTCCTCGGCGGCGCCATCGCCCACATCGCGGTCGGCGGCCTGGGGCTGGCGATCTTTTTGCGCTACCGATTCGAAGCGGTCTTCTTCTGGCTCGAGCCGCTGCACGGGGCGCTGGTCGTCTCGGTCCTCGCGGCGCTGCTGCTCGCGCGGGTGGAACCGAGCCGCGGGGGCCAAGGCGTCGACGCCGACACGTGGATCGGCGCGCTCTGGGCCTCGGGCATGGCGGCCGGAATTCTGCTGATCAAGCTGACGCCGGGCTACCACGCCGAGTTGATGAGCTATCTCTTCGGCAACCTCGCCTTCGTCGACTGGCCGAGCGTCCGGCTGATGGTCGGCCTCGACGGGGTGATCGTCGCCGTGGTGGCGATCTACCACAAGCGATTCTTGGCCCTCTGCCTCGACGCCGAGCACCTGCGCCTCCAGGGCTTCTCGGTGGCCCGAATCCACGCCGTGCTGCTCGTCTTGATCGCGCTCACCGTGATCACCCTGACCCAGGTGGTCGGCCTGATCTTGGTGATCGCGCTGCTCAGCCTGCCGGCGGCGATCGCCGGACGCTTCACCCGTCGCCTAGCGCCGATGATCGCCCTCTCGGTGGCGATCAGTCTCTTCCTCACGACGGTACCGCGCCTGGCGGTTTACGGCTCGAAGATCAGCCCGGAGCCGGCCATCGTGCTCGCGGCGGGTCTGTGCTACGCCGCGGTCCTGGTGCGCGATCGGTGGCGTCGGGCCCGCTGAATCGCCCCGGAGCCGAGGACGATTTCTCTCGGCGAAGCTGACATACTCGGCCGATCCGTCGCGCGGGTTCCGCGGTTCTCCGAGCGGAGGGCGACATTCCATGAAGGTCCGTAGGGGTATCAATGGCGAGCATGATCGAGAAGCTTCGCAAGCAAGTCCAAAAGAACCGCTACTCGCGCAACCCGATCCTGCGCGGGTCGACGTTGCTCCTGAGGACGCCTTCCTACTTGTGGCAATTCGCCAGCGACGGCTTCTATCGCACGACGATCATCAATCGCTTTTTCCGTCCGGGTAGCCTGCATTTAACCTGCAACTACACCAAGATGGATCGCTATCCGGAGATCTTCTCCCAAGCCCGCGACTTCTTCTCGGCTCGCCCCGGCGAGGATCTGAAGCTGCTGTCCTTCGGCTGCTCGACGGGCGAAGAGGCGTTTTCGCTGCGCACCTATTTCCCCGCCTCGGAGATCGTCGGCGTGGATATCAGTGAGTGGAATCTCAAAAAGGCGAGGGCGCAGAATAAAGACGCCCGGACTCGCTTTCTTTTCTCGGACGACGAGACCTTGGACCGGGAGGGGCCGTTTGACGCGGTTTTCGCCATGGCGGTGCTCCTGCGCATCGCCCACCGCATGGAGCCGGCGCCGTCTTCCGAAGACGTCTATCCGCTCGAGAAATTTGACGAGCAGGTGCGGCAGCTCGACGCCACCCTCAAGGTCGGCGGACTCTTGGTGATCTACCACACCAATTACCACCTCCGGGACACGTCGATTTACGGGCGCTACCGGCCGCTCGAAGGCGAATACAGCGAGCGCGACCTGGTCCCCAAATACGGCACCGACAACACGCGGCGGCCCGAGTGGCCCCCCCGCGCGCGGGTCTGCGTCAAGGCGCGCTCGGGGCGGCGCGCCGGCGCTCGACCCGTCGCTCCGCGGCCAGAAGCGGCCGGATGCCGGCGTCGCGGGCCTCGTCGAGGATCTCGGCGACCACGCG
>JBCDKB010000075.1:0-24643 GCA_038747035.1 Acidobacteriota bacterium | reverse complement strand
TGCCGGTGGAGTCGTGGACCTGAATCTCGACTTCGCGCACGTAGCCGCTCGACTCGACGATGTGGCCGCCGATGCGCCGGTCGACCTCGCCGGCGGCCTGCGGCAGGATGCGCACGGCGCCCCAGTGCCCGGTGGACTGGAGGGTGTCCATCAGGTGGACGGCGATGAACCGTCCTTCGGCGCGGCGCACGTCTTCGTAAACCCCTTCCTCGGCTTCGAGCTCGGCGAGGGCGGCGTAGTCGTTGGTCGGCAGTCCGTCTTCGAAGAGCTCGACGCCGACGTCGAGCAGCAGATCTTCAGCGACTTCTTGCCGGGCGACGTCGAGGGCGGTCGGCGTCTGCACGCGCTTGGCCTCGGCCGGCGATACGGCAGCCGCGCAGGCGATGAGCGTCGCGAGGGCGATCGATGGCGTGGTGCGCTTCAACGGTCACCTCCCGAGGCGCGTCGGCCGCCTTTGTAGGCCCGATACTCGTCCCAGAGCCGCTCGCGGAGTTCCGGGTCGTCTTCGTTCATGGCCGCCTCCCTCAGCTGGCGGGCCACGATATCGTCGTCGCTACCGTCGGGGACGTCGCTCGGCACCCGGTCGGATCGGCCCGCGTCGGCGTTGCCGCTGCCGCCGCCGACCGAGCCGCCGGCGTCGGCCCGCTGACCGTCGCCACCCGCGGCGCCGTCCGAGGACTCGCCGCTCTGGCCGTCGCCCCGTTCACCGCCTCCGCGCTGGCCTTCGCCGGTCTGGCCCGCCGACTCTCCGCCGCCGGCCTGGCCGCCGCTCGCCCCGTCGCCGAAGCCTCCGCCCGAGCCGGCGCCGCCCGAGCTACCGCCGCCGCCGGCGCTCGAGCCGGCGGGTCGGTTCGGGGCCAGCACGTCCTGCTCGCGGAGCAACAGGCGGGCGAAGTCGCTGAGCTCCCGATCGAGCTGGGCGTCCATGGCCGCCTGTCGCTCCTGCGACGTCGTCGCAGCCGGACGTCCGCCGGCTGTCTGCGGCGTCCCCGGCGTGCCCGCGGATCCCGCTTCGCCCTTCGGACCCTGGGCGCTTCGAGTTCCGGCCGCAGCGCCGGCCGGAGGAGTCGATTCGGACCGGGTGCCAGAGGTCGAGCTCGGTGGGGAAGCCGGTGGCTGCCCAGAAGCTGGCGGACCGGCGCTGGGCTGGCCGACGGAAGGCGCAGACGGTGTGCTCGCCGACGGCGTTGATGGCGGCGAAGGCGTCGACGGCAGGCCCGCCGACGGGCTGGGCAGCGACGGCACTGTCGGCGGCGACGGGAGACCGCCGGCGCCTGACGTGGCACAGCCGCCGGCGAATGCGGAGGCGGTCGCGAGCACGAGGAAGTGGAGCAGAGTCCTATACATAAAGAGCTTGAGTCTCGAAAGGCTGAACTTTATCGCGGAGCTGGCTCCGCGGGGCGCTTGCCTAACAAGTATGCAAGGCCGATTCCAGCTCTTTCCCCGAGCTCTATCCGTTTTCCGCCCAGTCAATCCCTGGGAAATCCCGTCGGACGGCCCTTCGGACTCTCGGAAGGGGTGTCACCTCTAGAGGACGAAAGTAGCGGCGGGTGTCCCGAATCCGAGCTGGTACTCGGGCCCGCCTCCTGTCATCAGACCCCTGTCTGCTCAAGCAGACGGGTGGCGCGGAGGTGCGCCTCCTCGAAGGGGTCGCCGTCGCTGCTCTCACCCCGGGTCTCGACGTCGGTGATGAGGAAAAAGAGACTCTGGACCAGCAGGAAGCCCCAGACGGCGAGCGCACCGCCGAGCAGCGTCGGCCCGGCGAGGGCTTTGGCCGCCAGCAGGCCGCCGAGCAGCAGGGTCGCGTCGACGGCGAGCGCCCGGGCCGGGCTCCGGCGTCGGTAGAGGATGACGCTGCGTACGGCGGCCATGACCACCGCCAGGCTGAGCCACCGGGCGGCGTCACCGGGCATCAAGAGCCACAGGACGCCGCCGCCGGCCGCGGTGAGGATGGCCGCGTGGAGGCGGAGGGCCGGCCGCGGTGCGGTGAGGGCGAGGTAGGCCGCCGTCGCCGAGACCGCGAAGAGTCCCTGGCCGAGGGAACGTCCGAGCCACGGGACGGTCACCAGCAGCCACGGCACGTAGGCGAGGGCCGCCGCCAGGGCAAAGAGCAGAGAAATGTTGAAGCGACTCTTCACGACGCCGCCTCCGGAGCGACGGCCACCCGCCGTCGGAGCAGCTCCAGCTCCACGTCCTCTTCGCGGATCCAGGGCTCCGCGAAAAAGGACGCGCCGTCATCGTCGTTCCACCGATCGACGGCGTCGCGTACGCGCAGGCGCAGGTCGTCAAGCTGCGCGCCTTGGCGTTCCAGCAGGCCGTCCAGCTCGAGGCACTCCTGGTCCAGGTCTCGGCGCCGGGCCTCGATGCCGCCGAGCTGGCGCCGCAGCGGCAAGAGCTTCTGCGCTGCGAATCGGGCCAGGTCGTCGCGCCCCTCGGCCATCGCCAGGCTGACGTCGCCGTCGAGCGCTTCGAGCCGCGGCTCCAGCCTCTCGAGCGCGCGCTCGAGGTCCCGGGACTCGGCGTCGAGGGCCTTGCGACGGGCCCGCTTTTGCGCCAGCGCCTCTTCGGCGTCGCGCAGGTGCTGGCGCAGCAGCAAAGGCCGGTCTTCGAGCACGTCCAGGGCGCCGTGGGCGTCGGCGCGAACCAGCTGCGTCAGTCGTTTGAACCAGCTCATCGGCCGCCTCCCCCGCTGCCGCTGTCGAGCCGACGCAGCTCGTTGGCCATCTGGTGCTGCCGTTTGCTGAGCATTTTTTGCTTCGTCACTTGCCCTTCGCCGGTGAAAGCGTCGTCGATTTCCCTCTTGAAGGCTTTGAGCGACTCTAGATTTTCGGTCACCTCGTCGTTCATGAAGAAAGTGTTCAGGCCCGCTTGGGTTTGCTCATAGGCGAAGATCCTCGCTTCAGCCTCTTGCCGCTGGCCGTTGCGGACGAAATCCGCCACTTCCCGCTGGAGTCGGCCGTATTCCTCGGAGACCACGGCGCGGCCCCAGGCTTCGTTGTCGATGCCCGCGAGGTGGTGCTCACGGTCGGTGACGCCGGCGATTCGGAGCGGATCGACTACATGGGTCTGGGTGGCTTCGCCGTCATCCCAGCTGACGGAAATTTCGCCGAGGGGCCGCGCGGCGAAGGGCTCGGCGGCGTCGACGTCGAGGGCCAGCCACAGGCGCCGGGTCTGGCCGGCGTAGAGGTGGCCGGGGCGGATCACCGCCCCGTCGGCGGTGGTCTCGATGGGGTAGCCGGCGGCGTCCACCAGGCTCGTCCCAGGCGACGGTTTGAGGGTGATGCGCAGGTCGCGGGCAATCGTGCCGCGGCCCGCCGCCAGCTCACCGGCGAAGACGGCGGCGATGGTCTCCGGTCGGTCGAGGAAGTAGTAGTTGCCGGTGCCGTAGTCCGCCAGCTCGCTCATCAGGTTCTCATTGAAGTCGGCGCCGATGCCGAGCGCCGACAGCGCCGCACCGTGGCCGCTTGCCCGGCGTGCCTGCTCCACGAGACCCTCGGTCGTATTGGGGTGGCCGTCGGAAAGCAGCAGCACCCGGCAGGGGCGGTCGGAGTTGGAGCGCGCGCGCAGTACGCGCAGGGCGACGTCGAGCCCGTGTTTCATATTGGTGCCGCCGCCCGCGTGAATGCGCCTGAGGACGTCGAGCCATTGGGCCCGGTTCTCGGACGTCGCCGGGGCGGTGGTGGTCATCAGGCGCGCCGTATCGGAGAAAGCGATGAGGGCAAATGTGTCATCCGGCGCCAGTCGGTCGATGAGGTCGGCCGTCGCCTTCTTCGCCTGGCGAATCTTGTCGCCGCGCATCGAACCGGAGTGGTCCAGCACGACCAGGAGGTCGGTCGGGTGGCGCACGGCATCCGTGGGGGCTCGGCCGTTGATCACCACCTCGGCGTAGAGGCGACTGTCCGAGCCGACCAGCACGGACCGGCGGTCGAGCTTCGCGTGGACCGTGACCGTCGCTCCAGAGGCGTCGCCCGCGACGAGCGGCTCAAGGGCGGCGCCGAGGAAAGCGGGGAGTTTAAAGTCCAGGATGGAGCGGTCCGCCGGATTCGGCGTCGCCGCCTCGTCTCCGGCCGCGCCGCTGAACGGCACCGAGGGAGTGACCGCGGCGGCAGTCCTGACTGCGCCGCCGTGTTCGGGGACCGTCGGGGTGGCGCCGGTCAAGACCGCGTGCATCGCCAGCGTCGCCAGGGCCAGCATCAGCACGAGGATCCAGCGTCGCTGCCGGATCCGGGGCGACGCTCCGTCAGACGGCCCGTCGGGGGTGTCGTTTCTTGTGTCGGCGCGCCTGTCGTCTGGTGAGAATCCCATCGTCCACCTCCTGGGGTCGGTTTGCGTGATGAGAAAGTTTTAAAAGATTGCGGCGCCACCGCGGGCAAAAGAATTTTTAATGTGAGGCGTGGCGATTTACTTTCGGTTTACAGAAATCCCTGGAGCCCGGCCGAAAGCCTGTGAACGGAGGCCTCAGCAGGGTTTTACATTCGGTTAACCCGGGGCGGCGAAGCGCGAATAAACTAACGTCAGTCGGCGCAAGCGACCGCCGCGTTCCGTCAGCCGGCGGCGCGGAAAGGCGGCGAAACGAGGCCTAGGAGCGAAATGGACCCATCGAAGAGCGGACGGGCTGGAACGGAGAAACTGCGGGTGCTGATCGTCGAAGACGAAGAAAGTATCCGGGGCGGTCTGTGCGACTTGCTGGCCTTCCACGGCTATCTGCCGGAGGCCGTCGCCACGGGTGAAGAAGGCCTCGAGCGCGCGCTGAGCGGCTCCTTCCAACTGGTCCTGCTCGACATCATGCTGCCCGGCTTGTCCGGCCTCGACGTCTGCGCGCGACTCCGCGCCCAGCTCCCCGGCGTGCAGATTCTGATGCTCACCGCCAAGGGTTCTGAGGAAGACGTGGTGCAGGGCCTGCGCGCCGGCGCCGATGACTACGTGTCGAAGCCTTTCTCCGTGCGCGAGCTGGCGGCCCGGGTGGCGGTCCTGGCCCGCCGCGCCGAGGCCCGGCGCCGCCCCCAGCGACAATTTCGCTTCGGCCCCTGGACGGTGGACCCGGAAGGCCAGCGGGCGACATCAGGCGCCCGCGAGGTGGGACTTTCAACCCGCGAGGTGGCGCTGCTCGATCTCTTCGCGCGCGAAAAAGGCCGGGTGGTGAGCCGACGTCGGCTGCTCGAGGAGGTGTGGGACATGCACAACGTCGAAGATATCGAAACCCGCACCGTCGACGTCCACATCGCCAAGCTGCGCCGCAAGATCGACGCGCCCGAGGGGGCGTCGCTGATCGAGACGGTCCGCGGCGCAGGCTACCGGCCCCGGCCATGAGTCGCGCGGCGGCGTTCTTCGGCGGGCCCATGAAGGGGCTGCGCCTGCTCTTCTTGGCGGTGGTTATTCTGCTTTGGGTGCCGGTGGCGCTGCTCGTCCGCCACGCCTTGGATAACGTCGAGAAGGACCGGGAGAACCGGCACCGCTCGGTGGCGGAGCGCTTCTTCGACGAGATGGAACGCGAGCTCACGGAGTGGCTCCATGACGAAGAGAATCGTCCCTTCGGGCAGTATCGATTTCTCTACACGCCCGAGACCGCGGAGCCCGAGACCCGCCGTTCCCCCCTCGCCGACGGCCCCGAATCTCCCTTCGTGCTGGCCCACTTCCAGGTCGAGCCCGACGGCACCGTCAGCAGCCCGCTGTGGCCCCGGGACGCCGATCGCGCCAACCGTATCCTCGGCTGGCGCATGGCCTTCGGCCAGGAGCTCCAGCGCGACATGATCCTCGGCGTGCTGCGGGACCTGGTGCTGGTGCCCACCGCGCGGGCGATCCCGCTCCAGGATGCTGGCACCACCGTCGGCCCGGAGGGGGCCCGCCAGCAGATGGCCCTCGCCCGGCTGCGCGAGGGCACGGGCGAAGGCGCCCAGGAGTTTGTCGCGCCGCTGGTCGCCCAACCCGCGCCGCCGCCCGACGACCGAGACCTCTTCAGTCTTTTAAACCGGGCCCAGACCCTGCGGCGCGAGCGGGAAACCAAGACGCTGTCGCAGGTCTCGAACGTTTTCGACATCGACGGCCCCGGCCTCCTGGAACTCGACGACCTCGGCGGCCCAGAGCGGGTCGACGTCAGCCTCGAACCGATGGTCGGTCGCCCCCTGGACGCGTCGAGTCTTCTTCTTTATCGAACGGTGTGGATAGATACCCGCGCTTTCCGCCAGGGCATGGTCATCGACGGTCGCACGCTGGTGGACTGGCTCGCATCGGAGGTCCTCGGGCAGCCACTCGCCTTTGAAGGGGCCTCGCTGGCGGACTCCCTCAGCCCGCGCCTCGGGCGCCAGAAGACCACGCTCCCCGGTCTCTCGGTGTCGTGGGAGTCGGTGGGTGAGGGGCAAGCGCCGGCGTGGGATCGGTTTGAGTATCGACACCGATTCGCCGAGCCATTTTCCTCCGTCGCGGCACGTATCGACCTAGATCCGCTGCCTGACCCGCTGGCGACGCTCTACATCTACTCCTTGGCGGCCCTGCTCGGTTTGACGTCGACCCTCGGACTCTGGGCGCTCTACCGGGCCGTCGCCGCGCGGCTGCGCTTCGCCGAACGCCAGAGCAATTTCGTCTCCGCGGTCACCCACGAGCTCAAGACGCCGCTCACCGCCATCCGCATGCACGGCGAGATGCTCCGCGACGGCGTGGTCAGCACCGAAGAGCGACGGCAGGACTATTACCGCGTGGTCACCGCGGAAGCCGAGCGCCTCACGCGACTGATCAACAACGTGCTCGAGCTCTCCCGAGTCGAGACCCATAACCGCGAGCCCGTGCTCGAGTCCGGGGACCTGCGCCCGGCGCTGCGCGAAGTCGTCGAAGTCTTGGCGCCCCACGCCGAAGGCCAAGGGTTCTCGATCGAAATCGATGACGACGGCCCCGCCGAAGCCGTCTACGACCGCGACGCCCTCTCCCAGGTCCTTTTCAACCTGGTCGATAACGCCCTCAAATACGCCAAGGACGCGGCCCAAAAGGTCATCACCGTGCGTTCCCGCAATATCGGACCCCACGTCGAGGTGAGCGTCGGCGACCGCGGACCCGGCGTCCCCCGTCAGCAGCTTCGCAACGTCTTCGAGCCTTTTTTCCGCGGCGAAAACGAGATGACCCGCACCACCAAAGGGACCGGCATCGGCCTTTCCCTTGTCCGCAGCCTCATCGAGCCCATGGGCGGCACCGTCCGCGGACGCAACCGCGACGGCGGCGGGTTCCTGGTCGAGATTAAGCTGCCCGCGGCCGAAGTGGCCGAGGTTTGACAGCAGGGGAGATGCATATGGCTGAGATTCAAGACTTTGTCACTTATCGAAATGGCGGTCTCGAATTTACTCTCACGGGATCGAGGCTGAACGGTCTAATCGGGGTTCTTCACCCCGACTCGGCGCCAGTCGTTGTGACCTGTGACGACGTTGAACTCTCCGATCGCGAGAGAGAGTTTGTCGTGCGTCAGCTCGAGACTTGGCTGGCAACAACACTGACGAAGGACATGAGGGCTAACCTTGAGGAGCTTGATCGCCTTAAGGTTTGGACCCATCTTCCAGAACGACTCGAGCAGGCGATTCTCCCCCATAGGGTGCGTTCAATTGTCGGACGTCTTCGAGATGGGTCTGGTAACTCTTAAAGGTATACGCTGCATTCTGAAGGGCCTCCTAATGCGCTGAGTGAAGTGCTGAGTGAAGTGCCATGCACTTCTTGGGGAAATGCTTTGCGAACCTGGGAAATGCTTTGCGAACCTGACGTTTGTCCGGGAAAAGCGCATCCCGCTGAGTGAAGTGCCATGCACTTCTTGGGGAAATGCTTTGCGAACCTGGGAAATGCTTTGCGAACCTGACGTTTGTCCGGAAAAACGCATCTGCCGCCGATCTGACCGGAACTTGGTGCCTAGGATCAGCAGAATTCGAAGAGACTCGGACTCCTCCGACATAACCGATTGCCCAAATCAGCAAACTAGACACACCTCTCCCGTGCACCCGAGAAGGCGCAGGCGAATCAACGTGTCAAACGCTGCCCTGGCCTAGATGGCGACCGGCTCGACGAACGGTAGCCTCTGGAATGAAGTGCCTCTGGAATGAAGTGCCAGGCATTTCTTGGAGAAGCGCTTTGCGGATCGAACGTTGTTCCGTGAAGAGCGCATCTATCGCCGAGCTGACCGGATTTTGGATCGCAGGATCAGCAGTTTTCGAAGAAACTCAGACTCTCTTGGCATAGCCAATGACTCAAAAACAGCACGCTAGGCACACCTCTCCCGTGCACCCGAGAAGGCGCAGGCGAAATCAAGTTGTCAAACGCTGCCCTGGACTAAAAGACGACGGGCTCGACGAACGGTAGCCGTGACGGAAAGCAGTTATCCGGAAACTGGACTGCACTCTCCCCGTCCGCGAGGCGCTTCGCGGCGCGCCGATAGGCGGCCGTGAACTCTCGGAACCCTTCCATAAGCCGCCGGAAGACCTGCCTCGACGCGTGGAAGTACGGCTGCGGAGATCTACGAAGATGACGCGGCTTCTCGTGGGGGTCGCGAGCGAGGATGGCCTCAACTCCAAGCGGAACGCTGTCTTGAGCTTGGTGCGTCTTGAGAGCCTCCGCCTCGATCGAGGCGATCAGCGCCTCCATGAGCGACCGCCGCTGTAGCTTAGAGCGCTCCATGAGGCTCGGCAACGGTGTGAGGTGGAGTTCGGTGGGTTCGGTCATGGAAGCTTCCGAGACGTCTTGACCGCGCTGGCGAGCCGCGTAGAGGGCGGTGCGGTCAATCCACACGCCGGCC
Organism: Acidobacteriota bacterium; assembly: GCA_038747035.1. GTDB lineage: Bacteria > Acidobacteriota > Thermoanaerobaculia > Multivoradales > J023 > JAUIJL01. The sequence continues at coordinate 15,882 of JBCDKB010000075.1, read as the reverse complement.
AGGGGCTTCTCTTCGACCAGCGCTTCGGCGCAGTGGAGGCCGGGCCAGTCCTTTGGCGAGAGCACCAGCCCTTCTTTAACACCCTGACTTAGAACGTACTTGAGGCGTTGCTCTTGGATTTCTGGCTCGTCACTCAAGGGAATCGAGCGATATCGACCTGCGAAGAGAGAGCCTGACCAGTCGTGGAGCTTGCCGACTTCCTTCGACAGGTTGGTCTTCAGATGGCAGGCAAAGCTCGCCATCTGCTGCACGGATTCGAAAGAAGCCAAGAGGTGAAAGTGGTTGGAGAGGACAGCGACAGCGTGCACGGTGGCACCTGTGTTTTCTTGGGCACGGGCAAAGCAGCCAGCGACCACGGCGTTGAGCCTTGGGGAGGGTTTGAACAGAAACCGTCCCTGGATGGTGCGCTGGGTGATTTCGACCACGGCCCCGGGTCGGGGGAGGTAGCGTGGATTTCTTGCCATATTGCCCGATAAAGACGCAAAGCGTGTCGACTTTCAGCAGGCGTAAGCAATTTTCCTGAAATTGCTCGACAAATATGGCCCCGACAAACAGTGCCAGCCAAACAGCAAATGGTGCCGGGCACTTAATCCCAGGGGCATCAGAGGGGTGCCATCAGAGGGGTGCCGGGCACTTCATCAGAGGGGAGCCATCCATCGGCGCGGCGGCGCGGCGGTGTGCCATCCATCGGCGCGGCGGTTCTCGAGCGGGTTTATGCCTCGCTCGAGATCTCGCCGACAGAGCGGGAGTACTCGAGGCCGAGGTCGAGCGGGAAGAGGGAGAGGCCTTCTTGACGCAGACGCGGAGCGTGGTCGCGTTCGTAGGCTTCGAAGGCTCGGCGCGACGGGAAGGTGTAGCGGGCTTCGCAGCGGACGGGGGTGCCGTCGAGGCGGACGGCGACGGCGGATTCGGCGCCGCCTTTGATGACGTCGGCGAGGTGGCCGTTCTTGAGCCAGTCCAGCCAGCGGGTGGCGACGTCGGCGTCGGTGAAGGTGCAGCTGACGGTGTAGGCGATCTTTGGTGTTTCCATAGCGCGAATGGTCGCAGATCGCGGGCGATGGCGCCATGGCGTCGCGTTAGGATCGCGCGCCATGGCCGCGCCTGTTCCCCACGCTGATTCGACGCCTGACCCGACGACCGATCCGCTCCGGTCCCTCGAGCGATTCCATCCGCTGGTCCGGGACTGGTTCCGCGAGGAGGTGGGGACGCCGACGGAGGCACAGGCGCTGGCGTGGCCGCGGATCGCCGACGGCGAGCACGTGCTGGTGTCGGCGCCGACGGGGTCGGGCAAGACGCTGACGGCTTTTCTGTGGGCACTCGACCGGCTGCTGACCGGGGAATGGGCCGGGGATCGGCTGCGGGTGCTCTACATCTCGCCGCTGCGGGCGCTCAATACGGACGTGCGGCGCAATGTGCAGAAGCCGCTGGAGGCGCTCCGCCGACGATTTGAAGTGGCTGGCACTCCGGCGGCGCGGGTGCAGGTGATGACGCGCTCTGGGGATACGCCCCAGTCGGAGCGGCGCAAGATGCTGCGGCATCCGCCGGAGATTTTGGTGACGACGCCGGAGAGCTTGAATATCTTGCTCACGTCGCGCAGCGGACGCGGCCTCTTGGGCGACGTGCGCTGTGTGATCCTGGATGAGATCCACGCCTTAGCGGCGTCGAAGCGCGGCACCCACATGCTGACGGCGATCGAGCGGCTGGTCGACCTCTCCGGCGAGTTCCAGCGCATCGCGCTCTCGGCGACGGTCCGGCCCATGGAGCTGGTGGCCGAGATGGTCGGAGGCTATGAGCGCCTCGACGTCGACGGCGAGGCGCGCTACTTGGCGCGGCCCGTATCGGTGGTGCGGTCGAAGACCTCGAAGATCTATGAGGTCGGCGTTCGCTTCCCGGTGGAGCGTGACCCCGAGTCCGAGATGGACGACGACTCCATGTGGCGCATGCTGACGCGGGACTTCCGCAAGGTCATCGAGCGCAATCGGTCGACGCTGCTCTTCGCCAATTCGCGGCGTATGACCGAGAAAGCGACGCGGCTGATCAATATGGAAGCGTCCGGTGAGCTGGCCTACTCGCACCATGGGTCGCTGTCGCGGGAAGTGCGTTCGGTGGTGGAGAAGCGGCTCAAGGACGGCGAGCTGCGGGCGATCGTGGCGACAAACTCACTGGAGCTCGGTATCGACATCGGCGAGCTCGACCAGGTGCTCTTGATCCAGACGCCGCGCTCCGTGGCGTCGGCGGTACAGCGGGTGGGCCGCGCCGGCCACGGTGTCGGCCAAGTCAGCCGCGGGCTTTTTTACCCGACCCACGGCCGCGACCTGCTCGAAGCGGCGGTGGTGGCGCGGGCGGTGGCGGAGCAGGACATTGAGTCCTTGCGGCCGGTGCGTCAGCCGCTGGACGTCTTGGCCCAGGTGGTGCTCTCGATGTGCGTCGGTGAGACCGTCGAGATCGACGCGCTCTACGACCGCGTGCGCTCGAGCTGGCCTTACCGACATCTGCTGCGTCGACACTTCGATCGCGTGCTCGACATGCTCGCCGGGCGCTTTGCGGAGACCCGGGTCCGAGAGCTGAAGGCGCGCATCCACCTCGATCGGGTGCGGGGCACCGTCAAGGCCAGGCCCGGCGTCGAGCGGCTGCTTTATATGGCCGGCGGCACCATAGCCGACCGCGGTTACTTCGCGCTCCGCCATCGGGAGACGATGGCCAAGATCGGCGAGCTCGACGAGGAGTTCGTCTGGGAGCGTTCGGTGGGCGATAGCTTCACCCTCGGTACCCAGAGCTGGCGCATCGAGCGCATCACCCACAACGACGTGCTCGTCTCCGCGGGCCGGGGGCCGGCGGGGCTGGCGCCGTTTTGGCGGGCCGACGCCCAGGACCGGGGTTACGACTTCTGTCAGAAGGTCGGGGCTTTTCTGGAACGGGCCGAGTCGCGGCTCAAAGACGCGAGCTTCCGCGACGCGCTGATGACGGACTGGCGTCTGGACAAGACGGCCGCCAAGGAGCTTTTGACTTACCTTGAGGAACAGCGCGCGGCGACCGGCGGCCACCTGCCGCGCCGAGACCGGCTGCTGGTCGAGCACACCGGCGACCGCATGGGCAAGAGCGGCAGCCGGCAAGTGATCCTGCACACGATGTGGGGCGGCTCGGTGAACCGTCCCTTCGGCATGGCCCTGGCCGCGGCGTGGGAGGAGAAGCACCCCGACCCCATCGAGGTCTTCCACGACGACTTCTGCGTCTTGGTCAAGCTGCCGGAGGGCGTGGAAATCGAGGAGGTCCTGAGTCTGCTGCCGCCGGACCGGGTCGAAGAATTCCTCCGCCACCGCCTCGAAGACACGGGCTTCTTCGGCTCGAGGTTCCGCTGGGCGGCCGGCACGGCGCTGCTGCTGCCGAAGTCCGGCTTCCGCCAGCGCATGCCGCTGTGGATGAGCCGGCAGAAGTCGAAGAAGCTCTACGACACGGTGCGCTCCGAAGGCGATTTTCCGATGGTGGTCGAGTCGTGGCGCACCTGCCTACAGGACGAATTCGAGCTCGAGCCGCTCAAGCGCTCGCTCGAATCACTCCGCGACGGCTCGATCACCCTCGAGCGGGTGTCCACGGACCGCCCGTCGCCGTTCTGCGCCGGGTTGGTTTGGCAATTCACCAACCAGTACATGTACGAGGACGACACCCCCGAGAAGCGCGGGCCGGGGCTGCGTCACGATGTGCTGGAAGAGCTTGTCCACGCGAGCCACCTGCGGCCGCGCCTGCCGCCTGATGTGATCGAACGCTTCCGCCGCAAGGCGCAGCGACTCGAGCGCGGGTATGCGCCGGCCCCCGGGGAGGAGCTCGCGCTGTGGCTCGACGAGCGGGTGGTAATCAGCCTCGAAGAATGGCGCCGGCTCGAAGCGGCGGTGCGGCGGGACCACCCCGAGACGCCGACGGAGGGACCGGAGTCGCCGGCGGCGAGCGTGGCGTCGCGGGCGGTGGTCGTGACCTGGCCGATGGCCAGCGAGGCGGGCGTTTCAGGGGCAGGTCGGGTCTTTGTGGCGTCGGCCGAGTCCTTTGACCGGATCTGTCGCGCCCGCGGGCTCAGTGCGGGTGACGTCGACTGGAGTCCGCTCAAAGCGTCGGTGTCCACGTCGGAGGCGGCGGAGCTGGCCGAGGCCGTGGGGTCGCGGGTCAGCCAGCTCGCGGCCAGGCCGGGTGCGGACGCCCCGGACCCGGAAGCCTTGGTCGCCGAGTGGCTGCGCTTCCACGGGCCGGTGCCGGTCGCCGACGTCGCCGCGGCCTTCGGCCTCGGGGACGAGGCTTTGACCTCGGTGCTCGACACCCTCGGCGGCGCCCGCACGGCGATCGTCGACGAGCTGAGTCAGGGGGCGCCGGAACCGGAGGTCTGTGACGCCGAAAATCTCGAGATTCTGCTGCGCTGGTTGCGCAGCGACCTGCGGCCGACCTTCGAAGCGCGGCCGGCGGCGGAGCTGCCGCTCTTCCTCGCCCATCACCAGGGGCTGGTCGACCGCGGCGACGGCCTCGACGGATTGCAGGACGCCCTCGAGCGCCTCTTCGGCCTGCCGCTGCCGGCGGGTCTTTGGGAAGGGGAGGTGCTGCCCGCCCGGCTCCAGCCCTACTATCCTTCCTGGCTCGACGCCGCCCTCCAGCAGAGCGAGCTGGTGTGGTGGGGCTGCGGCAAAGAGAAAGTGACCTTCGGATTCGAGTCGGACCTCGAGCTCTTCGCGGAGGCGGAACCGGGTTCTGCCCACGGCTCGCGGAGTCCCGGCGCTGACGCAGCCCGAGACCACAACCGAGAAGTCCCAGACCCGGAGGACGTCGCGAGGGCGAAGATCCTCGCCGCCCTCGGCGAGCGCTCGGCGGCGCTCACCCCGGGCGAGCTGTCGGCGGCGACCGGCCTCGGCGGCGCGGCGCTGAGCGACGCATTGTGGGCCCTGGCGTGGGACGGTCAGTGCACCAATGAGACGTGGCTCACCGTGCGCCAAGGGCTCGCGACCCAGTTCCAGCCGCCCGAGGCCCCGAAGGCGCGTCGTCCTCCGGGCGCGCGTCGGGGGCGCCGCCGCGGATGGCGGGCGAGCCCGTCGACGTCGGGGGGGCGCTGGCGTCGGGTCGACGTCGGCGTCACCGAGCTCGACGCCCTCGAGCGGGAAGAGCTGGTGAAGGATCGGGTGCGGCTCCTGATCGCCCGCTACGGCGTCGTCTTCCGCGAGCTGCTGGCGCGCGAGCTCAAGCCCTTTGCGTGGTCGCGGGTCTTCCGCACGCTGCGGCTTCTGGAGCTCTCCGGTGAAGTGCTCGCCGGCTATTTCTTCCACGGCGTGCGCGGACTGCAATTCATGGCCCACGGCGCATTCCGTGACTTGGCGAAAGGCCTACCCCAGGACGCCGTCTACTGGCTCTCGGCGGCGGATCCGGCGTCGATGGCGGGGGTCGATATCGAGGGTCTCAAGGGCTCGCTGCCGCCTCGGCGGCCCACCACCCACCTGGTGTTCCGCGGCCACGAAGCGGTGCTCGTTTCCAAGCGCCGGGGCCGGGAGCTGGACTTTTCCGTCGACCCGGACCACGCCCGGCTGCCCGAGTTCTTCGGGCCGCTCGAGAACCTGCTGGCCCGCGAGGTCGATCCGGTGCCGTCGATCGCCGTCGAGACGATCAACGGCGAATCCGCCGCGGCAAGTCCCTACGCGCGCCGGCTCGACGCGCACTTCAGGGCCGTGCGCGAGGGCAAAGTGCTGCGCCTGTGGAAGCGCTACGGCTAAGGGCCGGGACCGCGGGGGGCGCTCGCCCGCTGGGCCCGCCGGCCGATGGCTAGGAACCCTTTGGCCCGGGCCTCTTCAGCCAGCTCGGCGAGCCGGCGCCGGCCCGCGGTTTCGTAGCCGTCGGCGATTTCCGCGAGGCCGATCACATAGCGAATGCGCAGCTCAAGATTGAAGTGACCGGACTCGACGACCTCGGCCAAGAGCGTCTGCAGGCTCGGTCGCGCGTCGGTCTTGTTGAGGCGCATCTCGGACTGGAGCTCCGTCAGTCGCAAGGAAAGGCTGATCAGCGGCGGCAGCTCGGCGTCCTTGCCGAGGTCGGCGCGGGTGCGTGCGGATCGGACCCGCTCCAGCGCGAGCCCGGGGTCGCCGTCGAGGGTCGCCAGGCGAGAAAGCAGGAGCAGCGCCTTCGCCCGCTCCAGCTCGGCGCGGCTGAGGTCGAACTCGTGGAGGGCCTCGAGCGCCAGCCGCCGACTGCCTTCGAAGTCCCGTTGGCGGTGGGACAGTCGCGCCTGACCGAGCTGAACCCGGAACTGCTCGAGACGTGGGGAGGCCAGCGACGCGGCCTCGTTGAGGTGCCGTGCGGCGTCTTGCAGGTCCCCGCCCACGAGGTCGATCCGGGCCGCGGTGCGCAGTGCCGGTGATAAGTCCGCGGGCGTCCCGCGCTCGCTGAGGACCGGCAGGGCTCGGTCAAGCAGGGCGCGGGCCTGGGTGAGGTCCCCTTCGTAGAAGGCCATCCGGGCCAAGGAGCTGCGGATCACGGCGGCTTCTTTGCCGTCGACCTCCGTTTCGGGGCTAGCCATCGCATCCTGCAGATGTCGACGGGCCTCGCCGAGGCGTCCGCATTCCACGAGGAATCGGCCGTAACTCGCCCGAGTCCAGGCCCGGAAGCGGCCGACGTCATCGGCGATCTCGAGGGCCCTTTCAAAGGCCGCCTCGGCGTCCGCGAGCCGTCCGCGCTCGGTGAGCGGGCCGGTCAAGTTGACCGTCGTGATCAGCTCCGCCAGCCGGTCGTTTCCCTGGCGAAAAAGGTCGAGGGCCCGCTCGGTGACCTCGAGGTGGGCGCTCAAGTCCCCCTGCTGCTGAAGGACCAGGGCCTTGTTGGTGAGGGTCCGCGCTTCGGCGCGCCGGTTGCCGAGGGAAGCGTAGAGCCTGGCGGCGCGGCTGTAGGCGTCTTTGGCGACGACCAGCTCGCCCATCTCGTAGCGCACGATGCCTTCGGCCATGGCGGCGTCAGCTTGGCCTTTGACGTGGCCGAGGTCGCGATAGCTCGCCGCCGCCTCTTGGCTCAGGCGCAGGCCGACTTCGAGCTCGCCGCGGCGCCAGGCGGCGGAGGCCCCGAGGCGAAGGGCGCGGGCGAGCAAGAATGGGTGGTCGGCGTCGGAAGCGGCGCCGGCGGCCCGTTCAGTGGCGGCGAGTTGGTTGGCGTGGTCGCCGAGCCAGTGGTAGGCGTCGGCCCGCAGCAGCTCGGTGCGCGGGCCTTCGCCGGCGGGTTCGAGCAGGGTCAAGGCGAGCTGTGGATCGCCGGCGTGGACCAGCGCCGCGGCCGCGTCGAGTCGGGCCTCCAGCGGCAAGTCGCTGTAGCTTTCGCTCGCCAGGAGCGTCCGGTAGAGGGCCTCGGCTCGAGGGTAGTCCCGGGACAGGTCATGCTGCCTGGCGCGCACGTAGACGCGCCAAGGATCCGGGAGGTTGCCGACGTCGACCCGGCTGAGGATGTGCTGACTCTCGTCCTCGAATCCGAGGTCCCAGAGCGCGGTCGCCAGCATGAGGGGCACCAGCGGTGAGGCGTCCCCTTCGGCTTGCCGCAGCAGCCTTGCGGCGGCGGGGGTGTCGAGCTGGGCGAGCAGACGGCTCGCGTCTTCGATCAGGTGAGACAGCTCGCGGGACGTTTGGCTTTGGAAGTCGATGGGCTCCGGGCGAGCGCCGGAGATCACGTCCTGGGCGAGGGACCGGGCGATGTCCGCGAGATGCGTGGGAGCGCCAGAAACCTGGGAAAATTTGGCCGCCCCGGCGCGGCCCTGGAGGGTGACCGACACCGAGAGGCCGCCGCCCGCCTCCGCGGCCGCGATGCCCCCGAGGAAGACGCTGTCCGGCGTCCCGGGGAGGCTCCGGCGCACCGAGCTCGGCCATCCGCCGCTGGCTTCGAAGCTTTCCAGCAGCGCGTCACCGGTCACGGTCTCGGCGGCGATGCCGCGGGCGGTGACCTCGAGCTCGAGCAAATCGGTCAGGGCGGAACCGATCCAAGGCTCCACGCCCTCGATCTGCAGGCCGGCGAGCGTCACAGGTCGCGGGGTCTCGGGACGGGTGAGGAAGAAGATAGCGACGGTCAAAAGAACGGCGACCGCCGCGCCGGCGGCGAAGATGAGCGGCTGTCGGGAGGGCCGCGGCTCCAAGATCGGCCTTTGGATGTGCGTCGAAGACACCTCGTCCGTGCGCAGGCTGCGGAGTGCGTCGGCGAGGTCGTCGGCGTCGGCGTAGCGCTGGTCGGGATCTCGAGCGAGGGCCTTGGTGACGACCTCTTCGAGAGCCTCCGGCGCCGTCGGCGTTAGGCTTCGCAGCGGCGGCGGGTTCTTGTCGAGGACTTTGAAGAGTTGCAGGAGCTCTTTGGCTTGGAACGGCGGCGACCCCGTGGCCATTTCATAAATCACGGCGCCGAGTGCCCAGATGTCGACGCGGCCGTCGAACGGTTCCTGGCGCAGAATCTCCGGGGCGACGTAGCCGACGGTGCCGTAGAGCTCCGCGGTTTCGATGACGCCGGAGCCCGGCTCGGCGATGGCGGACAGGCCGAAGTCGACGATCTTGGCCTGCCCGTCTTGGCCGAAGAGGATATTGGCGGGCTTGATGTCGCGGTGAACCAGGCCGGCGCGGTGAGCGGCGGCGAGGCCGGAGGCGATCTGGGCTCCGATCCGCAGGACCTCATTCATTGGCAGGGGGCCGTCGGCCAGCCGCTCGGCGAGGCTCGGCCCGTCGTAACAGGCCATCGAGATATAGGTGTCGCCGTTGGCCGTCTCGTCGATGCCGTAGATCGTGCAGATATTGGGGTGGTCGAGGGAGGACGCGGCGCGGGCTTCCTTCTCGAAACTTTCGCGCTGTTTGCTCGCCACGTGTTGGGGTAGGAATTTGAGCGCCACGTCGCGCTCGAGGCGGAGGTCGCGGGCTCGATAGACGACCCCCATGCCGCCGCGGCCGAGGATTTCGAGGACTTCGTAGCCTTGGAAACGCGCGCCGCGGGCGACCGGGCCGTGGCCCGGCGAGAGTGAAAAAGACTCCTCCGAGTCCCCACCGTCGTCGAGCCGCAGCGGGCGGGTCGGATCGACGGCGAGCCGGTCGGGGATATCGAGCAGAGCGCGGTGCGCCGCCTCGCCGTCGACGAAGCGGTCCCCGGTGTCCGAAGCCAGGGCCCCGTCCAGGAAGTGCACGAGCCCTTCCGGAATGTCGCCGTCGAGTGGCGTCATGGACTCTTCGAGTCGGTGTCGGATCAGCGGCTCGGTCTGGCCGTCGGCGCGCCGCCGGCCCGTCAGGCAGTCGCGCAGCACCAGCCCGAGGCTCCAGACGTCGGCGCTGGGCAGGGCGCGCTCTTTGCGCAGCACTTCCGGCGCCAGGAACGCCACTTCCGAGGTCGTGAGCTCGGTGAATGGACGCTCGTCCGCCGCCGCCAGGCCGAGGCCGAGCAGGCGGACGGCGCCGTCTTCCGCCAGCCAGACGTTGCTCGGGTGCACGCCGCCGTGCACGAGCCCCGTCCGGTGCAGCGCCGCGAGGCCGGCGGCGAGGTTGCGGGCGATGTCGAGGGCCTGGCCGACCGGCAGGGGCCCGGCCTCGAGTCGCCGCTCGAGCAGTTGACCGGGCCAGATATCTGACACCATGGCGATGGTGCCGGGTTCGGATTCCGGAAGCGCGAGGTCGATGACGGGGTGGTTGACGGCGATCGCCCGGTGCATGGCCGCCAGCACGACCTCCCGAGCGCGTTCGGGGCTCGTTTCGAAGAGGCGCACGACCAGCCCGCGCAGGCTGCGGCCGTCGCGGGCGTGGAAAAGGGCGGTGCCGCGCCAGGTGGCGAGACGCTCGACGAGCTTATGGGTGACGTGCGAATCGGTGGTCATCGAGAGTGGGCCAATATAGCAGTCCACCCATTTCTTTCGGTCTAACGGCTAACAAAACGAGTTCTGTGTCGTAGTCGGAGAGGACACGGGCGAGGCCCACGTTTCCGGAGAATCGCATGCATGCTTTGCTGACCGTCTTTCGACACGCCGCCCGCCGACTGGCGAAGACCCCAGGCGCCACGGCGATTTCCATCTTCGCGATGGCCATGGGTATCGGACTCACGGCGTCCATGTTCGGGGTGATTCAAGGTCTCTATCTGCGCGGTCTGCCATTTTCGGACAGCCACGAAATAGTTCATCTTGAATGCGCAAATGTTTCGAAAGGTCAGGAAGATTTTGAGGTTACGCAGCATGATTTCGCCGTCATCCGGGATGAGCAAAAGAGCTTTGAATCGATCGCCGGCTTCACCGGAGGCACCTTCAACCTAGCGGACGGCGGCTTGCCGGAGCGTTTTGACGGCATTTGGATCAGCCCCGGCTTTGACGAGCTGCTCGGCGTTGAGCCGGTGCTCGGTCGGAGTTTCCGGACGGATGATGCGAAACCCGGCGCGGAACCCGTGCTCCTGCTGTCCCACGAGGTGTGGCGACAGCGCTATGGCTCCGATCCGAAGGTGGTCGGGCGGTCGGTCCGGCTGAATAGCGAGCCGACGACCATCATCGGCGTCATGCCCGAGGGATTCGAATTCCCGGCGGTCAACCAGATGTGGATGCCCCTTCTCGACCAGGCGCCGCGTTCCACCCGCGGTTCCAAGGAGCTGCCGACCCTCGAGGTCGTCGCCCGGCTGCAGGACGGCGTGTCTTTGGACGAAGCGGCGGTCGAGATGACCCTGCTCGCCCGGAGGGTGGCGACTGAGTTTCCGGAGACGAATGAAGGTACCGACTTCATCGTCCAACCCCTCCTTTTTGAATTCGTCGACGAGGAGACCCGCCAGATCACCTCCGTGATGTTCGTGGCCGTGGTTCTGGTGCTGCTCATCGCCTGTTTCAATGTCGCGAATCTGCTGATCGGCCGCGCGTCGATGCGCGGCCGGGAGCTCGCGATCCGCTCAGCCCTGGGGTCCGGGCGCTGGCGTCAGCTGGGGGCGGTGCTGGCGGAGGCCGGCATGATCGCTTTCGGAGGAGCCCTCCTGGGCATCGTTTACGCGCAGGTGTCGCTGAACTACTTCAGCCACGAGATCCAGCTCATCTCACCGCCGTTCTGGATGGAGTTCTACCTCGACTGGACCGTCGTCGCGATGGCGATCCTGGCGGCCCTGGTGTCGACGCTGGTGTCTGGCTTGGTGCCCGCGCTCCAGGCTTCCCGTCCGGACCTTCGTTCGGTCCTTTCCGACGCCAACCGCGGCTCAACGAGCTTCCGGGTCGGCTGGGTGAGCCGCGTCATGGTCGTGACGCAGGTGGCGATCTCGACCGCGCTCTTGATCGCCGCCGGCATGGCGGTGCGCAGCGTCATCCAAGTGAACCTCTATGAGCACAACTTCGACGGCGACCGCGTGCTGTCGGCGCGGGTCGGTCTCTTCGAAGGCACCTACCCCGACGAAGAGTCGCGCCTTGCCTTTTTCGATGAGATTCGGCGACGCCTGGCGGAGAATCCGGAGGTCGAGGCGGCGGCGGTCGGCAATATCCTGCCGACCGACGGCGAGATCGGCGGCGGCGGCACTTTTTATGAGCGGCCGGGGGAGACCTACGAAGACACCTTCGAAAGGCCCTGGGCGCGCTACGGCGTGATTTCGCCGGGCTACTTCGAGGCCTTGAGCGCAGCCGTTCTCCGCGGCCGCGACTTCAACGACCAGGACCGGGCCGAGACCCCGCGGGTGGCCTTGGTCAACGAAAAATTTGCCGCCCGGGAGTGGCCGGACGAAGACCCCATCGGCAAGACCATCGACCTATGGATGGGTGATGAGGAAGAGGCCGCCGACGCCCAAGCCGGCGTGGCCCAGGTCGTCGGGGTGGTGGCTAACCTGCGCTTCGCCGAATTTGACAACGCCGATGACCAGCACGGTATCTATGTGCCTTTGGCCCAGTCGCCGGGGCGCTTCTCGTGGCTGATCTTGAAGACCCGGTCGGCGCCCGGCGCCTTTTCGGAGTCGCTGCGCCGCACCGTGCTCGAGGTCGATCCGGACCTGCCGCTCTATTTCGTGCGCACCATGGACCAGGTGCTCGAACGCACGCTTTTCTTCCCGAACCTACTGGGGATCCTGTTCACGCTCTTCGGCGTGGCGGCGGTCTTTTTGGCCTGCGTCGGCCTCTACGGCCTCATGGCCTTCGCCGTCACCCGCCGCACCCAGGAAATGGGCGTGCGGATGGCGCTCGGAGCGCGCTCCGAAGACGTCCTGCGACTGGTGATCGGGCAGGGCGTGCGGCAGACCCTGCTCGGTCTGGTCCTCGGCGTCCTGCTCGGCGGCGGCCTGTCGATGGTCCTGGCGTCGTACCTCTTCCAGGTCGAAGCGGGGGATCCGCTGATCTTTGTGATCGTGCCGATGCTGCTGCTGGCGGTGGCGGCGGCGGCCTGCGCGGCGCCGGCGCACCGGGCGGCGTCGACGGATCCGCTGGTCGCGCTGCGGCACGACTGAGCGGTCCGCGCGCCCCCGGAGTCCGGACCGACCGGCGGTCGGATATCCTCGCCGGGCGGGCCCGCCGACCCCCCGAGGCTCTCACCCGACGGCGCCCGGAGCTTCGATGGATAACCGACGCCGCATCGACGCCCTTTTCGACCGCGCCCTCGACCTCGAACCGGCCGCCCGTGGACCATTCCTCGCGGAGATCCGCCGAGCCGAACCGGAGGTGGCGGCGGCGGTTGAAACCCTGCTCGGGTCGATCACCGACGACGACGAGGCACTGATCGGCGACGACCTGAGTCCGGAGCTGCTGTGGCGGGATGTGGTCGTGGACCTCGCCGGCGCCCGGGAAGGGCAGAGCCTCGGGCCTTTCCGCATCCTGCGGCGCCTCGGCCACGGCGGCATGGCGGAGGTGTACCTCGCGGAGCGCCGCGACCACGGGTTCGTCCAGCAGGTGGCCCTCAAGGTCATCGCGCGCGGCTTCAACGCCGACGGCGTCGAGCGCTTCGAACGCGAGCGTCGCATCGTGGCGTCGCTGCAGCACCCGGATATCGCCCGCCTCTATGACGGCGGCGTGACGGATGACGGTCGCCCCTACTTTGCCCTCGAGTATGTGGACGGGGAGCCGATCACCGAATTCTGCGACCGCCGTCGCCTGCCGCTCGCCGATCGCCTGGAGCTCTTCATCCGCGTGGTGAGGGCGGTGCAATACGCCCACGCCAATCTGCTCGTGCACCGCGACCTGAAGCCGGACAACATCCTGGTGGACGCCCAGGGGCACGTGAAGCTCCTAGACTTCGGGATCGCCAAAATCCTCAACGAGGATCCTGAGCAGCAGCGCACCTACACCACGTCGACCTGGATGACGCCGCAATACGCCAGTCCGGAGCAGATCCAGGGGCTGTCGGTGGGCACGGCGTCGGACCAGTACCAGCTCGGCGTCCTGCTCTTCGAAGTGCTCTCCGGCGCGCTTCCCTACAATATCGCCGGCACGGCGCCGGCCCACGTCATCGAAGTGATCTGCCACCGGAAGGTGCCGCCGGCGTCGTCGACGGTGGTCTCCGGGTCAGGGGCGGCGGCGGCCCGGCGCACCACGGCGTCAGCGCTACGGCGTCGACTGCGGGGGGACCTCGACACGATCATCGACATGGCCCTGCGCAAGGAGCCGGAGCGGCGCTACGCCTCGGTGGAGCAGCTGGCCCAGGACCTCGAACGCCACCTCGAAGGCATGCCCGTGCGGGCGCGGCGCGACACCGTCTCGTACCGCCTCGTTAAGTTCGTCGGCCGGCACCGCGCCGGCGTCTCGGCGGCGGCGCTCATCTTCCTCCTGCTGCTCGGCTACGCCGCCACGGTGACCGTCCAGCGTCGCGAGCTGGCCCTCGAGCGCGACCGGGCCCGCGCGGCGGCGGTCAAATCCGAGCGTATGAAGACTTTCCTGGTCAGCCTGCTCGAGTCCGCCAATCCGGACTCGGTGCGCAAAGACTCGGGGCCGCGCGGCGAGCTGACCGTCGCCCACTTGCTCGAGCGCAGCGTCGAGCGCGTGGACGAAGAGCTCGCGGAGCAGCCCGAGATTCAAGCCGAGATGCTCTCGACCATCGGCACCGCCTTCTTGTCGCTCGGTCGCTACGATGACGGCCGGATTCTGCATGAACGGGCGCTCTCGCTGCGTCGTGAGCAGTGGCCGGCGGGGCACCCGGATATTGCGACGTCCTTGAGCTCCTTAGCCCTGGTCGACCGCGCGCAGGGCGACTACGCAGTCGCTGAGCGGCGGCATCGGGAAGCGCTCGCCATGCGCCGCGCGGCGGTGGAGCGGGACCCGGGGAAGATCTCCGGGAGTCTCCACAACCTGGCCTCGGTGCTGGTGCTCCGCGGCCGGTTCGAGGAAGCGGAGGCGCTCTTCCGTGAGGCCCTCCGTATCGACCGGAGCCTGCACGGCGGCGATCGCCACCGCGACGTCGCCTTCGATCTTTCGAGTCTCGGGGCGCTGCTCGCCCAGCGCGGGGAATTCGCCGAAGCCCGTCGTAAGCTGGAGCGGGCCCTGGACCTTCGGCGCGACCTGCTCGGGGAGGTGCATCCCTCCGTGGCCAAGACCACCCGTGAGCTGGCGGAGCTCAGCCGGCTCGAGGGCCGGGCGGACGAGGCCAAGTCCCTGCTGGACCGGGCGCTGGCGATGCACCGCGCGGTTTATCCGGCCGAGCACGTGGAGATCGCCCAGGACCTCATCGCCCTCGGCCGAGTGCACCGCGCCTTGGGCGAGGTGGGGGAGGCCGAGGAGGCCCTTCTCGGGGCGCGCCGGATGGTCACCGCGGTGGTCGGCGAGAGGCACCAGCTCCGGGCCCAGGCGGAAAGCGTCTTGGGGCACCTCGCCCTCGAACGCGGTGAGGTCTCCACCGCCGAGCGCCATTTCGAGATGGCGGTTTTGGTCTTCCAAGCAACGGTCGACGCCGGCCATCCGGCCACCGCCGACGCCCTGCTCGGCCTCGGAAAGGTCTGGTCCCTCAAGGGAGATCGCTCGACCGCCCGCCAGCATTTCCGGCGGGCGTTTGAAATTCGGCGTCAGGCCTACGGCGACGACGATCCCCGCACCCTCGACGCCATGGAGCAGCTTTACGACGTCGCCGGCTGATGGCTGCGCGGTTTCGCCCCGCCGCGCGGCTTGAGTCCCGGGATCATCGCCGGCACCCGGCGCTGGTAGTCGCGGTAGCGCTCGCCGAAGGCGGCGACGAGATCCTTCTCCTCGTGGGCGACGCCGATGACGATGTAGACCGTCATCCCGGAGGCGAAGAGCAGGCGGCCGAGGCTCAGGTCGGGGGCCGCCCAGAACGCGATCAGGAGCCCCGTCATCAGGGGGTGGCGCACCAGCCGGTAGAGCAGCGGCGTGCGAAATTCAGCCGGCGCCGCCAGCCGACGCTTGAGGTGGTGGAACGCCTGCTGGAGGCCGAAGAGCTCGAAATGGTTGATCAAGAAGGACGAGAGCAAGACGATCGCCCAGCCGGTGGCGAAGGCCGCCCACAGGATTGAGCGCAGCGCCGAATTGTCGACCGACCACAGCGTCTGGGGCAGGGGCTGCCAGGCGATGAAGGTGGTGATCAGAACGAGATTCGTCGCCAAGACAAACGTCGCCCGTTCGGCGGCGGCGGGCAGGTGTCGGGTCAGCCAGGCCTTGAAGCGCGGGCGGGCCATGATGCTGTGCTGGACGCCGAAGAGCGCGATGAGTGCCAGGTTTATGGCCATGGCGGGGGCGAGACTGAGCCCGCCGCCCGGACCGGAGACCGTCGGCAGGCTCGAAGCGGCGCCGGTGCCCGGCGTCAGGTCGCCGACGAAAACGACCAGGTAGAGAAACGTCAGGTGAAAAAGGCCGTAGGCGACGGCGCTATAGAGCATCACCGCCCAGCGCTGGGGCGGGGCGGTTTGGGGGGTCGATGTGGTGGACATGGTGAATCCTCGGTGTGGCTCGTGGGAGCCGCCCGGGTTGGGCGGCCGTCACGGAGG
>JBCDKB010000074.1:0-24701 GCA_038747035.1 Acidobacteriota bacterium | reverse complement strand
CGAAGGGGTCAGCGGGGCCCCCGCTTCAGGGCGAAAATTCCTCCTCAAGCTGAAGAGGGATACTTTCAACGGGCGGCCCCTTTCCGACCGCGCCGCTTCGGATCCGAGGATTCTCAGCATCGAAGGGGCGGCGGAGCTCCTCGATCGGATCGTCGAGATCGACCGCCGCCGTCGCGATCTTGAGGGTGAGATGCGGCGGACCCTCCGGGGACGGCAGACCGAGGAGCGAGCGCACCTGGTCGAGTCCCTCCGGGATCCCGAGTTGCGTCGCGGCATCGCGCTGGCGAGTCCGGTGACGGCTGAAAATCTCTATCGCCTCGAGGGGACGTCGCCCGAGGTGTGGGGCAAGCGCGAAAGACGGCTCGAGCTCAGCGGCCTCCGCTTCCTCAGTCGAGCGGCGGTGAAGACGTCGCCCTATTCGACATTCACGCGGAGCGCCTTTGCCGTGGTAGCCGGGGAGATCGAAGGAGGACCGGGGGCGGCATGGCTCGGGTCCGGTATGAATTGGCGGCAGCATTCACGGCTTCGCCTCAAACGCTACCTGCCGGAGGCGGATCTGGCGCTGCTGCTGCGCCATGACGCGTTCGTCGAAGGACTCTCCATGGCGCTCAACGATACTTTCGAGCGTCTAGCTGACGGGGTTTATCAGTTTCTTCGGCCGACGCTCTACGCCCCGGCCAAAGGGGAGCTCAAGCGGCACACCTCGATCCTCCTCAAGGTCAAAATGAGCGGCTCCGTGATGGAGCGCCTGGCGTCGCGGGATCTGAAACTGCCCGCCCCGCTGGCGCAGATCGTCGCCCAGGTTTGCGCAGAAGCGGGCGTGGAGGCCGCCGAAGCCCGGGCGTTCCTCCAGCGCCTCGTCGACGTCGGGATCCTGTCCTTTATCCCTCCGTGGTCGGTGACGACGCCGCAACTCGAGTCTGAAATTTACCGCCGGCTTTCGGTCCTCGAAGAAGCCGGTTTGGAGCCGGCGACTCGGCTCTTCGCCGAGCTGGTGGAGTTGGCCGGAGGGTTCGCTAACTCGACGGATCCGGCGGCCACAATCCGGCGCCTGGACGGCGTGGTCGATGAGCTCTACGGTGAGGTCGCGCCGCGGGTCGGCATTCGAGGTGTGCGGCAAAAAAATCCCGCGGGCAACTACTACGAAGACGTCCACCTCACTTTCCAGGGGACGGCCGGCGGACTGTCCGAAGTGTCGAGGCCGCCGCGTCCCTTCCAGCCGTGCGTGGAGGTGAGCGCAGCGACCGTCCGGGAGCTCGAAGCGACCTTGGAGCCCTTGAACGCGATGCACCACGCCCTCCACCGGCGGCACGGCTTATTGATCACCCTCGACGCTTTTATGCGCGAGAAGTGGCCCGATCGCGTCGAGGTGCCGCTACTGGAGGCCTTCGCCGCGTTCCGGGGGCACTGGAAGGCGTTCAAGGGGTGGCTCGAAGAGCGCTACGAAGACTACGACTACACCTTGGTCTTCAATCCCCTCGGGCTGCCCGAGCTCGACCGGCACCGGGCCCAAAGGACTGAGTTGATTCGCACGATGATCGGCGGCCTTCGGGAGGGATCGGAGTCGTGGAGCCTCGACGCCGGCGCCATCAGCGAGGCGCTCGAAGCCATGCCTTCGGCTTTCGGCGTTCCGTGCGGGCCGTGCGCTTTTCTCCAGCCGGCGGATCCGTCGGCGAAGACCTGGGTGCTCAATAAAGTCACCGAAGGGACCGGGCGCTACGGCGCGCGGTTCGCCGCGGCCATGCCGGAGACCGTGGCCCGGGATTGGGTCGCGTTCCAGGGCCGCCCGCGTCGCGTCGAGGTCGGGGGGCAGGCCGCCGCGTGGCTGGACCTGTGGACCGCGAATTTCGACACGCTCAATCTGCATGAAGTGCATACGGACTTTGTCTTGGCGCTCCCGGGGAATCACTTCACGGCTCCCGCCGACAAGGTCCGGCGCCTCACCGATCTGCGACTTCGGCGGGGGGAAGCCGGCACGGCGCCGCACGTCGTCGACGGAGACGGTCAGCTTTTCTTCCCGGTCTACCTCGGCGGCACCGGCATCGACTTCTCGCCGCCGGCGATCGACTTCCTGGCCCAATTCGGGACCGGCGACTTTTCTAAACCGCCCAAGCTGCCGGTGCCGGAGCAGGACTGCGCCGACGGCCGCCGGTGGCCGCGATTGGTGTGTGGTCCGCTGGTGCTGAACCGACGTCGGTGGTGGCTCGAAACCGCGGGTATCCAAGACAAGATCCACGGGTTGGACCTGATCGAATCCATGGTTCAGATCAACCGGTGGCGGTGCGCGAATGGCGTGCCGGATCGTGTGTTCTTGATCGAGCCGGTCGGCGACGGCATCTACAAACCGCAATACGTCGACTTCACCTCGCCCCTCTTCAGCGCCGTGCTCCTCCAGTCTTTGAAAAAATTTAGCCCACTCGCTTTCGAAGAGGCTCTGCCAGATCCCGGCGACCTGCCACTTGATGGGCAGTCGACGCCGTGGAATTTCGAAATGCAGTTCGAGTTCGATCCCGCCGATTCCGAAGCCCAGCCGGAGGCCCCATGACCCTTCTGACCTCGACCGCGCCGTCCACTAACTCTCCGTCACCCGAAGCGCCGCCCGCCGTCGGTGCGCCGGCGCAGCCCGAGGCCCGGTCGGCCCTCGAAGACGCCGTCGGTCGGGGAGGCTTCGATCCGACGACTTTCAAGTTTCGCAAATATGGTTGGCTGGCCATGGCGCGGCGGAGTGGCCGGGAGGGCGACGAGTGGGCGACGGAATTCATGACCACGCCGCTCCCGACGTTGATTCTTTGGTCCACGCGGGCCTTGGAGTTCTTGCGAAAACACGAGGTCGAAGAGGGGCGGGAGCTCCTGCTCAAGGTCCAGCGGCATATGGCGGACCTCGAGGCGCAGGGGGGCGACCTGCCGCTCATGGTCCCCAGGCGATGGACGCTCGGCATTCTGGCCTACCTCCACTACCTGGACCGCCGCTACGACGAGGCGCTAGACACGCTCGATCGCGCTGAATCGGCGGTGTGCGAGGTCGTAGCGACCTACCCATTCCTCGCGGAGTTGGCCATGGTCGGCCGGGATTTCGCGGTGCAGCGGGCCCGGGTCTATCGCTGCCAGCGGGAGTGGGTGTCGTGCCTAGAATCCCTTGAAGCGGCCCGCGGGATGATCCGGGGCGATGTGGCCCTGCTGCGGCTCGGAGACGGTCGAAAGGTCTTCGTCCATGACGTGGTCGGCTATTTCCGCTCCCTGGACCTCAACGCCGAAGAGCACGAAGCCCTCGATTACTACTTCGACCCGGAGAGAAATCTCGTCGACTTCACCCGCCAGACGAACAGCCTCGGCGTTCCCCCTGGCTTTGTCGTGCCTTATTGATGGCCGAAGAATTTAGCCGCAAGCTGCGAGCGAAGCCGATTGGAGAGGTTGCAGATGTCTGAAAATACGAATGAGTTTTCGGCCCGGGACCTCAAGTCACAGACGTGGCTTTACGCCGCGACCTTGGTCGGCGAACCGGGGCGCGCATGGGCGGCGGATTTTCGCACGTCGCCCCAGTCCGAGGCGCTCGGCTCGATTCGCGACGCGCTCCTCAGCCTCCGGCGGGGCGACATGGACAGCGGCCGCGCTCAGCTGGAGAGCTGTCGGCGGGTGCTCGACGATTCGGACCCTGAGGCGGTCGCCACCTGGGTCTTCGAACGGTTCCTCTGCGGAGTCGTGGCCTACGAACGCTTTGTCTCCGACGATGATGGGGGCGCCATGGCGGCCCTGGCCCGGGGCGAGGCTTGTGCCCGCAAAGCCTTCGAAGAGAAGCGTTTCCTGCTGACCCTGGCGAGCACTTTCTCGGAGTTCAACGTCCAGCGGGCGCGAATCGCTCGCCTGCGGCGCGATTGGCCGTCGCTCGGCCGCTTCCTTAACTCCGCCCGGTCCATGGTGGCGAGCGAAGCGCCGCTATGCACCCTCGCCGATGGAGAAGCCATCTACGTGTCTACGGTCGCGAACTACTTCGACCAGTTCTCCCTCGACGCCGAGGCCCTCGAAGAGATCGCCATTTACCTCGATACCCGAGCACTGGCCCAGCGATTCGAGCGCTTTATCTCAAACATCAGCTCGCCCCACCATTTCGTGGTGCCCTACCCCTGAGGGGAGCGACCGTGACGGACACGCAGAGCCAAGTCGAGACCGACGGCGGCCGCTGGCTGGCCGCCAACGTCTATCTGTGGGAAGAGCTGGAGCAGAACCGGTATCTGGTGGAGGTCTTCCTACCGTTTCTCCGCCGGTACGCCGGTGGAGACTCGCGCGTCGACGTGGTGTCCTATGACCGCTTCGACGCCCGCGGACCGCACCTCTTCCTGGTCTTCCGCGTCGTCGGCGACCTGGCGCAGGTGCAGCATCACTTCGAGACCGTCACCCGCACCTTCCTGGACGCGGGCGAAGTCTCCGGGGCGCTTTCGGAGATCGAAGTCGCCAAGCGTCACGACGACTGCCGCGGCAAGCAGCAGTGGTCCGCCGACGGCCTGGGGGGCCTCGCGTCGGACCGCACTTTCCTCGTCGAGGAGCAGGCGGCCGGCGGCTATCCTTTCAACTGGTGGGGACGGCACGAGCCGTCGTCGCGGCGCGACATCTCTCTGCGCACCGGAGACGCGGCGCGGTGGTCGTTGGACCGGATCCGGGTGGACAAAGAAGCCAATATGGGGGCCGCGGTGATCTGGGCCGCGGAATTCGACGCCGAGCTCCGTCGTCATCTGCCGCCGTCCGAAGCGGCGGACTACTGGCGCCTACACGCGACGACCCTCTTGATGTCGCTCGTCGACCGGTGGCGGGAGGAGCCCGAAGCGGTGCTGGCGTCCTTGCCGGGCCGGGTCGCCCCGAAGACAGCGGCGGCCTTCACTCGCCTTTTTGGCGAGGCCGACGGCCGCGACGGCGCGGGACCCTGTGCGCCGATGGCGGGGCTGGTGTCGGCCTGTCTAGACGGCGCGCCGGACCGTGAAGCCGCCTGGCGCGCGTTGCGCGAGATCCACCACATCACGTGGAAGCAGCTCGGCGTCTACGTGAAGTTCCACATCCCGATCGTGCTCTTTGCCTGGAACCGCAATATTGAGCTCGGCGGCTGAGATTTCGGGGCCGATGATCGACCCCGGGGCGTGGCTGAGCTTTCACGCCTACTACCACGGCGACCGCGATCGCTTGATCCGGGCCGTGGTCCCTGCGCTTCTGGAGGAGCTCCGGGCCTCCGCCTCGATAGACCACTACTTCTTTATTCGCTATCGACTCGGCGGCCCCCATATTCGCCTTCGTCTCCTGCCGTCGGCGGGCCTGCGAAGCGACGTAGAACGCGCGGCCCGCAGGCACTTCGAGACCTTCCTGGGGGATCAGCCGTCGGAGGAAAGCGTCGATTCGGAGGAGATTCGGCGCGAGGACGCGAGGATCCTCGGCGCCGACGGCGGGGAAGCGCCCGCCGACACACCGGCGAATAACTCCTTGTCCGCCGGCGCTTTCTCACCGGAAACCGAGCGCTACGGCGGCTCCGAGTTTCTTCCGGCCTCGCTGGTCCTCTTCCAAGCCTCGAGCACCGCGTCGCTCCTCTTCCTCGACGCGGTGGCGACGATGGGGGAGGGAAAGCGCTTAACCGCCGCCGCTCGGGTCCTGATTCGGCAGGCGGCTTCGCTCGCGGCGGATTCAGCCGAGTTCGAGTTCTTGGTCGGCTACGGGCCCCGGTGGTGGCCCGACTGGAATGCACTCTTCGCCAAGGCCGACGCCGCCTACGGCCGGTCCGGCGGCACGTTCCGGACGCTCATCGCGCGGGCGGCGGGCCAGCCGACGGAGGAACCGCTCTTGCTCCACCTCGAGCGGGCGGCCTGCGCCTTCCGTGATGTCATCCGCGAAGCGCCGTCGCGCCTCGGGATTTCAGAAAGCCATCTCCACATGACCGCGAACCGGCTCGGGCTCACCAATATCGAAGAGGTCTACCTCAGTCGCCTGCTAAGTCGCGCGGCCTCGGATTGCCGGGGCGATAGGGACTGGGGAGCGGTCGATGCTCGCTTTAACCGCCCGCCGTCAGACGCCGTGTCGGCTTACGGGGCGCTTCGGGAGGAAGCTTCGCGGGGCTTTCTGGCACTAGCGTGCCGAGCCGGGGGTGGCGCCTGATGGGACTCCCGGACCGAGAAAAGCCCTCCCCAGAAGCTGATAAGGTCAGGCCCATGGTCGAGAGATTTCGCGTGGTCCTTCCGCTTCCGCCTGGAGAGCGGCCTGGACAGCGGCAGAGTGCCCGGGAGTGGCGGGAATGAGCGGCGAAGCGCGCCGATTCCGCGCCTATTGTGTCGGCCTGCCAAAGGCGGGGACACATTCACTCGCCGGCATCTTCCAGCCGACATACCGCAGTCTGCACGAGCCCGAGCGCATCGAGCTGGTGGAGCACTTCGTCGGCCATGTGCGCAAGCAGGTCAGCGACGAGCAGCTCTTGAGCTACCTCCGAGCCCGGGACGAGCGCCTGGGCCTGGAAATGGACGCGTCGGTCTACAACTATTTGGTGTTGCCCCAGCTCCTCGAGCTCTTTCCAGAGGCGCGGTTCATCGTTCTGGTGCGGGACTGCTTGAGCTGGGTCGAGTCGGCCATGCGCCACTCCCTCGGCAATATCTCGACGCCCTACGAGATGTCCTTCTGGCGGGCCTGGCTCCGCGTTCGGCGCTATCGGCACGAGCCGGAAGAGAAGGTCTTGGAGGACCTCAAGCTCTTCCCGCTCAGGAGCTACCTCGAGGGTTGGTCGCGTTTCCTGCGGCACGTCCACCAGCTCGTGCCGGAAGGTCAGCTCTTGGCGGTCAAGACCCTCGAGATCGCCCCCTCGAGCGGCGACCTCGCGGCGTTCCTGGATATCCCCCAGGACACGCTCAATCTCGAGAACTCCCACCTCTTCAAGGCGCAGGTGAAGGAGCGGGTCCTCGAGAAGCTCGATCAAGACTTCGTTCTCGCGTTGGCGCAGGAGACCTGCGGCAGCGTGATGGATCATTATTTTCCAGGAGAGCCCATCGCCGGGTTCTTCGGGACTCCATCGTGAAATCCGGCGGCGGTGCGCTACGGGCCACCGATGTCCGGGACCCCCTGAGGAAATCGACATCCGGGATTTTTGCGCCTGCGAAAGCCAAAAAGACCAAAGCGACGATGATCAGTGAGGAGGCACGGCGTGAATAGCACTGTGGAACAGCCGGTCAAGGAACAGCCGGCGGCTGGAAAGCCCGCGACGATCGAAGGACTGGACCTTTCCGCGTACGACCCGAACGACTACGGCTGGTTTCAGCTCGTACAGCGATCCGGTGACGCCGGCGAGGCGTGGGTGGCCGACTTCCAGGAGTCCAAGCTCTACGATCTCGTCAACCGCTGCAATGCGTCGATGATCAAGCTCCGCACGGGCAAGCGGGATGAAGGCAAGGCCGACCTCGATAAAGTCCGCGAAGAGCTCAAAGACATCGAGACGCAGCAGCCGGACGTGCCGGCCCTGGTGGTGCACCGCTGGCTTTACGGAGCGGATGCCTTCGTCAGCTACCTCGAGGGGAATTTTGAAGCAGCCCTCGAAGAGCTAGCGATTTGCGAGACCGCCGTCCAGAAGACGCTCGGGAAGTTTGAATTCCTCAAGCCGCTCGCTTTTCAGATTTTGGATCTCCAGTTCCAGCGCGCTCGGGTCGCCCGTAAGGAGCGCCGGTGGGAAGACCTGCACGAGGCCATCGAAGCCGCCCGTGAAATGGTCTCAGATAAGCGGCCGCTGGTCGTCCTCGAGGACGGGCGCGAGGTCTTCAGCCGGACGGTGGTCGACTTCTACCGGAGCTTTGACCTGTCCGAGGAAGAAACTTCCCTGCTCGAATACTTCTACGAGCCCCAGCGATACCTCGAACGGTTTTCGTGGAACGCTTCCCGCATCGATATGCCCGCGGGCTTCGTGGTGCCCTACCAGTGACGGCGCCAGCCACGATCCCGGCCGCGGCGTCGCCGGCGACGGATCCGAGGCACGCGACCCTCGAAGATAGCTGGCTCTTCCTGCACGCCGCGACCTTGGCTGGCGAGGAAGGCCGCGCGTGGGCGGACGCCTTCACCCGCGGCCCTTACCTCGAGGGCTTGACCCGGGTGCAGGCGGTGCTGGTGACCCTCCGCAAGGGCGACTTCGAAGCCGGTCGACGGGAGGTGCAGGATCTTGAAAAAGAGCTCGATCACGTCGATGTCGATCCCTCGCACCGGCTGGTCTTCGAGCGCTTCTACTCCGGGGCCTTGGCCTACCTTCGCTTCATCGAGCGCGACTTCGACGGCGCCGTCGCAGCCCTAGAGCGGGGCGAAAACGCCGCGGTGGAGGTGATGGACCAGCACCCCTTCCTGGTCTCGCTCGCGATCGTCTTTAGCGACTTCACGGTGCAGCGGGCGCGGGTCGCCCGGAACCGCCGGGATTGGGATCGGCTCCGCGAGCTCCTCGAGACGGCCCGGGGCATGGTCACCGGCCGCCGGCCGCTGTGCACGCTGAGCAACGGCGAGCCGATCTTCTCGAAGCACCTCGCCACCTTCTTCGACGAAATCGCGGTGAGTCAGCAGGACCGCCTCAGCGTCGAGAAGTTCAAGAATCCTGAGGTGCTGTGGGGGCGTTTGGAGACCCAGGTCTACCAGATCCCGGTGCCGAGCGGATTTGTCGTTCCCTTTCAGTGAGCTGCCGGTGGGCGGTGGCCGTCAACCGTCAACGGTTTCGCCGCAGCGCAACATCGACTGGCCGTGGTATGGATTGCCGATCGCGTCCCCCTTCGGCTGGAGCCAGGATCGTCGGGTCATGGAGCAATAGGCCACGATCGGCCGGTCGCCGTCGACGGCCTTACGCCAGCGGACCAGCGGTTTCGAAAAGGCGTAGAAGGCATCTCGGGCGCCTTCGAGTGACGTGGCCCGGGCGAGGGCGGCGGCGGCCTCGCTAAGCTCGGGCAAGAGCGCCCGCACCTCCGGGGCGGCCTCCGAAGACGCGTCGCCGCCGGCGGGCCCATTCTCAATGAGGCCGGTGATGACGTCCTGGATCTTGCGCCCCCGCTGCGCGACGTTCTCGGTGGTGTCGTTGATCAGCGAGAGGCGGACGGCCTCGTAGTGGTCGAAGACTTGCTCGAAGGCGGTGGGCGCGGCGGGCTGTTCGGCCATGGCGGGCCCCGCAAATAGGCCGGTCGCGATGGAGAGAGTCAGCGTGAAAAGCAAGCGGGATGTCTTTTTCATAACGTCGGCTATTCCTTTCAAAGGCCGCGGGAGAACTTAGTCGCCCGCTCCTTCAGTATTTTCGAGGGAAGAGGGGGGATCGGATCGGAAATCCTCTGCGCTTGGGTCGATGAAGAGCGGAGAAGGCTCGAGGCCGCGGCTGCGCCAGATGAAGTAGAGCGCCGGAAAGACGATCAGGATCGCGATGAAGGACGTGAAGACGCCGCCGACCATGGGGGCGGCGATGCGCCGCATGACGTCGGAGCCGGCGCCGGTGGCGCCGAGGATCGGGACGAGCGAAAAGAAGGTCGCCGCGACCGTCATCATCTTCGGGCGCAGCCGTCGAACCGCACCGTGGTCGACGGCCTCCCGCAGGTCGGCGTAGGTCTCCATTCGGCCGCTTTCCTTCCGGCTTTTGTAGGCCAGGTCGAGGTAGAGCAGCATGACGACGCCGTTCTCCGTCGCCAGGCCGGCGAGGGCGATCACGCCGACGACCACGGCCACCGACCAGTTGTAGTCGAGCAGGTCCAGGAGCCACACCGACCCGACCAGCGAAAAGGGAATGGCCGAGAGCACCAGCGCCGTCTTGATCCACGATGCGGTGTGGATATAGAGAATCAAGACAATCAAGAGCAGCGTCATGGGGACGATGACGGCGAGCCGGGCCCGCGCCCTCTCGAGGTATTCGTACTGGCCCGACCAAAGGATCGTGTAGCCGGGCGGCAGGTTGATTTGTCGCGCGACCTCTTTCTTCGCCGACTCGACCCACGTGCCGACGTCGACCCCGCGCAGGTCCACGTAGATCCAGGCGTTGGGGCGAGCGCCTTCCGACTTGATCCCCGGCGGCCCGTCGCGGATCTCGAGCCGAGCCACCTGACGTAGCGGCACGTGGCCGCCGCGCGGCGTCGCCACCAGGATGTCCCCGAGGGCTTGGGGGCTGTCCCGGAGCTCCCGTGGGTAGCGCACGTTGATGGGGTAGCGCTCCAAACCTTCGACCGTCGACGAAACGTTCAAGCCTCCGACGGCGGTCCGGATGACGTCTTGCACGTCCTGAACTCGGAGGCCGAAGCGCGCGGCGGCTTCCCGGTCGATGTCGAAGTCGAGGTAGCTGCCGCCCATGACCCGCTCGGCGTAGGCGGAGAGCGTGCCCGGCAGCGGCTTGACGATCGACTCGACCTGTTCGGCGAGGGACTCGAGCGTGGCCAGGTCCGGGCCGCCGATCTTGATGCCGACGGGCGTCTTGATGCCGGTGGACAGCATGTCGAGGCGGGTTTTGATCGGCATCGTCCAGGCGTTGGTGAGCCCGGGGATCTGGATGGCTCGGTCCATCTCAGCGATCAGATCCCGGCGGGTCATTCCGGGGCGCCATTCGCCGGGATCCTTGAGCACGATCGTGGTCTCGATCATCGACAGCGGCGCCGGATCCGTGGCCGTCTCGGCGCGTCCGATCTTGCCGAAGACGGACTCGACTTCGGGGAAGGTGCGGATGATCTGGTCCGTCTGCTGGAGAATCTCCCTGGCCTTGGTGACCGACAAGCCTGGCAGCGTCGTCGGCATGTAGAGAAGGTCGCCTTCCCACAGCGGCGGCATGAATTCAGTACCCAGGCGCTGGAGCGGGACCGCCGTGACGGCGAGGATGCCGAGCGTCACGGCCACCACCGGCCCCCGCCAGCGGAGCGCCAAGTTCAGGAAAGGGGTGTAGATCCACGTCAGCAGGCGGGAGATCGGGTGCTTCTCTTCACTCCGGATCCGGCCCCTCACGCACCAGTACATCAGGACCGGAACCACGGTGACGGCGAGGATTGAAGCCATGCCCATGGCGTAGGTCTTGGTGAAGGCGAGCGGCTTGAAGAGACGCCCTTCTTGCGCCTGTAGCGTGAACACCGGCAGGAACGAGACCGTGATGATCAGCAGGGTGAAGAAGAGCGTCGGTCCGACCTCTTGGGCGGAGCGCAGAATGATCTCGAAATGACTGCGGCGCCCCTGCCACTTCTCGGCGTGCTTGTGGGCGTTCTCGACCATGATGATGGCGGCGTCCACCAACACGCCGATCGAAATGGCGATGCCGCCGAGCGACATGATGTTGGCGTCGAGGCCCTGGATCCGCATGACGATGAAAGCGAGCAGGATCGAGAGCGGAATGGAGACGATGGCCACGAAGGCCGACCGCACGTGGAGGAGGAAGAGGACACACACCACCGACACGACGGCGAGCTCTTCGAAGAGCGTGTCGGTCAGCGTGGCGATCGAGCCTTCAATCAGGTGGCTCCGGTCGTAGGCGACCTCGATCGAGACGCCTTCGGGGAGGCCAGCTTCAAGCTCCGCCAGTCGCTCCTTGACGCGCCCGAGGGTGCTGCGGGTGTCGGCGCCGGCGCGGACCACCACGATGCCGCCGACGGTTTCGCCGTCGCCGTTCCAGTCGGCGAGGCCGCGGCGGATCTCTGGCCCGGTCGAGATTCGGGCGACGTCCCGCAGCAGCACGGGGACACCGCCGGGGCCGGACTGTAGGACCACCGATTCGAGATCTCCGGCGTCTTGGATATAGCCGCGGCCCCGAACCATCAGCTCCCGCTCCGCGAGCTCCACCAGGCGCCCGCCGACGTCGAGGTTGGACTCGCGAATCGCCCTTTTCACGGTCTTGAGGTTGAGGCCGTAAGCGCGCAAGCGGACCGGGTCGACCTCGACCTGGTACTGGCGGACAAAGCCGCCGATCGGGGCGACTTCGGCCACCCCGGGGACCGAGGCCAAACCGTACTTCAAGTACCAGTCTTGGAGGCTGCGGAGCTCGTCAAGGGAGTGCCGAGGCGAGTTGAGCGCGTACATAAAAGCCCAGCCCACGCCGGTGGCGTCGGGGCCGAGCTGGGGCGTGACGCCGTCAGGGAGCGCGCCGCTGAGACCCGAGAGGTACTCGAGGACCCGGGAGCGGGCCCAGTAGAGATCCGTGCCCTCTTCAAAGATCACGTAGACGAAGGAGATGCCGAAGAACGAGTAGCCCCGGACCGTCTTGGCTCCGGGCACGGCGAGCATCTTCGAGGTGATCGG
This sequence comes from Acidobacteriota bacterium, assembly GCA_038747035.1. Lineage (GTDB taxonomy): Bacteria > Acidobacteriota > Thermoanaerobaculia > Multivoradales > J023 > JAUIJL01. The sequence goes on along the minus strand of JBCDKB010000074.1, from coordinate 12,473 downwards.
ATAGGTCACCTGGTCCTCGATCACCTGCGGCGCCTGCCCCGGAAACTCCGTGAAGAGGATGACCTGGACGTCGGAGAGGTCCGGGATCTCGTCGACGCGGGTCTCCCGGACCGAGTGGAGACCGCCGAGCACCACCAGCACGGCGGCGACGCCGACCAAGAGCTGGTTGCGGAGCGACCATTCGATGAGTCGATTCAACACCGCCCTGTCCTCAGTGTCCGCCGTGCGCGCCGTGTCCGCCGTGCGCATGGACGTCGTGTTCGGCGTGCGGGTCGGCCGCTCCGGAGCGCCCCTGGGCGTCCCGTCGCTCAGAAACGATCTTGAGCACGGCCTCCCGGAGGGTCGACTCGGAATCGATGAGGAATTGCGCCGACGTCACGACGCGGTCTCCGTCGTCGAGGCCGGCGAGGACTTGGACGAAGCCTCCCGTCTCTTGACCGAGGGTGATGTCCCGGGGCTCGAAGCGGCCGCCGCCGTGGGCCAGGACCACCGCGTTGCGCTGGCCCGTGCGCAGGACGGCTTCGAGCGGCACCGCCAGCGCATCCCGGACCTCCACGGGCTGGAGCTCCACGGTGGCGTACATGCCTTTGCGCAGGCGTCCGCTCCGGTTCGGAACCTCGATTTTGGCGCGCAGGGTCCGGGTCTCTTCGGAGAGCTCCGGCTCCAAGAACCGCACGCGGCCGCGGAAGGTCTCGCCGGGAAAGTAGGAGAGGTCGATCGTGGCTTCGGTCCCTTCGCGGACGGCGGCGATTTGATCTTCGAAAAGCTCGACCGAAAGCCACAGGCTCGAGAGGTCCGCGATGTGGAAGAGCTCCATCCCCGGCTGCACAGCCATGCCCTCGAGCCCGCGCATGCGACGCATCACGACGCCGCCGGCCGGGGCCGCCACCTCGAGGGTGCGGAAGACCTCGCCGGTTTCTTCAAGCCGCGCGATTTGCTCGGGTGTGATGTCCCAATAGCCCAACCGCGTGCGGGCGGACTCGACCATCGACCAGGCCCGTCGCCTGGCGTCCTCGGGCGCGCCTTCCATCTCCCGGGCGAAGTCGAGGGCCGAGAGGAGCTCTTGCTCGGTCTGGACCAGCTCGGGGGAGTAGATTTCGAAGAGGGCCTCGCCCCGGTTGACCCGCTCGCCGACGTAGTTGACGCTGACCCTCTCGATCCACCCGGAGTATTTGGTGGTGACGGTGACCATGCGCTGCTGGTCGAATTCGAGGTAACCGACGGTGCGAATCGGACGGGTGAGGTCGCGACGTTCCACCAACCGGGTCTGCACGTTCATGGATTGGACGAGCCCCGGGTCGAGGGTGACCGTCGGCCGCGCGTCCTCCGCCGCGACGGGGGGCGGCGAGACGTCCGGGGCCGGGGGGGCGGTTCGGACCAAGTCCAAGCCGTCGATGGGGCAGGTTCCGGGCGAGTCCTCTTGGATGATCGCGTGGTCAGGACACGTCCAGGTCTCGGCCGCGGCCGCGTCGTGCGCGTGGTGCTCGTGCCCTTGGTCCATCTCCATCGGCGTCAAGTCCATGGCGCAGATCGGGCACTGTCCGGGTTCCGACTCGATGACATGGGGGTGCATGCCGCAGGTCCAGAGCTGCTCTTGGTCGCCGCCGGCTGGCTCCATCGCGCTCTCTTCCGAATCGCCGGCGCCCTGGCGCAGACCGAGAAGATCCGAGGGCAGATATTGCGCGACGATCACGCCGAGGCCGAGACTGACCACCGCGGCGATCATCAACGGAGCCGTTCGTATTTCAGTCATGTCCTGGCTCCGTGGGTTCACCCATCTCTTCGGCGAGGCGGGCCTGGCCCGGGATCGGGCCGCCCACCGCACGCTCGAGCTCCGCCCACGCCACGGCGAGGTCAGCGCGGGTGCGGGCCTCGGCGATTCGCACCTCAAAAAGCACAACTTCGGCGTCGAGCAGATCGATGGCGTTGAGTTTGCCCGTGCTGTAGGCGGTCTCGGCGGAGCGGAGGGCCTCGCGGGCTTGCTTGTGGAGCACGGACTCCAGAAGCTGGAGGTGCTCGTAGAGGAGGGGTATACGGGTCGCCAAGTCGCCGATGTGGGCTTCAATATCCGCATCGACGGCGCGCAGCCCTTCGTCGGCGGCCCAGCGGCGGGCCTGGGCCGCCGTCAGGCCCGCTTCGAGCGGGCGGCGGCGGACGGGCAGCGCAACGGAAGTGGTGAGGGCGAAAACGTCATCGCCGTCGTCATCGATCCGGGTGCGTTCGGCCGCCGCATCATTGCGCCGCTCCACGGCGGAGTAGGACAGGCCGACGGAGAACTCGGGTCGGAAAGCCCTTTCGGCGAGGGCCACCTCCGCCGCCGCCGCCGCGACTCGGGCTTCCGCGGCCGCCACTTCGGGGCGCCATCGCCGGGCCAGTTCGAGCAGGCCCTCGGTATTGAAGACGGGTTCCCGCGACGCCACGGGTTCGATGGGGGATATCGAGGTGGTCGCCGGACGGTCCCGCAGGCGGTTGAGGCGGGACGAGAGGGAAGAGCGTCGCTCCGCTATCTCGAGGAGCCGAGTATCCGTCCGCGTGATCTGGGCCTGGATGCGGACGATCTCCTGCTGGAGCCCGGTGCCCGAGGCGTACCTAGCCTGGGCGGCCTTTTCATAGCGCACGAGGGTGCCGCGTTCTGCCTGGACGATCGATTCAAAGGCTTCCAGGAAGCCCATCTCGTGGACGAGGCGCCGCGTTTCAGTGAGCTGGTTGAGCCGACGGGTCTCGACGTCGGCCTCGGCCGCCGCCGCAGTCCAGACGGCCGATTGCTCTTTGAGCTTCAGCTTCTTGAGGCCGGGGAATTTCTGCTGGACAGAGACCGTCGCCCGCTGTGGCCCGGCCCGGGTTTCCGGCGGCAGCACGAAGAAGGAGAGCGACGCGACGGGCTCGGGGAGCGCGCGGACCTGCGGCGCCTTCGCCGCCGCGGCGGCGGCGAGGCGACGGGCGCGGGCGATGTCCGGGTTGCGCTCGAGCACTTCGCTGACCAAATCCCGGAGGGCGTCGAACGGTAGCGAAGCGACCAGCGAAGTCGATGCGGCAGGCCTCGTGTGGGCGGAACTGCCGTCCACATCAAGTTGGGGAGGCTTGGGTAGATCGTGCGCCCAAAGCGGCACAGCGACCGTGAGCCCGAGCGCTAGCGGCAGCGCTGGACCCCACGCAGTTTTTCTGCGGAGCATGATCTTCCTTTCGGGGCTAAGACGAGTCGCGCGTGCAGGGCGCGAAAGCGATTTAGGCCGAAGGAAGTCTCAAATCAAAAAGGCGGCGTGGAGCGTAAAGAGCGCTCGATGCGGCGGCGGAGGTCTTCGCGGCTCCGGGGCGCGCTGCGCACCGCCGTCAAGGGCCGACCCGTGGATCGTCGACGGCACGAGGGCCACGGATCCGGCGGGAGAAGGGGAGGTCGGAATGACCGGGGCTTCGGCGTCGCTTCCCAAGGCGCAACAGTCGAAGCCTGGGGCTATCGTGCCGGTCGCGTGGCACGGCGATTCCTCCCCGGCCGCGCCGGCGGCTTCGTGCGGCGGAGCCTCAGGGGGCGGAGCCGCGGCGGCGGCCGCCATCCCGTGGCAAGGCATCGCGTTTGACGGCGCCGGCTTCTCGGCGGCCGGGGCCTCCGCGGTCTCGATCACCGGCGCACAAGAGCTCGGCGCGCAAACAGCACAAGCCATCGCGCTGATGGGCGCTGAGGCGAGGAGCAAGGCGGCGAGGGTGGCAAAGAGGCGACGCTTCACGTCATTAAGTCTATCGTTCGTCCGCTGAAAAGCAATATGGCGGTGCGTCGCTGAGCGACTCGGGAAGCCGATGTGATCGAACCCCCGGGCCGGGAGAGCCCCTCAAGAGGGCTCCCCGGTGCCGGTTGGAAGCCCGGCGACTAGTCCCAGATATGGGCGCGCCAGCAGTCGTTGCCGCCGCCGCACTTTCCGTAGTAGATCAAGTCGTCGCGCTCACGATCGTTATCGAAATCGCCGACGACCGGGATATTCCTCGGCGAGCTGCCCTCGAACCAGATGCCGGTCGAGCCGACGGGGCACTCCGTATTGAAGGCGCTGCCGTTGCTGTGGTGGAGACGCCACTTATTCGCATTGTTGCCGCATTTTCCGTAGTAGATGATGTCGTCGTGGCGCCTGTCGCCGTTCATGTCGCCGGTGAGCGGGGCGCGAATGGCGGTCGAGTTGCCGAACCACATGCCGGCGCCGAAGTTGGCAATGGCGAAAGAGTTCCCGTCGCTCGAGTGAACCCGCCAGCACGGCGTGCCGGCGCCGCAGTGGCCGGCGTAGGCGATGTCGTCGAAGCGACTGTCCCGGTCAAAATCCCCGACGACCGGCATGTTGGACGGATCCGAGCCGCTGAACCACAGGCCGTCGCCGTAGTTGTCGGTGGTGAACGAGTTGCCGTCGCTGAGGTGGACTCGCCAGCACTTAGTGCCGTCGCCGCATCTTCCGTAGTAGGCGATGTCGTCGATGAATTCGTCATCGTCGAAGTTGCCGACCACGGGCATGTGCTCTGGGGTGGTGCCGGCGAACCACAGGCCGCCGCCGAAGTTGCTGACGGTGAAAGAGTTTCTGTCGCCGAGATGCACGCGCCAGCAATCGTCGCCCGCACCGCACTTGCCGTAGTAGGCGATGTCGTCCAGGAAGGTGTCGTTGTCGAAATCGCCGACCACCGGCGCGTTGATGGCGTCACTCCCCTCGAACCACATGCTCCCGCCGAAATTGCTGACGGTGAATGAGCTGACGTTGCCGAGGTGGACCCGCCAGCATTCGGTCCCGGTGCCGCATTTTCCGCGGTAGGCGATGTCGTCGAAGTGGTTGTCGTTGTCGAAGTCGCCGACCACCGGCCGGTGGGTCCAATCGTCGCCTTCGAACCAGATGCGTTCGCCGAACGATCTGACCTCGAAAGGGGGATCGCACTCGAGCGAGGGATGCAAGAGGACCGTCACGGTCCGGGACACGGACGATCCGACGCCGCTCCTCCGGACCTGGTAGGCACCGGCCACCGCCGGCAGGCTGAAGGTGTGGTTAACGCTCCTGGTGCCCCAGAGCCCCGCCGCAGTGAACAGCTCACTGTCAAGGGCGCTCGAGTCCCGATAAACGGTGTAGGTCTCTTGGCGGTAGCCAATCCAATTGAAATTGTCCGTGATCTTCAGGTTGAAGTCGTCGCAAGACTCGAGGATGACGCGGTCCTCTTGTCCTCCATTGAGAAAGATATCGAGCCCGGAGCTCGGCGAGGCGAGGAAGGTCAGCAGGAGAGCTGTCAGAAAGCGAACTGTGGGTCTCATGTTGTCTCCGCAGGTCTAGACTGCAGAGGGCTTCGGGTTCGCCTGAGAGCATCCGCAGTCAAAGAAGGCGCCGGGGCGCCAGGATTGTGCTTCTGCTAGCCCGTGCGCGGCGCCATGGCGGATCCCGCCACGGCGCTCGAAAATACTTAGGCACAAATGCCAGGCGGCGGCCGTTCGCTGGCCGCCTTGCTGGTTTCCTGCCTCGGGACGTGGGGGCCGAGACCTGGAGGCCGGGAGAGCCCCGCCGATGAGGGCGCTCCCGGCGGTCGAGGGGCCCTTAGGCTTTAGTCCCAGATATGGGCGCGCCAGCAGTCGCTGCCGGAGCCGCACTTGCCGTAGTAGACCAAGTCGTCGCGCTCGTTATCGTTGTCGAAATCGCCGACGACGGGGATATTTCTCGGCGAGTTGCCTTCGAACCACACCCCGGGTGAGCCGACGGTGCACGCTGTGGTGAAGGCGATGCCGTTGCTGAAGTGCTGACGCCAGTTGTTCGAGCCGGAGCCGCACTTGCCGAAGTAGACGATGTCGTCGTGGCGGTTGTCGTTATCCATCTCTCCGGTCAGCGGAGCGCGGATGGCGGTCGAATCGCCGAACCACATGCCGGCGCCGTAGCCGGCGACGGAAAAGGCGCTGCCGTTGCTGAGGTGGGTCCGCCAGCACGGCGTGCCCGTGCCGCACTTGCCGGCGTAGGCGATGTCGTCGAAACGGTTGTCGTTGTCAAAGTCGCCGACCACCGGCATATCGGCGGGATCCGAGCCGCCGAACCACATGCCGGCGCCGTAGCTGGTGGTGGTGAACGAGTTGCCGTCGCTCAAGTGCACTCGCCAGCAGTCGGTGCCGGAACCACACTTGCCGTAATAAGCGATGTCGTCGATGAAGTTGTCGTTATCGAAGTCGCCGACCACCGGCATGTGCTCGGGGGTCGTTCCGGCGAACCACATATTGCCGCCGAAGTTATTCGCGGTGAAAGAGCTGCCGTCACTCAGGTGGACTCGCCAGCACTCGGTGCCGGTACCGCACTTGCCGTAATAGGCGATGTCGTCGAGGAAGTGGTCGTTATCGAAATCGCCGACGACCGGCGCGTTGATGGCGTTGTTGTCCTGGAACCACATGCTGCCGCCGTAGTTGTGGGTGGCGAACGAAGTGCCATCGCTGCGGTGGACACGCCAGCACTCGGTGCCGGTGCCGCATTTGCCGCGGTAGGCGATGTCGTCAACGCGGTGATCGTTATCGAAGTCGCCGACCACCGGCCGGTGGGTCCAGTCGTTGCCTTCAAACCACATATTGGCGCCGAAGGACCTCACCTTGAAGGGGGGATTGCACTCGAGCCCGGGGGCCAGGGTGACGCTCACGGTATTGGACGTCGCGGACCCGATGCCGCTCCGTTTCACGTGGTAGAGGCCGGCCACCGCCGGCAGCGCGAAGTTGTGCACGGTGATCGCGGTTCCGAAGCCGTAGTAGGTGTAGATCTCAGAGTCGATCGGGCTCGAGTCGCGGTAGACCGTGTAAGTCTCTTGGCGGTAGCCGAAGAAGACGAACGAGTCATTGACGGTCAAGCTAAGGTCTTTGCAGGACTTGAGCACCAGTTCCTGTCGTTCCCCGTTGATATCGATGCTAAGCCCGTAGCTCGGGGCGGCGATGAGGGTCAGTAGGGCCAGGGTGAGAATGCGCACGGCAAGGTTCATGATTTCTCCGAAGGTCCGGACGGCGGCGGGCCTCGGCCTCGCCGGAGAGCGTCCGCAGTCATAGGAGGCGTCCCATCGTTGGGCGCCGGGATTTCGCTTGTGGTGGCTAGTGCGCACGCCCGCTCGAGATCCCATCAAGCGCCTGTCAGTTTCCCGGTGACTTCCCAATCTCGCTGGCCCCTGTCAGGGACTGACTGTCGCCGGGCCCGGTGAGCAGATCGAGCGGCTTGCGCCGAGCTCGTCGACGTAATGCCTGTTGTCACAAAGCTTTGGAATAAATGGAAAAATCCGAGGCTCTGATAGCTCAGGCCCACGCGAATCCGCTCTAGCCACAGTTGAATGGGCCAGGGCAAAAGACCGGTCGAAGATCTTGTTTTTGTCAGGTTATATGCTATTTTTAGCCGGTCAGTTTTGCCTCTTGCCTCTTGGCTGTCGGGAAGTCCGCTAGAAAATCGGCGGGCGACATCGAATGAAGTTGTTTCTGCGGTTCGCCCGGCGAATCGCGACGGGGGCCGCGTGCCCTCGACGGGGAACGTCCATGCCTTTGAAAGTCTCTTCGGGAACGCCGTCCAACGCCTCGAATCTCCGGGTTTCGGAAAACCTGGCTTGGCCACATCTTCCTGGGCCCACACCGGCTCGGCGACGAGCCGTCGGGCGATGGCGCGGCCCGGCTGGTCGCGTGCGGTCGTCTGCGGCTTCGCGAGACCGCGCCGTCGCCTCGCCGTGGGCCGCCGGCCGGCGGCGGTTCGCTCTGGGCTCTTGCCTACTGCTGGCGGCGGCTCTGGTCTTTGCGAGGCCCGCCGATGCCCACCGAGTTGGGGGTGAGCCCGCCGGCGCCCGCCAGCTCAAGGATGGCGAGACGGCGACTTTCGACAGCTCCCAAGGGGCGGTGGACATCATCCGCTTCGACGGCAACTATGACCGCGGCGAGCCCTTTAACTCAGGCCCGAGGCAGGCCGTGGCGCAGGCTTATTACGGGGTCAACCCGGACGACGTTGACTACCTCATCGTCTTCAGCACCTTCGACTTCGACCTGGGCGACGCGCGCGCCTTTTACGCCGCGATCCAGAATACGACGGAAGGGATCGGCTCGGAGATCTTCGACCAATCCAACTTCTACGGCAGCGGTGACGGCGAGCCCGGGCGACTGCAGGGCTACGTGGATATGGGGCGACTGACCAGCTTTGACCTGGATCCGCGGAGCTCGGGCTACGAGCGGCTGCTGGCGGTGATGACCCACGAGATCAACCACCGATGGTGCTGCTTCGTCACGGTGGACCATCCGGTGCTGGCGCCGGACGCGCTGATCGGTCGCGGTGATGCGCACTGGAGCAATCTGTTTTCAAGTGGCGCTTCGGTGATGTACGGCCACGAGTGGGGCGACAACGGCGACGGCTCCTATTCATCCCAGGCTTTCCGCAAGTTTTATGGCCCGCTGGATCTCTATCTGGCGGGTTTGCTGCGCCCCGAGCAGGTCGGGGAGATGACTTTCATCGAAAACCCGGCCCTCGATCCCGACGTCTTGCCGGAAGAGCAACCGGAAATCACCGGCACGCCGCAACTGCTGACCGTCAGCGACGTGATTCGATCCGTCGGGCCGCGCGTGCCGGCCGAAGCGGATAGCCCCCGCGACCAGCGGGCGGGCTTTATTCTGCTGGCGCGCTCCGGCGAAGAGATCGATCCCGATCTTCTGGCGGCCATGGAGCGAATCCGAATCGACTTCGCCGAGCGCTACGCCGCCATGACCGGCGGTGCGGCCCGCATCGAAGTCTTCAACCCGGGGGCCCCCGGGGCCGCGGCCGGGGAGCCCGGCGGCGGCACCGGTGGAGGGACGCTGAGCGGCGAGACGGCCGATATCGCCCTCGCCCTCGACTGGCTCCGCGGCGAGCAGCAGGCTGACGGCTCGTGGGTCGATACGACCGGCAGCCAGCTCCGCGACACCCAAGAAGCCCTCGAGACGCTCACGGCCCTCGACCCGACCTGGACGCGCATTCCGGAGGCCATCGGCTGGATCGACGGCGAGCCGCGGGGAAGCGGCGGTGACGCGAATACCGATTTCATCGCCCGCGCCTACGACGTCCTCTCGAGTCGGGGAGTCGCCACCGGAGCCCGCCAATCCCTGCTCCTCAATCGCCAAAATGACGACGGCGGTTGGGGCGCCGGCGCCGGCTACCGCAGCGATCCTTTGGACACGGCCCTGGTGCTTCTGGCCCTCGAGAATTCAGCGACCCCGTCGGCCACCGCCGCCGGCCTGAATTACGTCTTGGCGAGCGAGCGCCCCGGCGGCGGCTGGTCGAGCGTTGAGGGCGGGGCCGCCCGCGTGTCGGTGACGAGCGTTGTGCTTGAAACGCTGCTTCGCTTCGGACGGGGTTCGGAGCCGGCGGCCCGGCGCGGTCTGCTCTTCCTCAGCTCCAAACAGAACCCCGACGGTGGCTTCGGAGACAGTCCGTCGTCGCTGCACGACACGGCCCGCGCCCTCGAGACTTTGGTGGCTTACCAGGCCGCGGGCATGTCTCCCGAAGCGGACCGGGTGGCCGCCGAAGCTTATGTCCGGACTCGCCAGTCCACCGACGGCAGCTGGGACGGCAGCGTCTACGCCACGGCGCTGGCGGCCCGCGTCTTGGAAGCGAGTGGCTTGGCGAACCTCCAGGTCGCAGGACCGTCTGCGGATCCGGCCGCGCCGAGGGACGGTGAACGGATTCGCCTACGCGCCACGGTGACGAACGCCGGCGGCGCCCTCGCTTCGGCGGTGGTCGATATTTTTGACGGAGATCCCGCCTCCGGGGCATTGATCGAGCGTCGTGACCTCGGCGCCCTCGCTTCCGGCGAAGCGAGGTCCATCGACGTGCCCTGGGACACCTTCGGTTTGGCCGGTCCCCACGTCATCCACTTCCAGGTGGACAGTGACGGTTTGATCGCCGAGTCGAACGAATTTGACAACGCGGCGACGCTCGCCGTCGAGGTGGCGGCGCCGCCGGTCGGCATCGACCTCGAAGCCGGCGAATCGGCCCTCGAGATTCTCCCCAGCTCCCCGGACCACCTGCCGGCGGAGCTCTCGATTTTTATGCAGGTGCGCAACCTGGGCACGGAGGACGCGCCCTCGGTGCCGGTCCGCCTCTGGCGGGGCGAGCCGGGGACCGGCGATGTCGTCTTCGAGACGTCCATCGCCGTGCCGTCGCGCACGTCGACGCCCGTGCAAACCACCGATACGCTGACTTCGGCCGGCGGCGCCACCTATACGCTCGAGATCGACCCCGACGGCGCGGTCACCGAAACCGACGAAGGCAATAACGTCGGCCGCCGGACCGTCACCACGACGCCGAATCTCGACCTGACGGTACAAAGCCTGGTCGCGGACGGTAGCTTCGTGGTCGGCGGGGACGTGGCGCTTAGGGCCCAGGTCGCCAACCGCGGAACCCTCGGCCTCGAGCGCGACGTGGAAGTCGTGTGGACCCTGGATGGCCCCGGCGGCCCCGTCGAGCTGGGCCGCCGCTCGGTGTTTTTTGAAGCGGGGGAGTCGGCTGAGATCGAGCTCCTTTGGCGGGCGAGCGACGAAGGGGACTTCACGGCGACCGCAGCCCTCGATCTGGCCGGCTCGCCGGTGATCCTGGACTCCGATGCGGCCAACGACAGCGCGCAGACCCTCTTCTCGATCGGCGCCAACACTCTGCCGAATCTCAAGGTCGACATCGCGAATATTGTCCAGGCTCCGGCCCCTGCCCTCGAAGGTCAGGCCCTCGAAATCAGCGGCGTGGTCGAGAATACCGGCGCCGCCGCCGGCGCTTTGACGGTGTCTCTCTACGACGGCACGCCCCAGGACGGCGTGCTCATCGCCCCGCCCCTCGCCGTCGCGGGCCTCGCGCCGGGGGCCTCGGCGCCCTTTGGCTTCACCTGGCCGCGGTACCCTGACGACCAAGATCGAGTGCTTTCCCTCGAGGCGCGATTTGACGTCGCCACGCCGGAAATCACCGACCTCGACAACGTGGTCATCTTTGACGTGGCCGTCCTGAGCCTGCCGGACGTCGCGATCTCCTCGGCGTCGTTGACCCTGGATCCGGCCTTCCCCGCGCCCGGCGACGTGGCCGAGCTGCGGATCGCGGTTTCGAATCTGGGGGAGCAGCCGACTTCGAACGTGGTGATTCGCGTCTACGACGCCGACCCGCAGGCCGGCGGTGTGCTGCTCGCCGAGGGCAGCCTCGCAAGCTTGGCGGCCGGCGCCGAGACCACGGCGTCGATTCCGCTGTCGGCTCCTGGAGCGGAAGGTTTGGCCGTCGCGTTTGTGGTGGTCGATCCGGAAGGTCTTATTGAAGAAGGGAGCGAGGCCAATAACTCGGCGTCGCTCGAATACGGCGTCCAAGACGGAGACGTGGCGGCGAGCCCTCGGTTCATCTCGCCGAATGGCGACGGCGTGCAGGACGTCGCCGCGGTGGTCGTCCGCGCACCGGCTGAAGATGTGCTCGTGCAGGTGCTCGACGGCGCCGGGGAGTCGGTCGTCGAGCTGACGGCGGAGTCGGTCGACGGTGAGACCCGCGCCGTGTGGGACGGACGTCGACGGGATGGACGTTTGGTCTCGGACGGGGATTACGTCGTCGTGGCCTCCGTCGGCGGCGTCGATCTCGGGCAGGCCCGGGTCGGCGTCGACACCAACCGGGCGCCGTTGCTGGATGCGCTCGGTACCGAACTGGCCGACGAGCGCTGCTTGACCTGCGGCGTTCCGCGTCCGTCCTCGGGCGTGATTCCGACGGCCGACGAAGAGTGGTTCTTCTTCCGCCTCACCGCGCCCGACGGGGACTTCCCGGCCGGCGTCTACCGGGTCTCCGCCGACGGCTCCCAGCTCGAGACGCTCTTCGCCGCCACCGGCAATGACCGCGTGCTCGACCTGGACGTGGCGCCGTCGGGCGAGGCTTATTACATCCGGGTCGAGAATCCGCTCTTCCCGTCCCAGCGCTTCTCAGAGATTCGCTTCCTCGACGGCGAGGCGGTGCGTCTAGGCGACCGCGGCTTTGAGGCTTTTGACGTCTTCGACACCACCGGCGATCACTTCTTCGGTCGGGTCGGCGGCGATCTCTACCGCTTCCGCACCGAAGATCTGCGCACCAGCGTGGTCGGGGAGTTCTGGGCCACGCCGCCGCCGGGCGCGTCCTTAAAGAGCGTGTCACCCACCGCGACTTCGGCGCTCTTTGCCGTCGGGTCGAGCACCTTGACGCAGGCGTGGATTCTCAATCTCGCGACCGGGGATGTGCGGGAGCTTGCGATTCCTGCGGGTGAGCGGCTGGAAGATGAGGTCGTCTGGTCGTGGGACGGTTCGCGGGTGCTCTTTAGTCTGCAGAACGTCTCCGGCGGCGAAGGACAGGCGTTTGCGCTCGATGAATTCGTGGTCTTCGACCGCAGCGGCACGCTGCTGCTGCGTCGGTCGATCCCGAACGACCTGCCGCCGGCGGAAATCGCCGGTCGTTTCGGCGATCCGGCCTGGACGACCAACGTCAGCTACCGCGACGCGACTTTCGACGCGGCGGGTG